>JANMJD010000179.1:0-37278 GCA_031371195.1 Actinomycetes bacterium | reverse complement strand
CGCAGCTTGTTCGAGCCATGCAACTGCAGGTCGGCCGCGCCGAGCGGGTTGCTCACCGAGAAGGACACGGTCGCCCGTTGCGGCAACCGGAGCTTCCTCGGATTGAATGACAGATTGAGGTTGGCGCTCGACGCAAGGCCGATGCCACCCGATACCGCTCCGCCGAGATCGGTGAGGATGTCGCCGAACAAGTTGTCGGTGACCACGACGTCGTAGCGATGCGGGTCCTGGACGAAGTAGATGCATGCCGCATCGACATGGTTGTAGGCCGTCGACACCTGCGGAAACTCGGCGGCGACGGCGTTGAATCCGCGCTGCCACAGATCGCCGGCGAAGGTGAGCACGTTCGTCTTGTGGACCAGCGTGAGGTGCTTGCGATCTCGTCCGGCAGCCAACTCGAACGCATACCGGCAGGCCCGCTCGACGCCCTTCCAGGTGTTCACCGAACCCTGCGTGGCCACTTCGTGGACGGTGCCCTTGCGCAGCACTCCCCCCTCGCCGACGTACGGGCCCTCGGTGTTCTCCCGAATGACGATGAATTCGTGCGGTGTGGACTGTCCCGGCGCAGTGCCGGCGAATGGCCGCTGGTTGATGTACAGGTCGAGTTCGAAGCGCATCTTGAGCAGCAGCCCTCGTTCGATCACGCCCGGCGGCACTTCGGGTGTTCCGACGGCGCCGAGCAGGATGGCGTCGTAGCCGCACAACTCGTCGAGGGTCGCGTCGGACAGGATCTCGCCGTCGCGCAGATAGCGGGCACCTCCGAGGTCGAAGTCGGTGGTGTCGAGGTGCACACCGGCGGCTCGCACCACCCTGATCGCCTCGGCGGTGACCTCAGGACCGATGCCATCGCCACCGATGACCGCGATGCGGTGCGCCATTTGTCGTTTTCTCCTTGGTCAGCGGCCGCTCCGAGCCGATTTCAACGGTGAGTTCGTTCCCCACCCATAGCGGTCGCAGCGAACCACGGTGCGACGAGTGAGCAGACGGAAGGTAGCTTTGCATCCCTATGGCTCAGGTACAGCAACTGTCTCGCAGCGCTTACGAGCGTCTGGCGGCGGAGCATCACGATCTGACGACACGTGGCCGCATCGAACTCTCCGAGATCATCCAGCGCGCCCGGGAGATGGGAGACCTCTCCGAGAACGGTGACTACCAGGCGGCCAAGGATCAGCAGGGTCATATGGAGGGCCGCATCCGCCAACTCGAATCGATCATCGAGAATGCCGAGATCATCGAAGGCGGCGAAGCGGGAGTCGTTTCCGTCGGCTCGATCGTGACCATCGTGTACGAGGGCGACGGCGACGACATGGCCGAGCGGTATCTACTCGACTCGGTGGAGCAGCGCGGCGACGGGGTCGAGGTCGTCTCGCCCAAATCACCCCTCGGCGAGGCCTTGGTCGGTGCCCGGGCCGGCGACGTCGTGACGTACACCACACCCACGGGAGCCGAATTGCGGGTCACGGTCAAGAAGGTCGAGACCGCCTGACCGGTGAGCCAACGGTGTCGGGCGCGGTGACGCGTGACCCGCTGCGTCGATGACCGATCCGCGCCGCGATATCCAATCGCCCGAGCTGCCTCCAGGCCGGCAGGTTGAGCTGCCCGGCCGTGGCACGACGTTCATCCGCGAACTCCCCGGGCCGCCCGGGGCGCCGACGCTGCTGCTGCTGCACGGGTGGACCGCAACCGCCGACCTCAACTGGTTCACCTGCTACCACATCCTCGGCCAGCACTTCCGGATCGTCGCCATCGACCACCGCGGCCACGGTCGGGGCATCCGCAGCCGCCGCCGCTTCCGCCTGGCGGACTGTGCCGAGGATGCCATCGCCGTCGCCGACCTGCTCGGAGTCGACCGGTTCGTGGCGATCGGGTACTCGATGGGCGGCACGATCGCCCAGTTGATCGCCCGCGATCATCCCGAGCGACTCGATGGCCTGGTGCTGTGTTCGACGGCGGGCTGGTTCACCACCACGAACCGCACGAAACTCCCGTTCATCACCATGGCCGGGCTCGCCGCGGTCGCCCGAGTCACGCCCGCCCAACTGCGCGAACGGATCACCGATCAGGTGTATCTCCAGCGCAAAGCGCGTCAGTGGGAGCCCTGGGCCATCCACGAGGTCAGCCGGCACGACTGGCGGACGGTGCTCGAAGCCGGCCAGGCCATCGGTGCCTACGCTTCACGCGACTGGCTGCCGACGATCACCACCCCGACGTCGGTGGTGATCACGATGAACGACCGCATCGTGCCGACCCGACGCCAGATCGCCCTGTTTCTGCTGATCCCCGGCGCCGAGGCGTTCCGTATCGACGGCGACCACGATTCGGTCGTCGCCCTGGCAGCCGACTACATCCCGCTCCTGATCCGAGCCATCCGCTCCACCCTCGACCGCACCGCGGCAGTCGCTCCGCCACCGGCCTGAGTGTCGTCGCTTCCGCGGCACCCCCACCCGCCGTGTCCCCACGGCGCGCCCAAGTTTGCCCTCGGTGGGACGATTTCGGCTGCCACCAGACATTCTTGGGCGCGTTCGCGCGATCCGGCGAGCCGCGGGCGGTTGGGCTTGTCCGTCAGCCAGGAGGTTGAATCGAACAGGAAGGATGACGGCCTGTCCTGGGTGACCGGCGGGCGGGCACCGACGAACGTGAGATGGTGGCCGGTTGTCGACACCTGAAAGCGTCGGCATCCTGGAACCGATGAAACCTCGGCGGCTCCTGCTCCTTGGCGGCGCAGTCGCCTCTGTTCTCGGTGTGCTCGGCGCCCGCCGACGTCGAGCCCGTCACGCCGGCGAGGCGCTCACCGCCCGCTCTCGGACCGCCAGGAACGTCCAGGTGGCCAGGCTCGGCGCAGCGGTCGGGGCGACGTACGCGTCGACGGCGGCGCGCAAGGTGTTCGCCTCGGCCGACAGGCGCGAGCAACTCGATCACGAGCGCGAGTTGAAGACCGCCGAGGCCGTCGCCGAGCGGCTCGGGCAGATGAAGGGCGCGTTGATGAAGCTCGGCCAGATGGCCAGCTATCTCGACGAGGGACTGCCCGAGCCGATGCGGATGGCCCTCGCCCAGTTGCAGTCGAACGCGCCGCCGATGTCGGCCGAACTCGCTGCCGAGGTCATCGAACAGCAACTCGGTCTGCCGCCCGAGAAGTTGTTCGTCGAATGGGATCCCGAGCCCATCGCCAGCGCCTCGATCGGTCAGGTTCATCGGGCGCTGTGGCGCGACCCGACCACCGGTATCGAACGGGCCGTCGCCGTCAAGGTGCAGTATCCGGGGGTCGCCGAGGCGATCGAGGCCGATCTGGGCACCGCCGATCTGCTCGGCACCATCCTCAAGCAGGGCTTTTCCGGGCTTGACCCGGCCGAGATGGTCGCCGAGATCCGCGAACGGATCGTCGATGAACTCGACTACGAACTCGAGGCCCGCAACCAACAGGCGTTCGCCGATTACTACCGCGACCACCCGTACTTCCACGTGCCATCGGTGATCGGCCCGCTGTCCACGGCACGGGTGCTGACCTCCGAACTGGTCAGCGGGGCGAAGTGGGATGAGCTGATGACATGGTCGACCGAGGAGCGTGATCTGGCCGCCGAGTCGATCTACCGCTTCGTGTTCCGCAGCCTGTATCGCTTCCGGGCGTTCAACGGCGACCCGCATCCGGGCAACTATCTGTTTCATGGCGGCGGACGGGTGACGTTCCTCGACTTCGGACTGGTCAAGTACTTCACCGACGAGGAGATGTCCACATTCGAGGAGATGATCACCTGCGCGGTGATCCGCCCCGACCTCGCCCGGTATCGCCGGATCGTCGAATCGGCGGGGATGCTCGCCCCCAACGCCCCCGTCGACACCGAGGAGGTCGGCCGGTACTTCTCGCGGTTCTACGAACCGGTTCGCGTCAGCCAGACGATGACCTGGACTCCCGAGTACTCCTCGGCCATCGTTCGACACACCTTCGACCGGACCTCACCGATCGCCCAGTACGCGACGGTGCCGCGGGCATTCGTGTTCATCCAGCGGATCAACCTCGGCCTGTATGCCCTGATGGGCCAACTGCGGGCGACGGGCAACTACCGCCGAATCTCCGAGGAGATCTGGCCGATGGTCAGCGCCCCGCCGTCCACCCCGATGGGCGAGCGTGAATCGGCGTGGACCGCGCAACGCAACATCGAACTCGAGGTTCCACTGCGGCCCGCGGCCGAACCGCCCAGCGGGCGATCATCGATCGCGACCAGTTCCCCGCTCGAACCCGTCGAGGAGCCGATCGAGGTTGCGTTCGAATCTCCCGGCCCCATCGGCATGCGTTTGGATCATCGACCAGGCGTCGGCGAGCCCTAACTCATCAACCAGGCCGCTCAAGGCTGGGTACTCGTGACGATCGAGCAGCTCTTGGATGTAACCCACCATGCTTGCGTCACGACCGGCGTTCGAGGCGTTGTTCCGCTCGAGAGTGCAGAACCCGAAGACGTACTCGTCGACGGCGGTGATCAGGTCGAGTTTCGTCTGGACGTCGGCGTCGAGCGTCGACACGGCCTGCCACGACTGGTCGAAATGGCGCATGGCGTTGGGGCCGATGTTCGGGTCGTCGGCGATGTCGAGCACCCACGGGTGCCGGCGCAGCCCATCACGTGATCGAGTGACGATCATCGTGATCGCCGCCCGCCAGTCGCCGGGCAGCGGTACGTCACGCGGGACCACCACCTCGCCGAGGAAGGCGTCGACCACCAGGGTGAGGAGCTCGTCCTTGGTCCGCACGTAGTGGTATAGCGTCATCGTTCCGGCCCCGAGCTCGGCGGCCAGGCGACGCATCGACACCGCCTCGAACCCTTCGGCGTCGGCAATGTTGATCGCCGCCGCGGCGATGTCGTCGCGGCTGAAACGCGGCTTGCGACTACCGGGCGCAGATCGCGTCCATACGTCGAGAGCATCGAGATGGGCGGCGAGGCGATCGAGGACCTCGGCGTGTTTCATCGTCTTGTCGGCGACCTTGGCGAGCTTGGCAGTAACCTTCGCTTCGGCCTTCTCGGCCGCGATATCGGCGATGTCGGCGACGAATTGGCGCATAGCCTCACTCTTCGCCGACGCGTGAGGAGGCGGAGTTGAGTCTCGCCAAGAATCCGTTGCCATTCGTACAGTGTACTGCTAATGTTGTTCGTACTATGTACGAACAAGCAGGAGCCACCCGATTGCACCCGCACACCGCCAGTGGGGGCGTCACCGTCAACGGGCTCGGAAAGCGATTCGGCGATCTCTGGGCGCTTCGCCATCTCGACCTCAGAGTCGAGCCCGGCACCGTGCTCGGACTCCTCGGTCACAACGGGGCGGGCAAGACCACGGCGATCCGCATCCTGACGACGCTCAGCCAACCGACGGAGGGGTCGGCCACGGTGGCCGGGCTCGACGTCGTTCGCCAGGCCTCGGCCGTACGCGGCCGTATCGGCGTCGCCGCCCAGCAGGCGACGGTCGACGGCCTGATGACCGCCCGACTGAACCTCGAGATCATCGGCCGGTTGCATGGCATGTCGAAGGTGGCCGCCCGACGCAAGGGCGACGAACTGCTCGAGCAACTCGATCTCGCCGAGTTCGCCACTGCGCTCGTGAAGACCTACTCCGGGGGTATGCGTCGGCGGCTCGATCTGGCCGCCAGCCTGATGGGCGATCCCGAAGTGCTGTTCCTCGACGAGCCGACCACCGGGCTCGATCCGCGTAGCCGAGGCGACCTCTGGCAGATGCTCACCGACCTGGTCGCCGGCGGCACGACCATCATCCTCACCACGCAGTATCTCGAGGAGGCCGACCGCATGGCCGATGACATCGTCGTACTCGACCACGGTGAGACCGTGGCGCACGGCACACCCACGGCGCTCAAGGCGCGCATCGGTGATCAGCGATTCGACATCAAGCTGGCCGGCATCGAGCAACTCGGCGAGGCGGTTACCGCCCTGATTCCCTTCGCCGACAGCGAACCGACTGTCGACGATCAGCTGTTCGTCGTGACCGCGCCGGTGAAGAACGGCGTCCGGGCCATCGATGTGGTCCGAGCCCTCGACGAGGCCGGCATCGACGCGCTCGACGTCACCCGTCGAGAGGCCACGCTTGACGACGTCTTCCTCACCTTGACGAGTGCGAAACGATCGAGCGAGGCGGTGCCGGCATGAGTAGCAACACCCTTCTCACCGAGGCCACGATCTTCACCCGCCGCAACCTCGAGCACATCCGCCAGGTGCCCGAGAAGCTGACCAACGTGACCGTGCAACCGTTGATGTTCGTGTTGCTGTTCGCCTACGTGTTCGGCGGGGCGATCAACGTCGACGGCGCCGGCTACAAGGAATACCTCATCGGTGGCATCCTCATCCAGACGCTGGCCTTCGCCATGATGGGCCCGGCCATGTCGATCGCCACCGACCTGCAGGAGGGCGTGATCGACCGGTTCCGGTCGCTGCCGTCCCGACCGTCGGCGTATCTGCTCGGCCACTACCTGGCCGAGCTGATCGGGTCGATCCTCACCGTCGCCATCATTCTCCTGACCGGCTTGATCATCGGCTGGCGCGCCCACTCGGGCGTCACCCACACGCTCGAGGCGTTCCTGCTGCTCGGCGTCTTCGCCTCGGCGATGATCTGGATCGGGCTCTGGCTGGGCATCCTGGTGCGCTCGCCCGACGCGGTGATGGGCATCGGCTTCGTGATCGTCTTCCCCGTGACATTCCTGTCCAACGCCTTCGTCCCGATCGACTCACTGCCGAACGTGCTGCAATGGATTGCGTCGGTCAATCCGGTGAGCGTCGTAGTGGCCGCCGTGCGAACACTGTTCGGCAACCCGGTCGCCCCGGTCACCAAGCACATCTGGCCGATCGACCATCCGGTCGCCGCCGCCTGGATCTACAGCCTTGCGCTCGTCGCCCTCGGTTGGGTCATCGCCCAACGCCGCTACCGCGCCCGCACCACCGGCTGATCGGCGCCGGCCGACTGCATCGCCGCCGCGCTCTGCATCGATCGGGGGGCGCGCCTGGTGACGGCCGATCCGGCCCTCATCGACATGGTCACCGACGAGGGGAGCGAGGTCACGGCATTGCCGAACTCCGCCGGACGGATCGACGTTCCCCGGTCAGCTGACGATCTCGCGCAGGTCGAGGCCGAGGTCGAGCACGCGGACCGAGTGGGTCAGCTCGCCGACGGCGATGTAGTCGACGCCGGTCTCACCGACCTCGCGCGCATCCTCCAACGTGAGCCCACCCGATGCTTCGAGGGTCACGTTCGGGCCGAGTCGGTTGCGGACGGCGACGGCCTCACGCATCTGGGCCGGCACGAAGTTGTCGAGCAGGATCACATCGGCACCAGCCTCGAGCGCCTCGTGCAAACCGTCGAGCGAATCGACCTCGATCTCCACAGGAATCTGCCCGTCCAGCCCTCTGACCAGCTCGAAGGCCTCACGAACGCCGCCGGCGGCGAGGACGTGATTGTCCTTCACCAGCGCGGCGTCCGACAGCGCCATGCGGTGATTGATGCCGCCGCCGCAGCGCACTGCGTACTTCTGCAGAGCCCGCAATCCCGGCATAGTCTTGCGGGTGTCGCGCACGCGCGCCGATGTGCCGACCAGCGCGTCGGCCCAGCGGGCGGTGATCGTCGCCACGCCCGACATGTGGCACAACAGGTTCAGCGCGGTGCGTTCGGCCGTCAACAACGAACGCGTCGGCGCCGTGACCCGGGCCACCGGGGCACGCCCCCCGTGGACCCGGTCGCCATCATGGGCGAGATACTCGAACTCCGACGCTGCCACGCCACAGACCGTCTCGATCACCGCCGCGGCGACCGCCAGGCCCGACAGCACCCCGGGCGAGCGCGAGGTGAACTCGCCGATCGACCGTTGATCGGCCGGTACGGTCGCCGTCGAGGTGACATCGATTCCCCCGGCCAAATCCTCGGCGACGGCCATCCGCACGATTGCGGCCACCGCGTCGGGATCGAGCCCCCCGGCGATCAGCCGCTCCCGCGTCAGCTGCGACAATGGATGAAACATCAGGCCCCCTCGGGAATGCCATCGACGGCCAGATCGCCCTGGGCATCGACCGAGATCGTCAGGTGCGTCAGCCAGAGATCGCGGGGTTCGGCCCAATCGGTGCGCCGATGGCAGCCGCGACTTTCCGTTCGGGCACGGGCGGCGGCCACCACGGACGATGCCACGGTGAGCATGTTGGTCGCCTCCCACGCTCGGCGCGAGCCGGTCACCGCCGTCGTCGTCGCCTCGCCGAGCGCGGCCAATTGGCCGAGGGCCGAGCGCAGCCCCTGAGGAGTCCGCAGCACTCCGACATGCCGAGACATGGCCGAACGCAAATCGACGCGCTCGGCCGGATTGAGCAACGGACCGTTGATCGGCTTCACCGAGTTCGCATCGATCGCCGCCCGATCGGGCAGTTCCCGGGTAAGCGCCTGCCCGACCCGGGTCCCGGCGACGACACCTTCGGTCAACGAGTTCGACGCCAGCCGGTTGGCCCCATGGAGTCCCGTACAGGCCACCTCGCCCACGGCGAACACGCCCGGCATCGACGTCCTCCCGTCGAGATCGGCGACGATGCCGCCGCAGACGTAGTGCGCCGCAGGCGCCACGGGAATGCGCTGGGTCGCCGGATCGACCCCGGCCGAGCGACAGGCGGCGGTGATCGTCGGAAAGCGCGTGTAGAAACGCTCACCCATATGCGTCGCATCGAGAAAGACATGGTCACCGATACCTCCCGGGGCTTCGGCCATCGTCCGGCTGATCTGTGCGGCAACGACGTCGCGGGGAGCAAGATCCTCCTGGGGGTGAACACCCTTCATCACCCGTCGGCCGAGCCCGTCGAACAGGACGGCCCCCTCGCCCCGTACGGCCTCGCTGATCAAGGCCTGCTGACCCGTTGCATCGGCGCCCCGCCACAGCACGGTCGGGTGGAACTGGACGAACTCCACGTCACGGGCGGCCAGGCCGGCGCGCAGGGCCAGGGCCAGGCCGTCGCCCGTCACCGCCGGCGGATTCGAGGTCGATCCGAACACCTGCCCATAGCCCCCGGTGGCGATGATCACGGCCGCGCAGCGCACGATGCCGACCGAGACACACCGTCCCTCCGTATCGATGCGGGCAATCCTCACCCCGGCGGCCGCGGGTCGTCCGTCGGGTCCCGCTCCGACGATCAGGTCGAGGGCGAACGCCCGATCGAGCACCTCGGCACCAGCCGCGACCGCCGCCTCGTCGAGGGTGCGCTGCACCTCGGCCCCACTCTGGTCGCCACCGGCATGGACGATGCGATTGTGCGAGTGGCCGCCCTCACGGGTCAACGCCGGTGTTCCATCGGCTCCGGGATCGAACACCGCGCCGAGCCGGATCAACTCTCGGATGGCATCGGGTGCGGACGACACCAAGGCGCGCACGACCTGCTCGTCGCACAGTCCGGCACCGGCGGCGAGGGTGTCACGGACGTGATTTTCGAGAGAGTCGGCCGGGTCGAGCACGCCCGCCAAGCCTCCCTGCGCCCACGCCGTCGAGCCGGCGTCGAGCGTGTCCTTGGTGACGATCAACACGGACCGGGCCGGCCGCAACCCGAGCGCAGCGGCCAGTCCCGCCGCACCGGAGCCGAGAACCACGACGTCGACGTCACGTTCCCAGGTGGCGGCCGGTGCGGCAAGAGCCCGCGGCAGACCGCTCATTCGCCGGTCTTCGACGGCGAGCCGATGGCGATCATCCGCTCGACCGACGCCCGCGCCCGGTCGGCGATGTCGTGGGGAACGTCGACCACGTCGTTGCCGTCCTGCAACGACCGCAACAGCTTGGCCGGGGTGATCATCTTCATGTACTTGCAGACGGCCGCTCGATTGACCGGCTCGAAGATCACCAGGGGGTTCGCCCTGGTCAGCTGGTGCAGCATGCCGGTCTCGGTGGCCACCAGCACCTTGGCGGCGGTGGTGTTGCGAGCGGCGTCGACCATGCCCGACGTCGACAGGATCTTGGTCCGCTCGGCCGGTACCACGCCGGCCGAGGCGAGATACAGCGCACTGGTCGCGCAGCCGCATTCGGGATGGATGAACAGTTCGGCGTCGGGTTCCGCCTCGACGCGGGCCTTGAGGTCAGCGCCGTTGATTCCGGCGTGGACGTGGCACTCCCCCATCCAGATGTGCATGTTCGTACGGCCCGTAAGGCGCTGCACATGGGCTCCGAGGAACTGGTCGGGGCAGAACAGGACGGTGGTGTCGTCGGGGATGGAGCGCACGACATCGACCGCATTCGACGAGGTGCAACAGATGTCGGTCTCCGCCTTGACCGCCGCGGTGGTGTTGACATACGAGACGACGACGGCCCCGGGATGTTCCGCCTTCCACGCCTTGAGTTCGGGAGCGGTGATACTGTCGGCCAGCGAACACCCCGCCCTTTCATCGGGAATGATGATCGTCTTGTCGGGGCTGAGGATCTTGGCCGTCTCGGCCATGAAGTGGACGCCGCAGAACACGATCGTCGACGCGTCGACCGAGGCGGCCACCCGGGACAGGGCCAGCGAGTCCCCGACGTGGTCGGCAATGTCCTGGATCTCGGGGAGTTGATAGTTGTGGGCCAGGATCACCGCGTCGCGGGCCCGAGCGAGTCGTTTCACCTCGTCGGCCCAGCGATTGGTCTGTTGGTCGGTCATCCCGGTCTCGGTGGTGGTCACCATGGGCCCTTTCGATCGGTTCCGATCGGTCAGATTAGGCCACGGGCGACGCGTTCAGGCGGCCGTCGATCGGAGTCGGTCCACCGCGGCCGGAAGGTCTCCGGCGGCCGCAATGCCGTCGATGACCTCGCCGGAGTCGACATCCCAGACGTAGTAGCCGGGTTCGGCCCCCAAGCTCAGGGCGACCACGATCGCCACGGTGCGGGGGTGGGAGCGACCGAGGTGGTCGATGTGCCGGCTGGACACCGATCCGATGGCGACCAAGGCGAGCGCGTCGTAGCGCCCGGCGGCGATGGCTGCCGGGCCGGCGAGCAGCACGTACGGGTCGCCATCGGCGATGGCGATGAATCGAACGGCCCCGGCTGCGCCACCCCCGGCGGTGCTGGACCCGAGCATGGCGGGATCGTTGACGACCAGGCCGAACAGGCGGGCCGGGTTCAGCTGCGGCATCGGGTCGGCGAGCTGTCGACCCAACCAGCGGGCCAGATGTGCGTTTGTCATGCCGTGCATGTGTGCCCGACGCGGAGGCGGGAGGCAACCGACGGCCGGACCCCGCTCGGCTTCAGAGCTTGCGGAAGGCATCGAGCAGTCGTTCCAAGACCTCGAGATCTGGTCCATCGGGGTCGGTGGCCTGGGACACCACGGAGAGATGGCCGCCGCGTATCAGGTCGGCGACGAGCACTCGGGCCACGCCCAGGTGAAGTCGGATGTGGGCGGCGACCTCGGCGATCGACACCGGTTGGCGGGCCAGTTCGATGATCGCCTCGTGTTCGGGGGCGAGGATGCCGACGTCGTCCACCGGGGCCAGCGTCGACATGACCATCGTCTCGATCGCGAGCACATCGGCCGCGGCGGCGCGTCCACCGGTCAAGGCGAACTGTCGAACGAATCGGGCCCCGGAGGCCATCGCGGCGTTCAATTCATCGCCAACATCGACCGGGCAACCTCGATCGCCTCGGCCGTGAGTGTGTCGGCGAGCAGGTCGACGAACAGGGACATCTCGTAGCCGACGGCTCCGACGTCGCCGGTGATCGCCGACCGGACGGCCAGGGCGTTGCCACCGCCGATCGGCATGAAGAACAGGTAGCTCTCGTCGAGTTCGACGATGATCTGGTTGACTGCGATGCCCCCCAGGTGGCGAACGCCACTGCGAGCCACGCCGAGCACCCCGACCGTCGCCGCAGCGAGCAGATCCCCGACGGCCCGGGCCATGCCGGTCGACTTCGCCGCCAACAGACCGTCCGACGACAGCACGACGGCATCGGTGACCCCCGAGACCCGATGGACGAAGGCGTCTAGTCGCGAGCCCAGGGCCTGGGCACCGACGTCGCTCATCGGGGATCCCCCGACTCACGTCCTTGGTCGACCGCCTCGGTGAAGCGCCCGAGGCCGCGACGACGCTCCAATCTGGTACGGGCGTCGGTCGCCTGCGACCGCGCCGTCGGCAGGAGGGGACGTATTGCCGGGGTGTCACGCTGATCGGGCTGGGTGGACGATTCGCCGTCAGATGGCTCAGGCTGACGCCGACGGGTGTCGCGGCGGGCGAGCGGTGCATGCGCCGATCCGCCGGCTGTGTTTCCGCCGACGGGCGGCACGACGACCAGCCCGGGCATGGCGATCTCGACCGGCCGCGCCACGGCCGCCGCGCCGCCCGCCATACCTCCCACCGTGTGGCCCTCCAGATGTCGACCGGCGTTGAACGCCAAGGACTCGTCGCCCATCGTCGAGGTGAACTCGGCCTCGGCCCACCCGAGATCGACGACGGGCATCGGCCATGCCGGGGCGATCGCTTGGCCGGCAGACGGAGCATCGAGAGCGAGCCGGTTCGATCGACGGCGGCGGGGGTGGAGCCCATCGGCGCCGACCTCGAACAGGCCCATCGGAACGGCGACGATGACCACCAGGCCACCCGCCGGACCCGCTTCGAGCTGGACCCCGACTCCGATCAGCTGGGCCAGGCGACCGACGACCTGGAACCCGACCTGGTCGATCTCCATGTCGACCGAGTCGACGGGCGAGGCCAGGCGCAGGTGGGCCACCGTCATCTGTTCGGCCGTCATTCCGACACCGGCGTCGACGATCAACAGGCGCAGCTGGTTGGCGTCGCGCTCGGCGCGGACGAGCACATTGGTCGCCGGATTGGAGTAGGCGATCGCGTTTTCGATCAACTCGGCCAGGAGGTGGGCGAGGTCTACGGCGTGGGTGCCCAACAGCACAAGATCGTCGGTGGCCAGGATCTCCAACGAGACCCTCTCCATCTGGGCGACCTCGGAGATGGCACCGCGCAACACCTGGGAGATCGGTAGCGAATCGGTCCAGGTGCGGGTACGTCGGGAGCCGGCGAGCACGAGCAGACTCTCGGCGCTGCGTCGTTGGCGAGTGATCATGTGATCCAACCTGAACAGACCGGCCAGCGTCCGCTCGTCGGTCTGCTCGGCCTCGAGCTGATCGACAAGCTCCAGTTGGCGATCGATGAGGGCCTGGTTGCGCCGGCCGAGGCTGACCAGGAGTTGGGTCAACGCGGAGGCCTGACGTTGCGAGTGCAGGATCGCCGCCTGCCGCTGCGAATGCTCGACCGACGTCTCCACGGCGAGACGCAGAACCCGGTTGAAGTCGTCGGCCAGTTGGGCGACCTCGTCGTGTCCGGCCACCACGATCTGCGGCATCGCCTCGGAGATCACCTCGGCCGACGCCCCGGATTGGGTGTCGAGCATCGCCGGGAGCCGCTCCACGGCGATGGCCCGAGCCGATTGGGTGACCCCCGACAGCCGGCGGCTCAGGCTGCGCCCGACCACGTATGCCGCCAAGGCGGCGGCGGCGAAGGCGGCGACACACAGAGCGAGGTACCCCGCGGCACGACGATGGGCCGTCCGCTCGACCTCTTGGGCCACTGAACGGAACTCGTCGGAGAGATCGCCTTGCAGACGATGGACGCCGCTCATCGCCTCGTCGCCCGCTGCGATCCACGAGGCCGCCGTGATGCTCGGCACACGACCCGCCGCGGCGGCGGCGAGATAGCTGTCACCCGCCGCCGTGACGGTCGCCCGGGCCTCGTTCACCAGGTGATCGAGCGCGGTGATCGTCTTGGGACGGGCGACGGCAACGAGGCGTTCATAGCTGCGATCGGCCGCCTCCACCGCGGCGTCGTAGGCGGCGGCGTCGTTGATCCCGACCGGTGAGCCGCCGAGTCGGCGCTGCAGTTCGAGCAGTTGGCGGTTGTAGGCCTCTTGGAATGTGAGCAGGGCGACGACTTCGTTCGACCGGGCGTTGAGCCGGGTGCTCCGGGCCGAGCCGGTGAGGACCACGGCCAGGGTCGACAGATCGCCCGACAGCCCGTCGTATACCCGGGCGACCTCGGCCAACGTCACCTCAGCGGCATCCTTCCGGGCGGCAGCACTCGGCGCGTCGGCGACCAGCACCGCACGGCGCAGCGCGGGAAGGTCGTCGCCGAGCATCCGGATCACCCGTTCGGACTGCGGCGACGACGGCATCCGGGCCAGCAGACCGACGAGCCCTTCGTGGGCGGCATCGGTCCGCCGCGCATGGTCCTCGAACTCGCCACGGACCGAGCCGTCGGACGCGACGACCATGCGCACGGCGTGACGGCCCTCGTCCTGCACCTCGTCGAGCAAGATCATCGCCGCATGGGCGGCGGTGGCCGAACGTACGTCGGCATGCGCCAGGTCGGAGTCGCGCAGGGTCAAACGGACGAGTACGGCTCCGATCAACAACACGACGAGCAACGCCGGCGCGACCACGATGAATATTTTCTTGCGAAACGAGAGGTTCACGTACGAAACGGTCTTCTGCTAGGTATCGACAAATGAGCTTGAGCACGATACGTGCGAATCACCTCAATATAACTACGGGGAGTAATCACCCAAGGTTCGCAAACGTAGGGCGTTCGGCCCAGATCTGGGCGTTGACCTGGGGCGTCCGCCCGGCGGCGGTGCCCGGCATATCGAGTAGGCCGACCGGATCACCACGCGTACACTGGCACCGCTCTTTCACGTAGCCCATCCCTCAGAAAGCGAGCCATCCCATGCCCGGGACCACGCTCCCCCAGAAGGTCTGGGATCGTCATGTGGTGTACTCCGCAACCGGCGAACCCGATCTGCTGTACATCGATCTCCACCTCGTGCACGAGGTCACCAGTCCCCAGGCCTTCGACGGTTTGCGGCTAAGCGGCCGCAAGGTCCGCCGACCCGACCTCACGGTGGCCACCGAGGACCACAACGTGCCGACGGCCAACATCGACCAGCCGATCGAGGATCCCATCTCGGCGCGTCAGATCGAGGTGTTGCGGGCCAACGCCGCCGAATTCGGGGTGACCAACTTTCCGATGGGCGATCCGAACCAGGGCATCGTCCACGTGATCGGACCGGAACAGGGTCGCACGTTGCCGGGAATGACGATCGTCTGCGGCGACTCGCACACGGCCACCCATGGGGCGTTCGGAGCGCTCGCCTTCGGGATCGGCACATCCGAGGTCGAGCACGTGCTCGCCACCCAGACCCTGCCGCAGGCCCGACCCAAGTGGATGTCGGTGACCGTCGACGGTTCGCTCCCGCCCGGTGTCACCGCCAAGGACGTCATCCTGGCGATCATCGGCCACATCGGCACCGGCGGCGGCATCGGTCATGTCATCGAGTACCGCGGCTCTGCCATCCGGGCGCTGTCGATGGAGGGCCGGATGACGCTGTGCAACATGTCGATCGAGGCAGGGGCCAAAGCCGGGCTTGTCGCGCCCGACCAAGTCACCTTCGATTATCTCCGGGGGCGGGATCATGCTCCGAAGGGGGCCGACTGGGACGCGGCCGTCGCCTATTGGCAGACCCTGGTCTCCGACGACGACGCCCTGTGGGACAAGGAGGTCGTGCTCGACGCCGCCACGCTGTCCCCCCAGGTCTCGTGGGGTACGAATCCCGGCCAGGTGATGTCGTTCGACGGGATCATCCCCGACCCGGCGTCGTACGCCGATGCCACGACGCAGGAGACCGTCACCCGCGCGCTCGAGTACATGGGCCTCGAACCGGGCACGCGGATGCGGGACGTCACTGTCGATACTGTGTTCATCGGCTCGTGCACCAACTCACGCATCGAAGACCTACGGGCGGCGGCCGCGGTGATGAAGGGCCGCACGGTCACCGTCAAGCGGGTGATGGTCGTTCCCGGCAGCCACCGGGTCAAGGCCCAGGCCGAGGCCGAGGGCCTGCCCGAAGTCTTCCGGGCGGCCGGCGCCGACTGGCGGGAGCCCGGCTGCTCGATGTGCCTGGCGATGAACCCCGACAAACTTGCCCGCGCCGAGCGCTCCGCCTCGACCAGCAACCGCAACTTCGAGGGCCGCCAGGGTCCCGGCGGCCGCACCCATCTCGTCTCGCCCGCCGTCGCCGCAGCTACGGCCATCGCCGGCCACTTCGCCACTCCCGAGGATCTGTGATGAAAGAAGTTCATGTTGTCTCGGGCACCGGTGTGCCGCTGCGGCGCTCCGACGTCGACACCGATCAGATCATCCCGGCCGAGTGGCTCAAGCGCGTAGAACGGACCGGATTCGAAAAGGGCCTGTTCTCGGCCTGGAAGGACGACCGCAACTTCGTGATGAACGACGAGCGCTACGCCGGTGCGTCGATCCTCGTCGCCGGGCCGGCCTTCGGAGTCGGCTCGTCGCGCGAGCACGCCGTTTGGGCCATCCAACAGGCCGGGTTCAACGCCGTCATCGCCCCGAGCTTCTCGGACATCTTCCGCAACAACTGCACCAAGAACGGCCTGGTGCCCGTGGCGTTGAATGAGGCCGGTGTCGAGCGCATCTGGGAGGCGATCGAGGCCGATGCGGCCACCGAGATCGTCGTCGACATGGAACGTCTGGTGGTCGAGGTTCCGGCGATCGGTCTCGTCGAGAGCTTTCCGATGGAGGCCCAGAACCAGCACCGCTTCCTCAACGGTCTCGACGACGTCGGCATCACCATGTCGCACGTCGCCGACATCGACGCCTTCGAGTCGACCCGCCCCGCTTGGCTACCCACCGCCTGAGCGCCGCTCGGCGCGCCAGGATCGCGCGATGATCCAGTCCATTCGTGTCGGCGACATCGTCGTGCAACCTGTGTACGACGGCATCGCCGTGCTCAAGCCGACGATGTGGCCGGGTAGCGATTGGACCGACCACCAGCACCTGCTCGACGACGATGGCGATCTCGTCGTGCCGGTTGGCGGCTTCCTCGTCCGTGTCGCAGGACGCTTGCTGCTGATCGACACCGGCGTCGGTGACGTCCACGACTCGATGTTCGATGCCGGCGCGCTGTTGCAGAGCCTGGCGTCGCTCGGCGTACAGCCCGGCGACATCGACACGGTCATCCTGTCCCACCTCCACCGCGATCACATGGGCTGGGTCGAGCGGGACGCCGAGCCGACGTTTCCCAAGGCCACGGTGCACATCGGCGCGGCGGATTGGGAGCACTTCGTCGAGACTCCAGACGCCCGACCGAAGGTCGTGGCGCGACTGCGGGCGATCGAGAACCGGGTGTCGTTGGTCGACCGCGACGACGTCACGATTCTGCCGGGCGTGACAACGAGGGCCACGCCGGGCCACACACCCGGACATACGAGCATCGTGGTGTCGAGCGGCGACGAGCGGCTCATCCTCTTGGGCGACGCGCTCCATTGCCCGGCCCAGCTCACCGAGACCGAGTGGCAGTTCATCGCCGATGTCGACCCCGAACTGGCGATACGCACGCGCCAGGCCCTCCTGCGCGAGGCCGAGGATGCGTCAACAACTCTGCTGCCGTGTCACTTCCCCGGGATGCAGGCCGCCCGACTCCTGTCCGGCCACGGCACGCGACGATGGGTGCTCGGCGGCCAATCGTCCCCGGCATAGCTATCGATCTCTGCTATCGATCTTGGCTATCGATCTCGGCTGTCGACCTCGGCAGTCAACCTCTGCTAGCGACGCGATCGCACCGACTGCAGCGCAGCTGGAAAGAGCTCGCTGAACGACGCGGCCAAGGCCACGCCCAGACGCCGGGCGTAGGTGCGGCGGCGTCCGTCGTCGAATTCCGCCGCCGACGGGTCGGAGATGGACGCCCCCGCGCCGACCGTCATGGCGTCGAGGCGCACCACCGCATCGACGCGTCCACCGGACGTCGCTCGCAGCGGAACGGCGCAATGGTGATAGCCGCCGGCCACGGCGGGTTGGAGCACCCCACGGCCGGTGAGTACGCATAGGTCTTCCGCGGCGGTCAGCCGAACCTCGATGACGATCGGGGCGGCGGCTGTGGACGCATCCGACGCGCCGGCCGCCCCGACGGAGACGGGAAGGCTCCATCCGATACGGCGGTGGTGCGTCGCACCGTCGCCGTCCATCACGGGCACACTGCCGGCCGCGATGCCGTTCACCTCGGTCTCCAGCGTCCACTGGCCGTCGAGCGGGAAATGCCCCTCGCCCGTCACGTCGTGGATGGCGACCGACGCCATCGCGGCGTCGTCGGCGCCGACCGCCAGGGACATCGCGTACGGAGCGGCACGGATGACGTGGTCGAACGGGATCAACAAGGTCGCGGCGAGCGACTCGTGCAGGGTGCCGAGCCGCCAGTCGAACGTCGCGTCGGTACCACCGTGGAACGCACCGAGGATCGCATCGAGTTCCTCGTGAGCCAGGTGATCAGCTTGATCGACGCGCTCGTCGACCTCGTCGGCGGCGAGGCGTCGCAAGCCATCGACGATCAGCGGGGATGCGACACGGCGCATGGCCGCAGTGACATCGGCAGCATCGTTCGGGGTCAACGGGGCGAGCGCCGCCATTGCCGAGTCGAGCGAACCGACCAGCAAACCGATTCCCGCGATCGTTCCGAACGGGTGACGTTCGAACCGCAGCACTTCGGATCGCACCAGGTAGAAGTGGGTATTGCCGCCATCGCCCACCGCATAGGCGGGGAATCCGCGCTCGCCGGGCTCCAGGATCAGGTCGATGAGCAAATCGTCCGAAGTGCCGGCGGAGGCTGAAGCGGCTTCGGCGACGGCCAGATCGTGCAGGCCGGGGGCGTCGATGGGTCGGCTCGTTCCGTCTCGTCCGACGGCAACCACCTGGGTCGAAGCGGTCAAGGAGCGAACGCCGGTCGCGTCGAGGCCGGGGGTGAAGGCCACGGCGCGGGCCGGATGGACCGCGAGAGATGCGGTGGGCGACTCCCCGTCGACGAACGGATGGCTGTCGGAGAACGCAAACCGTGCGCCGGCGAAGTGCGACAACGTGCGGCCGCGACGAGCCACCTCGGCCGCGACCCGCACCGGGCGCGACCCGTCCGGCGTCCACACCTCGTCGCCGGGGCGGACGTGCGACAACGCGACATCGGAGCCATCCGGCAGCAGCACGCGCGTCGAGGGAGTGAAACAGCTACCGCTCGGGGCGACGTAGTACTTCACCAACTTGACGAACTCGAGCGCCAGACCGTCGGGAGTCGCCGATGAGGTGTTGCCGCCGGGAAAGTCACGCCAGAAGTACGAGGGGGCGTGCAAGCCGTCCTGCCCGTCGGTCGACAGATCCGACCACTGCAGCGGTGGATTGCGCAAGTAGGGCTGATAGTTCAGCCAGGTCGCCGCGCTGACATCGGATGGCACGGTGAGCCCACCGTCGGCCAGCCGGAGGAGCGCGGCCGAGACCTGGTCGTCGGTGGCGCCGAGCACCCGCAACTTGAGGGTGTGGTTGAACAGCTCCCAGTCGGCGTCTTGCCATTGCCCCGACAGAATGGCCGCCTGCCGGGCAGCGATCCACGCCGGGCTGGTCAGCAGGTTCGTATAGGCCTGCAGTGCATCGGGCGCGGCCAGCACGGGAGCGATCACCGAGTCGAACATGGTGCGGTACTGGCCGAGGTACTCGGCGTGGGCCGTTGCCGCCAGCTGCGGGCTCATCGCCGTCAGGTCCGCGGCGATCACCGCAAGGTTGAGCATCGGGCGGACGGTCATCACCATGTTCGCCAGTGCGTCGCAGACCAGCGCGGTGGAGTAGGCGGTCCACCAGCCGTCCGAGAGTCCACCGACCAGGCCGGCGGAGGGGTCGGCGACCCGGTGCGGGAAGAAGTCGGCGCCGTAGTAGTCGGCGAAATCGGGGTTCTCGTCGACGACCGAGTCGTTGGTCTCGAACGGCACGCCGTTTTCGACCATGGCGACCCACGTGGCATGCAGTGCGGCGCCAACCGGGTCAACCCCCGAGTCGGGCGTCAAGGCGAACAGCGTCTCCATCGGGGACGACAAAGTGGCAGGAGTCGGCGCAGCACCGGTTGAGTCGGTCATCTCAGACCTCCGCCCTCGCCGTTGGAGCCGCAGTCGGTGGTGGAATTGGTGGGGGCGGTGGCGGGGTGACCGTCACCGTGAAGGTCGTCGCCGCCGGCGGACTGACACCGTTTGCGCAGGTCAACGTGAATGTGGTGGCGGGCATCACGGCTGGGGCGATTCCAAGGACCTGCTGGATCATGCCGCTGGTGGCGTCGAAGACGAGAAAGGCCGGCAGCGCCGGGGTCACCTGCCACGTGCGGGGCGACGACCCGAACGACGCCATGATCGGCACCCAGCCGAGGTCGCGCTGGGCCGTCGTCAGACTGATGTTGGGCATCGTCAGCCCTTGCGGGGCGAGCGGAACCATGGCGATCACGATCGGTACCGCCGTCGGGCCGAGCACGGGTTGTGCGCCGGAAAGGTCGAGATACCGACCGGGGAGCGAAATCGACTCGAACTGGAACGCCCCGGCCGTTACCACGGTCACCGTCGTGCCGTCCGGAGCCGTGACCGTGGCCGTATTCGGCGTTGCCACCAGAATGGGCAGCCACCACTGGCTCAGATCTGTGGCGTTGTCGACGAACGGCGCAGCCACCAGCGTGGGACCGGCGCCCACGGCCAGGCTGAGCACCGGGCTCTTCGGTGACGATGTCACCGACGTCAGCTTGGCGAAGCCGCGGCCGTCGGTCACCAGCAGCCAACCGGTCGCCGTCGTGCTGTCGAACGGGGCGATCGACAACGCCGCATTCGCATCGACCCGGAGCGCCGCTGCGGGGTTGCCGAGCGCCGACAGCATCACAGCCAACCGCGACGGCTGATCCTTGGCGGCATACGGGCGCAGCGACTCGATGGCGAATCCGAGGGGCATGTAGAAACCCATGTCGGTGGCAAGTCCTGTGGCGAAGGTCTCGATCGGCGAAGGGTGGTGTTCGAAGATCAGCACCAGCATGATGATCAACCCGATGATCGCCAGGGCGGCGGCGAAGTAGGTGCAACACGACACGATCGTCGCCACGGCGATGCCGGCAATGGTCGTCGCCGCAGCGAGGCCACAGATCCAACCGCCGACGAAGGCGATCACCTCGATGGCTGCGGCGGCGACGAAGAACGCGTTCGAGGCAATGTCGAGCGGATCGGTGGAGTTGGCCAGGCTGATCGCGCTGAGCACCAGGTTGATGATCGCGAAGATCGCGCCGAGTCGGATGGCGAACTCGTCGAGGTTTCGGCCGAAGAACCGTTCGGTCTTCGTCCACGAGGCCGCGCCCTGCGCACCGCGAATCGAGTCGAGCAGGTCCATCTCGATGTAGACGCCGGCCCCCGGCATGCCCGAACCTTGGCCGAGGATGCGCTTCAGGATGCCCGACAGAAACAGCTTCTGAGCAGCGACGACGTTGTCCTCGAACGGGTTGAGGACAACAAGCGCCGTCTCCCAGCTGAGACCCTGGTCGGTGAAGATCGCAACGACGGCCGCCCCGCGCTTGATCAGCGACAGGGCCATGTTGGTGAACAGCTCGATGCCGCCGGCGACGACCGAGGCGCGACCCTGCTCCGTGAGCCCCTCCCAGCCCTCGGTACCGATGATGAAGATCGCCAAGCCGCCCGCCGCGCACGCAATGGTGACCAACTCGGCGACGGCGGTGATTCCCTTGGCCGTCTTGGGCCAGGTGGCCTCGAACTTCGAGACGAGCACCTGCCAGTCGTAGACGGCGGTGATTTCACCGGCGATCGACAGGAAGCCGTTGAGCAGATCGTTGGTCGTCCCATCCTTGATCGCCTGCTCCAGCGCCCTGACAGCGGCTTGGATGTCAGGATCGGTCGATGCGGCGTAGCGATCGATGAACGCCTGCAGCAGCCGGGGAATGACGTAGCTGAAGGCGTCGTCGTTACCCGAGTAGTTCAGCAACTGCGGCAGCACGTTGGCGATCTGCACCAGCGAGACGACCTTGGCGTAGTGCTTGGTGAAGGTGCCGGTCGGATCGAGCACGCTGAGGGTGGCGCAGCCCGACTGCACCTCGCGGGCGAAGGCCGTGTTGTTCTGCCCGGGCTGCATGCTGGCGTGCTGTATCCGCCCCAACTCGATCGGGTTGGTCATATAGCGGAACAGCCAGTAGGCCCAGAAGCAGTCGTTCTTGGCGATCGTCGTCAACTCGGTGACCATGTCGGTGAAGACCTTGATCGCGTCGGGCGTCGGGTTCGACAACGAGGCGACGAGCTGGGCCTGCCACGCCGCGGCGTCGGCGTCGATGTGTTGGGCGTACATGGCGTTCTGCGCCACCTGATCGGCCAGGAACGGGGCGATGGCCGGGCGCAGAGCTGTGAAGTGCCGGGCATAGAGCGCCGGCATCTGGGCGTTGTAGACCGGGGCGGCGGACATCTGTTCGGTCATCCAGTTGTTCGCCCGAATCGAGTTGAGCCGGGCCGAGAACCCGTCCTCCGTGATGTTCGACAACGCCTGGGTCAGATACGGCACCGCCATCGCGTTGTACCACGCCGTAGGGTCGGACTGATCGGCTCCTCTCATCTCGGCGATCGCCTGCACGGCCGGGTCGAGCGCTGGCCGAAGCGGTTTCTTTGTCGTCGGATCGACCGGCGAGACGTATTTGAGCAGGTCATCGCTCATATACGCCCGCAGAATGTCGTAGAAATCCTGGATGGTGGGCGGCTGCACCACGTCGCCCCACTGCTGCTGGCCGTCGACCGTGCCGGTGACCTCGAAGGGACTGAGATTGACCAGCGGCAGCCCGCTCATCGCCGGGCTCCACGGCGGGTCGGCGATTGCCTCGGTCGTTGTTGTCGAGGTGGGTGGGGCCGGCGTCGGCGCAATCAGCGACGGGCCGTCCGCGCCCGACGGCACATACGTACCACGGATCGCGTAGACCAGTGGCGGAACGGCCGTGGCGTTGACGAGCATCGCCCCCGCGAACGTCTGGGCGTCGGGTGAGAACTCGGCAAGGAACAACGTCGGGTAGATCGGATGGAACGCCTGTTGTCTCGGCGGGAGCATGGTGCGGTCGTCGACGTCGGGCGTCTGCCCGCTGGCATCGAAGCTGAAGACCCCGTCGCCGGTCATTGCGGTGATCGCCGAGCCATCGGGCCACCATTCGTTGCCGGTGGCCGCGTCGATGAACACCGGAACGATCTCGGCCACGTTGCCGATCCCGATGTCCGAGGTGACCGCGTACTTGAACTGGAAGCCGGCGTCGACCCACGTGGCTGCATCCCAGTCGACGCCGTCGGTATGCAGTTCGAGCTGAGGTTGGGCGGCGCTCGTCAGATGGGCCCCGGCGTTGACCGACAGCACGCAGTCGTAGACCACCGGCCGAACGGCCACGGACACGGCGAACTGGGCGCCGGCGACGGTGATCAGCCCGGAGCCGACCAGGCCGTCGTCGCGGAACAGGATCGTTCCCGACGTCTGCCCGGCCGCTGTGAGCGTCGACCATTGCAGCGCCCCATCGCCGTAGGTCCAGTCGGCGGCCGGCACCAACGCGTCGTTCAGATGCAACGTCGGTGCGTCCCCTTCAGGATCACCGACGCGGATATCGGGAACGACCGGTGCGGTAGCTGCGGCAGCGACCGCCGCGGCACGTAGCACGGGCGATGCCACGCTGACCTGGTAATCGAGCGAGTCGGGCCGAACGGCGGCCAGCAACATGCGCCCGGGCGGCAGAGTCAGCGTCGATGGTGAGGATTGGGGCACGACCACTCCTGAGACAGCAGTGCACGGCGAACTCCGCCGTGCGCCGCGATGCTACGTCACGGGTCGATCGCCCTCGGCCGGAGACGCGCGGTTACCGCTGGTCGCGACGCGATTCGGCGTTGGCCGCCTTCATCGCCGCCAGGGCGTTGTCACGGAATCCCTGGACCGACGTCTGGCGACCGGCCAGCGCCTGCATCTCCGAACCGGCGCGAATCGCGGCGCGGGTGCCGAGAATGTCGGCCTGGCGATGAACGAGCCGCTTGTTGATCTGGGCGAGGTCGGTGGCCACCCCGGCGACCCGCGAGGCGACTCGCAGCACTTGGTCATCAAGGGATTCGGGCGCGAACGATCGGTTCGCCCAGCCCATCGCCACCGACTCGGTGCCGCTCATCTCGTCGCCCATCAGCATCAGTTCCATCGACCGGCGCATGCCCAGCAGGGCCGTGTGGTACGGCCAGTCGGGCGGGCTGAGCACCCGCACCACCGGATACGAGATCCGGGCATCGTCGGCGACATAGACCAGGTCACAGGCCTGGGCCAGCTCGGTCGCCCCACCGATGCACAAACCGTGGACCTGGGCGATCACCGGCTTGGCCAGGTCCCAGATCGAGAACCACGACTCCGTCACGTGACGCGACCAGACGCCGTCGCCGGGGGCGGTGTGGTGCGGCGGATCGTCGAGCAGCCCACCCGACAGGTCGTAGCCCGCCGAGAAACACACCCCCGCGCCGCGCACGATCGTCGCCCGCACCGCCGGGTCGTGGTCGTGGGCATACAGCGCATCGAGCATCGCGACCCGCAACGGCGTCGAGATCGCGTTGCGTTTGGCGGGCCGGTTGAGAGTGATCCGGGCGACATGCTCGGCCGGATGGTCGATCACGATCACCGGCTCGTCGGCGGCGGCAGGCGAGGGTGGAGGCGGCGAGGGTGGAGGCGGCGAGGTGTCCATCGAGCGATCCTGTCAGGTCAATCGATCGTGTCGCGGGTCCCGGCGAGGTCGGCGACCAGGTCGAGCCCTTCGGGCTGCTCCGAGCGGACGATCAGGCCGGTGAGTCCGCGGGCGATCCACGAAGGCCAGCGTTCGCGGATCCGGGCCGGGGAGCCGAACATGCCGCCGTCGTCGAGGTATTCGTCAGGGACGGCGGCGACGGCCTCGTCCTTGCGACCGGCGAGCCATAGTTCCTGAACCCGCGCGGCTGCCTCGGGAAAGCCGCGCCTGGCCATGGCGTCGCGGTGGTAGTTGTGGGTCGCCGAGCCCATCCCACCGACGTACATCGCCGTCAACGGTCGCATCGCGTTGAGGACGCCGGCAACGTCGTCGGTGATCGTCACCTGGCAGCCCCCGAATACCTCGAAGACCGGTGCCGGGGCGGATCGACGGGCAAAACCCCTGGTCAGCGATGGCGTGTAGACATCGGCGCCGTTGGTTCCCCAGCCCATTGGGAGGAAGCCGTCGGCGACCTCGGCGGTCAGCGCGGTGTTCGCCTCCCCGCCCGCGGCGATCCAGATCTCGATGCCGGGCGACGGATGCAGGATCGAGCGCAACGGCTTGCCCTGCCCCGTCGAACCAGGTCCTCGATACGGCAACGGGTACTCGCTGCCCACATGCGACGACGGCTCCCGGGCCAGCACCGTGCGCATCACCTCGACGTACTCCCGCAGACGACGATTCGGGGACCCCCACGGCGAGCCGTACCAACCCTCGACGATCTGGGGTCCCGACACACCAAGCCCAATGATCGTGCGACCCCCGCCGGCCAGCGCGTCGATCGTCATCGCATGCATCGCCGTCGCCGTCGGCGTACGGGCGGCGATCTGAACGACCCCGGTGGCCAGCTTGATGCGAGTGGTCAGCGCCGCCAGATAGGCCAGCGGCGACAGGGCGTCGGAGCCGTAGGCCTCGGCCGTCCACACCGAGTGATACCCCAGGCGTTCCGCCTGCAGGACGCGCTCGATGGGCATTTCCAGACGGGCGCCCCGATACAGGTCCAAACCCAGGCCGAGCTTCATCACGCCACCTGGATCTGCGACGTCACCGAGCGGTGCATCGGTTCGAAACCGAGTGATCGATACAGCCGGCTGGCGCCGGTCGGGCTGGCGCTGTCCACCTCGATCGACGCGTGCGTGCGCCCCACGGCGGCGAACGCCCGCATCGACGTGTGGATCAACGCGCTCGCCACACCCCGACCGCGCCACTCCCGGATGGTGCCGAGATTGTCGATCACGAAGTCACGCCGACCGAGCAGTTCGTCGTCCTGGGGGTAGCAGTCGTTGAGACAGTGCGCCACGATCCGACCGGTGGCGATCTCCTCGGCGACGAAACTCAGGTCGAGACGCGATGACGGGCTGCAGGTGAACGCCGCCCAGCTCGCCGCATCGAGCACGGTCGATCCCCAATGGTCGCTGAACGACGCATTTTTTGCTACGCGGACCTCATCGGTGCGGTCGACGGGGAACGGAATGATCCGCAGGCCGTCGGGCACACGGGGCTCGGGCAACGACTGGAGGGGACGAAGCAGTTCTTCGAACCAGCGGACGGGCTCGAAGCCGAGTCTGCGGAACAATCGTTGGGCCGACTCGACGAAGTCGAGGCTGCTGACCCGTACGAACTTGGGCAGGTCGTTGTCGATCGCCAACAGTCGTTGCGTCGCTCGCTCGCTGCCCCATGCCAGCAGCCGCCGTCCGACGCCTTGATTTCGATACGACGGGTCGACCGCGCCATGGACGTACGCTCGCTCCAGGCCCGTCCCCGACGGCTGATGCCACACCCGGCAGAAACCCACGGTTCGACCGTCGACGACAACCACCCGGGCGTCGGCCGGGGGATCGAAGTGGGGCTCGTCGAACTGCTCGTCGAACTCACCCTGGGTCATCACGCGGGGGACCCCGTCGTGGGCTTCGCTGCGATTGATCAGCTCCCGAGCAGCAATAGCTCCGCCGATCGTCAACGGTGAGAGGTCGAACTCGGTCACCGCCGGGACGCTACTGGGCGACGGGCAACTCGGGTTCAGGCAGCCCGGGTTCAGGCAGCCCGGGTTCAGGCAGCCCGGGTTCAGGCAGGAACGAGTTGAGGTTCTTCAGGCGCTTGTCGTTGGAGAACAACTCGATCGGCGGCACCTGTTCGAGCCGCAGTTGGCGCTGGATGATCAGGCATGCCAGGTGCTGGTTGTACTCGGCCAGCGTCACAGCCCAGCCGTCGCGCCCGGCCCGGGCTGTGCGCCCGCTGCGGTGCAGGTAGTCCTTGGAATCCTTGGCCGGCGTGTGGTGGATGACCACATCGATGCCGTCGACGTCGATGCCGCGAGCTGCGACGTCGGTAGCCACCAGCACGGCCAATTCGCCGCGGGCGAAGCGGGCCAGGGCCCGGTCCCGCATCGGCTGGGGCAGGTCGCCATGGATCGCCGCGCAGGGCACGTCGAGATCGGCCAGGTTTGCGGCGACCTTGTCGCAACTGCGTTTGGTCTCGCAGAACACGATCGCCCGCTCGACCTCGTGGGCGATCGAGGCGATCACCTTGTCCTTGTCCATATGGTGCACGCCGAGGAACAGGTGATGCATCGTGCCGACCGTCTCGGTCGACGAATGCAACGACACCTCGACCGGATCGGTCATGTACTGACGGATCAGGTGGCCCACGTCGCCGTCGAGCGTGGCCGAGAACAGCATCGTCTGGTGTTGATGGGTGATGCGTCGCAGGATCCAGTCGACCTGCGGGGTGAACCCGTCGTCGGCCATCCGGTCGGCCTCGTCGAGGACCACGACCTGGATGTCGTCGAGGGTCACCTCACCCTCTTTGAGCAGGTCGATCAGCCGCAGCGGCGTGGCGACGACGATGTCGATACCCATCTCGAGATGCCGCACCTGCGACCCACGCGATGAGCCGCCGTAGACGGCGAGCACCGAGCGATTGCAATGCTTGGCGATGGGTTCGAGCACGCTGGCCACCTGCTGGGCCAGCTCACGGGTGGGGACCAGGATGAGCGCCCGCGGATGCTTGGGGGCCGAGCCCGGCGTCACTCCGGCGAGCAACGGCACGCCGAAGGCAAGAGTCTTGCCAGAACCGGTGCGGGCCCGACCGCAGACATCGACACCCGTGAGGGCTACCGGGATCGCCTCGATCTGAATGGCGAACGGGTCGGCGAAACCGCAGGCGGCAAGGCCAGCGTCGATCTCGTCGGGCACGCCGAGACGGGCGAAGCCAGTGGGGGTCTCGACGGCCACCGTCGGTCCGGACGAGACGATCGTGGGGACAGCGGGCTGCAGATCTCGGGAGCCGCCGTCGGAGGATGGGGATGAGGAGCGACGACGTGAGCGTCGCGGGCGATCGATGTTCGATCGCGGGGCGTTTTCAGGCATGGGGTTCAAGGTTGGTCGGGCCCGCCATCGGGCACCTGACACGCCGTCAGATTACCGTAACCACGTTCGGAATCCGTGGCACCCGGACAAGTGGCGGTCGGCGCCGTTACGCCGCTCGTCGTCATCCTGCCGTGACCCGGATTAATCTCCGCTGCCATGAAGGTTGCCCTGACGATCAATGACCATCTGCGCCGCGCCGTCGAGTTGTATCCCCAACGAATCGGCGTCGTCGACGAACCCGAGCAGCCGGCTGCCTCGTGGGGATCGTTGACCTACGCCCAGATGAACGAGCGCTCACGGGCGATCGCCGCCGGGCTCGACGCCCTCGGCATCGCTCAAGGAGAGCGGGTGGCCATGATCAGCCACAACTCGGCTCGGCTGCTCACCGCATTCTACGCCGTCTCGGGCAGCGGGCGCATCCTTGTGCCGATCAACTTCCGGCTGGTCGCCGAGGAGGTGAAATACATCATCGCCCACTCCGGCGCCCGCGTGCTGCTCGTCGATCCCGAACTCGAGGAGGCGATGGCCGACGTCACCTGCGAGTTCAAGTTCACGATAGGCACCGCGACCGACGAGGCGTTGATGCGCTTCGACACGGTGCCGGCGGCCTGGGTGGGCGACGAGGATGCGACGGCGACGATCAACTACACCAGCGGCACCACGGCACGCCCCAAGGGCGTACAGCTGACCCATCGCAACCTGTGGCTCAACTCGGCGATCTTCGGCTGGCAGACCGGGATCAGCGACCGCGACGTGTATCTGCACACGCTGCCGCAGTTCCACTGCAACGGATGGGGGATGCTCTATGCCGTCACCGGTATGGGCGCCAAGCACATCATCCTGCGCAAGGTCGACGGGGCCGAGATCCTCCGCCGTGTCGAGGAGTACGGAGTGACGGTGATGTGCGGCGCGCCCGCCGTGGCCAACATGGTGCTCGATGCCGCCGCATCATGGGACGGTCCGATCCCCGGGCGCGACAGGGTGCGGATCGTCGTCGCCGGCGCTCCGCCCCCCAGCCGCACGATCGAACGGATCGAGACCGAACTGGGTTGGGAGCTGATCCAGATCTACGGTCTCACCGAGACCACCCCGTTGTTGACGATGAACCGCGGCCGCGCCGAGACCGACCGGCTCACCTCGGCCGAGCGGTCGGTGTCACTGAGCCGCGCCGGCGGCCCGGCCCTGGGTGTCGAGATCCGCATCTCCCCCGACGGCGAGGTGCTGGCCCGCGGCAACCACATCATGGGCGGCTATTGGGAGCAGCCCGAAGCGACCGCCGATGCGATCAAGCCGGCCTCCGACGATCCCGACGGGCCGCTGTGGTTCCACACCGGCGACGGCGGCTCACTCGACGACGAGATGTACGTCACCATCTCCGACCGCAAGAAGGACGTGATCATCTCTGGTGGCGAAAACGTGTCGTCGATCGAGGTGGAGGACGCGCTGTTCAGCCATCCCGACGTCGCCGAGGTCTGCGTGATCGGCGTCCCCGACGAGAAGTGGGGCGAAATGGTGATGGCCCTCGTGGTCAGGACCGCCGGATCCGAACTCACCGAGGACGAACTGATCGCGTACACCAAGACCAGACTCGCCGGCTACAAGTGTCCCAAGCACATCGAGTTCCGCGACATCCTCGCCCGCACCGCCACCGGCAAGCTGCAGAAGTTCAAGCTCCGCGAGCCCTACTGGGCCGACAAGGTCCGCCAGGTCAACTGACCCGGACGTCACCTCCTGCCCTCATATCCGCGGCAGTGCAGAAACCCCGATACGCTCGGCCACGGAGGTGCCATCCTTGGCCATCATGTGGGTCGTGATCAGCGTCGGGCTGCTTGCGGTGGAATTGCATCACCTCGCCTTTTTCGCCATGTTCGGGGCCCTCGGAGCCGGTGCTGCAGCGATCGTCGCCATAGCCTCGCCCACCTCCGTCGCCCTTCAGGTCGTGGTGGCCGTCGTCGTGGCCGCCATCGGCATCATCGCCGTGCGCCCGTATGTCAGCCGGGCCTTCGCCCTGCGTGGCCCGGGAGTGCGCATCGGTGGCGTCCACGGCGGTCTCATCGATGCGCAAGGACTGTCGATCGATGTCGTCGGCTCCGACGTGGTCGGACATGTTCGACTGCTCGGCGAGAAGTGGTTGGCCGTCACCGAGGACGGATCGCATATTCCACCGTCGACACCCGTGGTGGTCACCCGGGTCGTCGGCACCACCCTGACGGTGCGAGCCGTCGGCAAGGAGTTCTCATGATTGCCCTCGGCACCTCTTCCGTGGTCGGGTTGGTCGTGCTCGCCCTCGTAGTGGTGGTCCTGTTGTTCATGCTGCGCAAGATGATCAACATCGTCCAGCAGGGCGAGGTCGGCGTGGTCAAGCGGCTCGGCGAGTATCAGAAGACCCACGAACCGGGCCTGGTGATCATCGCCCCGTTCATCGACTCGTTGCAGAAGGTCGACATGCGCGAGATCCCCGTGCCCGGCGACCGCCAGGAGGTGATCACCAAGGACAACGTGGTGGTCACCGTCAATGCCACGATCTTCACCCAGATCGTCGACGCCAAACAGGCGCTGTTCAGCGTGGCCAACTTCGACATCGCCATCGACGCCCTCGCCCGCACGGCATTGCGGTCGGTGATCGGCACGCTCTCGCTGGACGAGGCGCTGTCGGAGCGGGAGCGGATCAATACCGACGTGCAGTTGCAGATGGAGGCGGTGACCGACAAGTGGGGCATCCGCATTGCTCGTATCGAGATCGTCGAGATCACTCCTCCGCCCAAGATCCTCGAGGCCCTCGCCCTACAGAAGCAGGCCGACCAGGAGAAGCGGGCCAAGATCCTGCAGTCCGAAGGCAATCAGCAATCGGCGATCAACATCGCCGACGGCGCGGCGAAGGCGGCGATCCGTGCCGCCGAGGGCGAACGCGAATCGGCCATCCTGCGCGCCCAGGGCAACCGTGAGGCCTACATCCTCGAGGCTCAGGGTCGCGCCGACGCGATCACCAGCGTCTACCAGGCGATCCGCACCGCCAACCCCGATCCGTCGCTGATCGCCATCCTGCAACTCGAGACGTTGGCCAAGTTCGCCGACAGCGACAACACCAAGATCGTCGTCCCGTTCGAGAGCGCCGCGCTGCTCGGCGCCGCCCAGGCCCTGCGTTCCGTCCTCGACGCCGTCCCGACCGCCTGACGCGGGCCCGAGCGTGCACCGCACACGTTCGGTTCCGAGTTCGTGTCGGCACGGGTGACCGGCCATATGCGCTCACGTGGAGCGCCGAAGGCGCCGAGCGCCCATCCGTGTTCGATATTCGTCGGTCAGCACCGCAGAACGAACACGTCAGACCCGCCTCGCCGTCCTCGATACCCGGGCCGCTGCCATCGGGCGGCTACCCGGACGCGACGAGTTCCATCGCCTGGCGGACCGTGCGGTTGAAAGCGTCGGCGGCCATCCGCAGGTGATCACGGGGCGTGTCCTCCTCCTTGGTGTGGGAGAGGCCGGCCGTCGACGACGAGAAGATCATCACTGTCGGGATCTGCCGGGCCACCTCAGATGCGTCATGCAACGCGCCGGAGGGAATCTCGACGCCATGGCCCTCGACGTCCTTCACGGCGCGACGGGCTGCCGCGAGCAGAGCCGGGTCGAACGGCATCGGCGGGATGCGGAAGATGTGCTCGAAGCTCACTTGGCATCCCTCGGACATCGCCGACATCTGGGCGGCCTCCTTCGCCTCGGCGAACATCGAGGCGAGGTCGCCCTCGTCGATATGGCGCATGTCCATCGTGATCCTGGTCTCGCCCGGCACCGCAGTGACCACGCCGGGCCAGCACTGCACGTGGCCGACGGTGGCGACGCCGTCGAAGCGCTCGGCGACGCCGGCCAACGCAAGGGCGAAGCGGGAGGCGGCGCGGAACGAGTCCCGGCGCATTTCCATCGGCATCGTGCCGGCATGGGCAGCCTGGCCGATGAAGGTGATCCGCTCGCGCTCGATGCCAACGGTTCCGGTGACGGTACAGATGCCCCGACCCAGCCGCTCCAACACCGGGCCCTGCTCGATATGCACCTCGATGTACGCCTTGGCGTCGGCCAGGCGGCGCTGACAACCGTCGAGATTGTCGAGATCGACCCCATGCTCGCCAACTACCTCGGGCAGACGGTTGCCCTCCTTGTCGACAAGCTCGCGCAGACGGGCAATGTCGAGCGTGCCAACCGTGGCGGCGGAGCCGAACAGCGAACGTCCGAAGCGGGCACCCTCCTCGTCGGCCCAGTCGACCACGGCGACCGTGCACGACGGCACACCCTCGGCCGCGAGCGAGCGGAGAAGTTCGACCCCGGCCATCACCCCGAGCGCACCATCGAGCCAGCCACCCTTGGGCACCGAGTCGAGATGCGACCCGACCACCAACATCTCGGGACGGGATCCCCGCAGGTAGGCCCATAGATTCCCCGCCTCGTCCGTCTCGATCTCGACCGGCAAACCCGCCAGTGCCTCCCGGAAGAACGCCCGCGCCTCGATCCACTCCGCCGTCCACGCCAACCGCCGCGACCCCTCCACTCCCCCGGTCCGCGCCGCCAACTCCTCAAGATCCAAAATCACCCGATCCGGGTCGTACACAACAAACCTCCACCAAGAAGACGAAACCGGCGAGGGCCGAACCCCGTCAGGGCCCGACCCTCGCACTATTGAACCCGATTCGATCCGGCTCCGCCGGTCCAATCGTCACGAACCTGACCGGCGCGTGATGAGGGGATCTCAAGGGGGAAGGTCTCCTTCCCCCCTTGAATCAAGCTCCCGCCTCGTTCAGGGTCACCGTGGCCGGCTTGTAGCCGGCACCCTTGGTGTCGATGCCTTCGGCGTCGAGAGTCGACAGCGCAGCCTTGACGATCTCGTTCGTCGACGCGTCGGCATCGGGAGCCTTCGTCAACACGGTGGCGCCGTCGAGGTTCTTGGTCTCCTGGGCGATCTTCGCGGTGCGATCCCACGCGGCCGAGTCGATCATGCCTGCGCCGTTGGCCGACGGCCAGATGAGCTTGTTGATCTCGTTCATCTGCCACAGCTGGTGGCTGGCCCCGAGCTTCGAGCCCTTCGCAACGACGATGTCGGCACACGCCTGGGCGTTGTCGCGGCAGTATGCCCAACCCTTGAGCGAGGCGGCGACGAAGCGGGTGGCGAGATCCTGGTACGCCGGATCGCTCTTCAGCTTTTTGCCGTCGGCCCAAATGGCGTCCTGCAACATGCCGACACCCTCGGTCTCATACGAGACGGCGTTGAAGTCGGAAGCCGTGTACAGCGCTCCGGTGGCCGGGTTCTTGGCCTCGAGCACCTGGGCATATTCGTTGTAGGTCATCGCCTCGGCGGCATCGATGCTGCCGTCGAGGAGGGCGGCCATGTCGAACTGCTGCTGGACCAGGGTGACATCGGCGGCCGGGTCGAGACCGGCCTTGGTCAGAGCGGCGAACACCTCGTACTCGTTGCCGAAGCCCCAGTTACCGATCTTCTTGCCCTTGAAGTCTGCGCCCTTGGTGATGTTCTTGTCCTTGAACGACACCTGCAACGTGCCTGACCGCTGGAACACCTGGGCGATGTCGACGATGTCGGCACCCGCCTCGCGGCTGGCGAGGGCCTTGGGCACCCACGACAGGGCGAAGTCGACGGCGCCGTCGGCGAGTTGCTGTTGCGGGACGATGTCGACACCACCCTCGACGATCTCGACCTCCATACACATGTCGTTGTAGAACTTCTGGTCCTGAGCGGCGAAGTAGCCGGCGAACTGGGCCTGGATGAACCACTGCAGCTGCAATTTGACCTTGTCGGACTTGGCGCACGCGGTCGACGTGCCACCCGCAGCGTCAGTGGCCGACGCGGCCTCGGTCGCAGCGGGTGCCTCGGTCGCGGATGCCGCCTCGGTGACTGCAGCGGCCTCGGTCGCCGCCGACGTGGCCGCAGTGGTGACGTCGGAGGCCGCTTGGTCCTTCGTGGAACTGCTGCCGCACGCGGCGGCAACGAGGGTCAGGGCGGTGAACGCCCCGACCGTGATGGTTCGACGATGCTTCATTGAGTTTCCTCCCCTTCGGGCTCTCGCCCATTCGTTGGATGGCTCAGCGACCGGGTGGACCGGCCGACTTCGCCCCTTGCACGGCGCCGCCAGGTGTGGCGACGCCCTCCAGCAGGCTGGAGACCAGGTAGAACGCCAACCCGACAATGCATGCGGCCAGCACGCACGCCATCCCGAGGGCGTTCTTCGAACTCGACATGTTGGAGGTGATCTTGTACCCCAGACCGTTCTGGGAGCCCCCAAAGTACTCCGACACGATGGCCGTGATCACCGCCGCCGGCGCGGCGATGCGCAGTGCGGTAAACAGGTACGGCACGGCGTTGGGGATGCGCAGTTTGCGCATGATCGCCGACTCCGACGCCGCATATGAACGCATCAACTCCAGGTGGGTGGCGCTGATCTGCGTCAGGCCTTTGGCCACGTTGACCAGCACGATGAAGTAGACGATCACCGTCACCATCAGCCGCCTGGGCACCTCGCTGGTGATGGCGAACATGTTGTTGAAAACCGCCACGAGCACGAAGATCGGCACAGCGTTGAGCGCCACGGCGAGGGGGGTGATCAGCTCGTTGACCAGGCGGAATCGACGCACGACGAAGCTCATCGCCACGCCCAGGGCGGTCCCGATGATCAGGCCGATCAACGCATTCGAGCCGGTGATCACGGCCGCCTTGCGGATGATCGTGAAGTTGTTGGTGAACTGCTCCCAAACCTTGGTCGGCGGAGCGAGAAAGTACGGCTTCCAATTGAACAGCTTCACCGCCCCCTCCCACACGGCCAGGAAGCCGACGCCGAACAGAATCGAAGGGATGATCCGAGCTGGGTTCAGCCGCCCCACGTTGAGGTACGAGCGATTGGCGGACGCCGCGATCATCGGTTGTCGACCCCCATCACGTGGGCAGTCATGTCGATGCCGCGCAGAGCCTCGCGGACCTCGGTGATCTTGGCGAAGAACGCCGCGTCCTCGCGGGTGTCCTCGGTGCGTGAGCCGCCCAGATCTACATCGACGATCTTCGTGATCCGCCCGGGACGGGGCGACATCACCACCACACGATCCGACAGATAGACGGCCTCGGGGATCGAGTGGGTCACGAAAATGACGGTCGTGCCGGTCTCGGCACAGATGCGCAACAATTCGGCCTGCATGTGCTCACGGGTCATTTCGTCGAGCGCGCCGAACGGCTCGTCCATCAACAGCAGCGGCGGATGGGCCGCCAACGCCCGGGCGATGGCGATGCGCTGCTGCATCCCGCCCGAGAGCTGCCAGGGTTGATGGTCGGCGAACTCCGGCAGCTTGACGAGCTGCAACATCTCCGTGGCCCGGGCGCGGCGCTTGGCGGTGTCCCACCCCTTCAGTTCCAACGGCAGCTCGATGTTCTTGGCCACCGATCGCCACTCGAAGAGGCCGGCCTGTTGGAAGGCCATGCCGTAGTCCTGATCGAGGCGGGCCTGGCGGGCGGTCTTGCCATTGACGGTCACCGTGCCGCCGGTCGGGTCGATCAGATTCCCGATCAGACGCAGCAGCGTCGATTTCCCACAGCCCGACGGCCCGATCAACGAGACGAATTCCCCCACGTCGACGCGTAGATCGATGTCGATCAGCGCGTCGACCTGCGCCGGGGAACCGGCGTTGAACACCTTGCTCAGCGACGAAATGTCGACCGCACTCACGTCGTGATCTCCCTCGGACGATTTCGGTTGGCGTACAGGTCGAACATCACTACCAGTCCGGCCATTGCCAGGCCGATGGCGGCCGCGCCGAACACGGCAGTGAACACCTTGGCCGGGTCGGCGGTCGCCTCGCGGGCGTACTCGATGATCAGGCGGCCGACGCCGCCTTTTAGTCCGGCGGAGATCTCGGCGACGACCACCCCGACGACGGCTCCCGATGCAGCCAGCTTCAACGCCGGGACGATGAACGGCATCGCCGCAGGAAAGCGCAGCTTGACCAGGGTTTGTCGCCACGATGCGGCATAACTCTGCATCAACTCCAGCGCGGCGGCCGGCGGAGACGAGAGACCCTTCAACCCACCGATCGAGACCGGGAAAAACGACAGGAATCCCCCGAATACGGCCACCGACATCCACCGCGGCCACGACCATTCACCGATGTGCAACTTGCCGCCCCAGCTGGCGACCAGCGGCACAAGTGCGATCAACGGAACGGTCTGCGAGATCACCAACAGCGGCAACAGACCTCGCTCGACGACCTTGAAGCGAGTCATCACGACGGCCAAGACGAGGCCGACGACGACGCCGATCGAGAACCCGACCAGGGCCAGGCGGAACGAGAACCAACACCCGGCGAGCACCACCCGCCAGATCCGGCGATCGTTGCCGCGAACCTCGGGACGGCCGTAGCGGCGCAGCATGTCCCAGACATGGGGCATGGCATGGTCGTTGGTGCGCGGGACGATGTTCCAGCCGAGTATCGAGCCACCGTCGGCCGGGCCGACCGCCTTGTACAGCTCCCATACGACGGCCACGGCGATCAGCGAGGTGATGAACATGGCGACGCGGCGCAGCCGTGCCGTGGTCGTCGTGCCTCCCCCGGTTACCACGTGGTGTCAGTCCTTTGCTCGAACGGTCTCGGCGATCGCCGGGATCACCCGGTTGCCATACGCTGCCAGGGTTCCGTCCATGTCGTCGTGCTGGAGGTACACGGAAAACTGGTCGACCCCCAGTTCGCGCAAGGTGTTCAATCGCTCGACATGTGCTTCGGGCGGCCCGACGATGCAGAAGCGGTCGACGATCTCGTCGGGCACGAACGACGTATGCGTGTTTCCCGCTTGACCGTGCTCGTTGTAGTCGTAGCCCTGGCGGCCGGCGATGTAGTCGGTCAGCGCAGCCGGAACCGGCGCATCCGCCCCGTAGCGGTCGACGATGTCGGCCACATGGTTACCGACCATCCCTCCGAACCATCGGCACTGCTCGCGCCCGTGGGCCAGACCGGCGTCGCTGCCGTCGGTGACGTAGGCCGGAGCGGCGACACAGATCTTGATGTCGGCCGGGTCGCGCCCGGCGTCGGCCGCCGCCGTGCGGACCGCAGCGATGGTCCACTCGGCGATCGACGGGTCGGCGAGCTGCAGGATGAACCCGTCGCCGACCTCGCCGGTGAGGGCGAGTGCCTTGGGGCCGTAGGCCGCCACCCACACCTCCGCTCGGCTCGAACCAGCCCAAGGAAACCGGAGGTGGGAGCCGTTGTAGTCGACAGAACGACCGTTGGCCAGTTCGCGGATCACATGGATCGACTCGCGCAGGGTCG
>JANMJD010000169.1:0-5345 GCA_031371195.1 Actinomycetes bacterium | reverse complement strand
AAGGACAAACAAGACCGCCCGCTCTAGCGCGGCTCGGACCGTCGCGGATTTGCGACGCATTCAGCTGTCAATCGATGCAGCACGGACGGGCCCCAAAACGGGCGGGGATCGGTGGGTCAGGGGTCGGTCCAAGGATTGACGATGGTGATCCCGGTGTCGGTGAAATCATCGACGTTGCGCGTGGCGAGCACCGCGCCGTGGCTGCGGCACGTCGCGGCGATCTGAGCATCGGCCATGCCGATCGGGCGCCCCAGGCGCTCGCGGCCGGCGACGATGTCGGCGTAGTGGGGGGCTGCCGGCTCGTCGAACGACACCACCCGGTTCTCGAAATCATCGGTGACCATCGCTTCTACCTGGTCGGCCAGTTCGGTCCTGCGGCGGCCGCCGGCGAGACGGGCGACGCCATACAGCAGTTCAGCGACGGTGATGGCCGTCAAATGGAGATCGGACGCGGGCTGCCGGTCGACCCAATCGACGACATCGTCGGCCGGGTGGGAGCGCATCAACTCGGAGACGACGTTGGTGTCGAGGACGATCACGCCAGATCGGCTGCTCGCGGCTGCTCGACTCTCGCCGGCATCGAAAGTTCGACGCCACCGAGCGTGGCAAATCGCTGCCGGACACGAGTGCCGAGCCGGTCGTCCTCGGGCTTGGCCAACGCGTCACGCAGGATCTCGCGAACCTCGGCCTCCATCGAGCGTCCGTGATGGGCGGCGCGTAGACGCAGCCGGGTTCGGATGTCTTCTTCAACGTCACGAATTGTCAGTGTTGCCACGTCGTTCTCCATTTCCCACGATGCATGCAATGCTAGCACTGCAAGCCCATTGGCTCGTGACTACCGCTGACGCTGCCCGATGTGGAGCATCTGCCCGGCGAGGGGACGGAACGGGAGGCGCAGGTACAGCGGGATGAGACGACTACCACCGCGCAGCCGCGACTTCATCGTCATGGGGAGAAAGCGAGGTTCTACATGGACCAGGTCGAACCCGCGGGCCACCAGCAGGTCCGACAGCGACCGGTCGGTGAAGATCGTGCGGTGGGTGTAGTCGTCGAAGTACGTCTTGGGAGCGAGGCGGAAGTTGGGTTGGACCAGCATGATCCGTCCGCCCGGGGTGAGCACGCGGTGCACCTCCGCGAGGCAACGATCAACCGCATCGTGGTCGAGATGTTCCAGGAAATTGCTGGCGAACACGACTTGGAATGATCCGTCGGCGAAGCGCCGCAAGTCCGTGGCGTCGCCGATCGACGCCTCGACGTCATTCGGGAGGAACTCGGGAAGCTGCGGATTGTGGTCCATTCCAACCCGACGCCCGGCGTTCTTGACGCTGGCGATGAAGTCGCCGTAGCCACAGGCCAGGTCGAGCACGGCGGCACCATCGGGAATCCACTGCTGCAGATACGCCGTCACATGACCCCACACGGTCGCCCTCACCGGGTCGAATGCCAAGCGGGTCGAGAAATACTTGGAGACGTCGTCGGCCATCGTCGCCGGAGTGTACCGAGACCCGTGGGGTCAGCGCGGCTTGTCGACGCCTCGCAGACGCTCGCGCAGACACATCCGGATCATGCCGAGGCCGAGCCGGACGGTCTTCCCCAGATCACCGGTCACCGAACTCTCGCCGACCCGGGGCAGGTAGCGCACCGGCACCTGGACCAGCGGCACCCGATGACGGACCAGGTGAAGGAGCATCTCGAAACCGAACGCCGACTTGTCGTTGCGGAAGTCGGGCATGACCAGATCGAGGGCTTCGCGGGTGATCACCCGGAAGGTGCAGCCGACGTCGGATAGATACGACGAGTTGAACAGGACCTCGGTGAGCTTGGCCACGGCCCAGTTGCCCCACCGCAGGAACGGTCCCATGTTGGCGCCGGAGAAGATAAAGGTCTGCACGGTCCGCGAGCCGACGACGAACTGAGCATCGGTGAGGAACGGCAGAAGCTTGAGGATGTCGCTCGGATCGAAGGTGCCATCGGGTTCACACACGCAGACGAGATCGAACGAGGACGTCTCGGCGAAGCCCCGCCGGATCGCCGCGCCGTAGCCCTGGCGCGATTCGAACACCTCGCGCGCCCCCGTCGGGGCGACGGCCGGGCTGGTGTCGGGGTGGGCGTTGTTGTTGACGACGACGATCTCGTCGACGATCCCGAGTGCTTCAAATCCCTCGATACAGGCACGGATGCTGCCCGCCTCGTTGTACGTCGGCAGAACGACGGCGAGCGTTCGGTCGTGCCACATCAGGCGTTCACCTCGACGACTTCGGCAGGTAGACGATGAAGCCGGCGACCTCGACCCGGTCGTACCCGCCCGGCGGCTGGAGGAGTGCCCCGGGATTCTCGTCGGACGGCTGGAAGACGAAGGCGACCTGCGACGGATCGGCGGCCTCGACGATCCGCTGATAGTGCGGGTAACGGATCGGGAACCCGGGCGTCACAGCACTCGGGATGCGGGCATTGGTGAAGTAGGTGACGGGGAGCACGACCCAGTAACTCCCCGCGACGTAGTCAATTCGGTTCGTGTCGAGGAAGTCGATGAGCGCCGCCTGCGATGCGTTCGGGTCGGCAACGCGATGATGACCGATGATCCGCCATTGGTACGGCACAACCAGCACGGCAACCCAGAGGGCGACCGCAGCAACGCTCGTCACTGGCGTCAACGTCGGGCGCGTGCGACCGGCGCGCTGGGCCAACTCCGCCACCCCGATCCCTAGCGCCGCGAAAACCAGTGGTGTCGGTCCGATGCCGTATCGACCATCGAGCACGAAGCCAAGCGGCGAGAACACGGCCATGATCGGCCACACTGCGACCAGGCAGATCGCCAGCATCCGCCCACCGCGGCCGGAACGTGCCAGGCGGAGTCCGCCGATTCCGACTACGACGAGGACCATCAGATAGACCGCGATGCTGGTCGGGCGGCCGAAAATCCACCGCGTGCCCCCCTGATCGAGCAAGCCGAGGTCGCGTGGCAGCAAGCCGGAGAAGAAGCGGCCGAGGCGCTGCAGATACGTGCCGCGGCTGTCGTCGACGACCTCACCGGCGAGCGACGGATAGTCGTGTCGCAAATTCCAGACGATCCATGGCAGGTTGACGACCAGGGCACTCGCCCCGGCGGGCAGCCACCATCCTCGCCACCGCTTCAGATGGCGGATACCGACGACAGTGCACGCCGGGATCAGTACCGCCAGGTACATCGGATGCGCCCACACCGCCAGTCCGACGAACAGTCCGGCGACAGCCGACCGGCGGGCTACCGGGACTTCGGATTCAAGCACGCCGATGAGGGTTACCAGCGACGCGGTGACCAGCAGCAGACCGCCGGCGTAGGCCAGATACGCCCTGGTCGACAACACGAGCAAGGCCCCGGGGACGAGCCAGAGCAATGCGCCGGCCACCACACCGGCCAGCGCGCCGGCGATCCGCCGAACCACCATCGCAAGCACGATGCACGCACCCGCCCACAGCACGATCGGCAGCAGCTTCAGCGGCGTGACATGGGCACCGAACACCGCTACGAACGGGGCGAAGAGGTAGCTCTCCAGATTGGCCGTGTAGGCATTGCCCGGGATCACCACGTCGAATCGGCCGTGGATGGCGTCGATCGCGCCGAGACCGGTCACCGCCTCATCGGCGTTGAGAACGCCCCACGGTGTCGAGAGCACCCACCATCGGGTCAGAATCCCGACAACGACCGCGATCGCAACCATCCAGCGACGACAGACCCTCACGAGACGGCGAGTGTACGGGTTCGGTGCAAGGTGGACGCTGTTCTCGTCACACCCCGGATGGCCGATGAAGCACGAGCGCCCCTTGTAGCCTGGCCAAGTGCCAAAAACCGCCGTCCCCGACGTCGAGCTTCGGGTCGTCGCCCCCCGCCGATCCGTTCGCCAGCACCTCGTCGACATATGGCGATATCGCGAACTACTCATTCAACTGGTCCGCAAGGAACTACACGTTCGCTACCAGAAATCGCTGCTCGGATTCGCCTGGTCCATGGCCAACCCGCTCTTCCTCCTCGGCATCTACTCCCTCGTGTTCGGTTTGCTGGGCGAGAGCTTCGCCTCGTTCCCGATCTGGATCCTGTGCGGTCTACTCCTCTGGAACTTCTTTGCAACAGCGCTGAGCACCGGCACGCAGGCGGTGACGAGCAATGCCTACCTCGTCGGCAAGGTCAATTTTCCCCGCGAGATCCTGCCCCTCGCCGCGGTGGGGGCCGCGGTCGTCCACCTGTTTCTCTCGGCCTGCGTGCTCGTCGCCGTGCTCCTCGTGACCCGGTTTGATGTGGACTGGGGTTTTCTCTGGCTGACGGTGCCGGCCACGATCACGTGCATCGTGCTCGTCAGTGCGTTGGCAATCCTGCTCAGTGCGATCAACGTGTACGCCCGCGATACGACGCACCTTCTTGACCTGGCCCTACTCGCCTGGTTCTGGCTGACACCGATCATCTACCCGTTCGAGTTGATCTCCGACCAACTCGCAAAGCGGGGTGTCTACCGATTCCTGCATCTGCTCAACCCGCTGGTGCCGCTGATCATGGCGGTACAACGGGGCGTGTACGGCAAGGCCACGGTGATGGTCACCGATGGCCTGACGGGCAAGTTGGTTCCCAAGCACCTGCTTCCCGATCTGAGTTCAATGTGGTACCTCCGCAACATCGCCATCGTTTTCGCAGTCGCGATTCTGCTGCTCATCACTTCGATCAAGGCATTCGACAAGGCCGAGGCCAACTTCGCGGAGGTCATGTGATGCCGAGGCCCGCACAGTCCACCGCCGACACACCGACTGTCCTCACGTCCGACCGGCTCGCGTCCTCGCGTCCGACGAGTGCGATCCTCGCTCAGGACATCTCGAAGAAATTTCGGCTCTCACAGAGCCGGACATCCCTGAAGGATCGGATGTTCCGCAGCGGAAGCGGGCAGCATCAGGATTTCTGGGCATTGCAAAAGCTCGATCTCAGCGTGGCACAGGGCGAGACGGTCGGGATCCTCGGCCACAACGGCTCGGGCAAGTCGACTCTCCTCAAGTGCATCGCCGGGATTCTGAAGCCCACCACCGGAACCGTGCAGGTCTGCGGCCGCGTCGCTTCGCTACTTGAACTCGGTGCCGGGTTTCACCCCGATCTGACCGGGCGGGAAAATGTGTTCATCAACGCCGCCTTCCTCGGTATCTCCAAGAAGGAGATCGAGGCACGCTTCGACGAGATCGTGGCGTTCGCCGAACTCGACAACTTCATCGACCAGCAGGTCAAGTATTACTCCTCGGGCATGTTCGTCCGTCTGGGATTTGCAGTGGCCGTGAACGTCGACCCCGACATCCTGCTCGTCGACGAGGTACTTGCCGTCGGTGACGAG
>JANMJD010000156.1:0-10276 GCA_031371195.1 Actinomycetes bacterium | reverse complement strand
GGGCCGCGGGGTTCGGCCCCGCCCCCGCCCCATACCCTGTGGGGTCGGGCCCTTGGCCTCCCCCGATGCTTCTCCCACTTCCTGGGGCACGACCGCGCCGAGACCGCCCAACCGACCGAGGCCGGGTTATTCTGACGGATCGTCAGAAGTACCGCATGGGGGGTTGGCATGCTCGATGAGCTGATCATCGGGGGCATCGTTCTCGATGGCACCGGAGCGCCCGGCGTTCACGCTGACCTGGGGATTCGCGATGGTCGAATCGTTTCGCTCGGCGCGCCCGGCTCGATCGTCGAACCCGCGGCCCACACCACCGACGCGACAGGCTGCTACGTGACGCCGGGATTCGTCGACCCGCACACGCACTACGACGCCCAGCTGTTGTGGGACCCGACCGCGGACCCGTCGTCGACCCATGGGGTGACCACGGTGATCGGGGGGAACTGCGGATTCACCCTGGCCCCGCTGCGTCCCGGCGACGGTGACTACCTGCGCAAGATGATGGCCCGCGTCGAAGGCATGCCATTGGCCGCACTGGAACAGGGCGTCGACTGGCAGTGGGAGACCTTTGGCGACTACCTCGCCCGCCTCGACGGCAATATCGCGGTGAATGCCGGATTCATGGCCGGTCACTGCGCCATCCGCCGCTATGTCATGGGCGCGGACGCCGTCGGCCAGGAGGCGACGCCCGAGCAGCTCGAAGCGATCGTCGGCGAGCTGACCAAGGCGATCGGGGCGGGAGCGTTGGGCTTCTCATTCACCACCTCGTCATCGCACTCCGACGGCGACGGTCAGCCGGTGGCCAGCCGCTGGGCCAGCCGCGAAGAATTGCTCGCCCTGTGCGAGGAGACCGGCCGCCACGACGGCACTTCGCTGGAGGGAATCGTCCCCGGCTGCCTCGACGCCTTCAGTGACGATGAGGTCGAACTGCTCGCCGAGATGAGCGCGCGCGCCGGGCGGGCGCTCAATTGGAACGTGCTGACCGTCGATTCCCGAGCCCCCGAACGAGTTGCTCGACAGCTCATGGCCAGTCGGCGCGCCGCCGAGCGCGGTGGACAGGTCATCGCCCTGACGATGCCCGTACAGGTGCCGATGAACATGAGCTTCCTCAACTTCTGCGGCTTGTGGCTCATCCCCGGTTGGCAGGCCGTGCTCAGCTGCCCGGTCCCCGAACGAATCGGCCGCCTGCAGGACCCCGAGACCAGGGTCCGACTCCTGGAACTCTCCCAATCGCCCGAGGCCGGGGTGTTCCGTCGATTGGCGGACTGGCGCGACTACGTCATCGGCGACACGTTCTCGGCCGCCAACGACGGATGCAAGGGTCGCCGGGTAGGCGATATCGCCGAGCAGCGCGGCACGTCATGGTTCGGCACGCTGCTCGACATCGTCATCGCCGACGACCTGCGGACCGTCTTGTGGCCGACCCCGCAGGATGACGACGCCGAGTCGTGGCGGATGCGGGCCGAGCTGTGGAACGACCCGCACGCGATGATCGGCGGTTCCGACGCCGGGGCCCATCTCGACCGGATGTGCGGCACCGGCTACACCACGCGCTTCCTGGCCGACTGCCTCCACGGCCGCCGGCTCGTGCCCATCGAACGGGCCGTGGCGATGATCACCTCCCGCCCGGCCGAGCTGTTCGGCCTGGTGGACCGGGGAGTGCTGCGATTCGGAGCTCGAGCCGATGTGGTCGTGTTCGACCCGTCGACCATCGGCGCAGGCGATGCCAAGCTGGTACGAGATCTACCGGGTGATTCGCTACGCCTGACCACCGAGGCCCACGGCGTCCGGCGCGTCCTGGTCAACGGCGTGGCCATCGTCGTCGACGGACGCCCGACGGGAGCGACCCCCGGGACGCTGCTGCGCTCTGGTCGCGACACGAGCACCGTCGAATGAGCACGATCTCCAAGCTCGTTCACGCTCGGGCCGACGATGACTCACCGGCCCTGCTGTTTGAGGACCAATCGTGGAGCTGGCGGGAATGGACTTCCGAATGCGCCACCCGCGCCGCATGGTGGACCGCACACGCCCACCAGGGCCCGCCCCATATCGGAGTGCTCCTCGAGAACGTTCCGGACTTCTCCATATGGTTGGGGGCCGCGGCCGTCGCCGGAGCCACGATCGTGGGAATCAACCCGACCCGTCGGGGCGAAGAACTGGCCGCCGACATCTGCGCCACCCGCTGCCAGGTCGTCATCACCGAGGATTCGCTGGCCGGTCTGCTCGAGGGTCTCGACCTCGGCGACGCCAACGACCAGGTGTTCACCGTCGAAAGTGAGCGCTACCAGGTAGAAATCGACCGGCATCGAGGTACACCGCTGCCCGACGACACTGTCGACCCGGCGACGCAATTCCTGCTGTTGTTCACCTCGGGCACGACGGGTGGGCAACCCAAGGCTGTGATCCGCAGTCATGGACGGATGTTGTTCGTCGCCGCCAACCTCGCAGATTCGCAACAGCTGACGGCCGACGACGTCGTGTATGGGTCGATGCCGCTGTTCCATTCCAACGCGTTGATGACCGCCTGGGCGCCGAGCCTGTACTCGGGCGCCGCGCTGGCGTTGCGGCGCACGTTCTCGGCGTCGCAGTTCCTCCCCGACGTCCGTCGGTTCGGCGCCACGTACTTCAACTACGTCGGCAAGCCGCTCGCCTACATTCTGGCGACCCCGGCAGCGCCCGACGACGCCGACAACCCGCTGACCCGGGGCTTCGGCAACGAGGGCAACGAGGCCGACCTGCATGCCTTCGAACGGCGGTTCGGCTGCCCACTCACCGACGGGTACGGTCAAACCGAGACCGGCGCCTCGATCGGCCGGGTTCCAGGCATGCCCGCCGGAGCGTTGGGCATGGGCCCGCCCGAGGTGTTGATCCTCGACTCCGACTCGGGGGCCGAGAAGCCCCGCGCCCGTTTCGACGATGCGGGTCGGCTGGTCAACGCCGAGGAAGCGACCGGTGAGATCGTCAACACCGGGGCATCGCTGTTCGAGGGCTACTGGAACAACGACGAGGCCAATGCCGAGCGATTGCGCAACGGCTGGTACTGGACGGGCGACCTGGGCTACCGCGACGAGCACGGCTACTTCTACTTCGCCGGTCGGAGCACCGATTGGTTGCGGGTCGACGGTGAGAACTTCGCCGCCGCCCCCGTCGAACGGGTGCTGATGCGCCATCCCGACATCACCCTGGCCGCCGTGTACGGCGTTCCCGATGCCGAAGCCGGCGATCGCCCGATGGCCGCCGTGTTGCTGGCCCCCGAAGCCACATTCAACCCGACGGCATTCGCCGCGTTCCTCGCCGAGCAACCCGATCTCGGGTCGAAGGCTGCGCCGACCTTCGTGCGAATCGTCGACGACTTCCCGATGACCCAGACCAACAAGGTCCTCAAGCGCGTGCTCGTCGCCGAACGCTGGCGCACCACCGATCAGCTGTGGTGGCGACCCGCCCGCACGTTGGACTACGTGCCCTGCGACGACGTCGCCCGAGCCGGATGGGAGGCTCGAATCGTCGCATCGGGCCGGCGGGCACTGCTCGCATAACGACGGCGGTTGAGCAGCGAGACTGTGCATAAAGCTGTGCACAGCCTGTGTCGATCGGTGAACAACAGGTGGACAAATTGTAAAATTCTGGGGGTAACCAAGAAAGTCAGGGGATAACCCTGGGGATTCAAAAATACCCCTTGACCTGGTGAAACTATCGGTGCATGCTGTTCTACGTACAGGGGATGGCAAACCAGCCGACAGCCTGGGGACGAGGCGCAAGGTGTTCACACCGAGCGACGATGAACCGGGACGAAGCAGGGGCGACTGAACCAGTCAGGGGAAGATTCCCGACGATTCCGCATGGCTCTCGGGCCGGAACGAATCGCACATGGGAATCGCCCGCCGGAGCTTGCTCCGACGGGCGATTGACGTAGGTCGAGATTGAGGGTAACACCTCCAAGATCGCCTATCGGGGATTCCGAACCACCGAGATCCGCCCCGGGGGCGCGATGGCTTCGGCCGGTCGCTGCCCCCGGGGCGGCTCACCTTTTCCGGGCCAATTCAACGCCGCGGCGCCCGAAGTACCTCGCCGACGAAATGATCACCGAGGAATCCCGCTCGCCGGTCAACCTCCGGGGCGGTTGAGCCGTTGTACATGGTGATGCAGCGCGATGCCGGAGCCCGCCACGACCGATGACTTCGACGATCGCTTCCCAGCTCTGGCGGCGATCGCGTATCGAGTCGGCTACCGGCTGCTCGGGACCGAACCGACGCCGAGGACCTCGCTCAAGAGACATTGGCCCGGGCCTACGTTCGATGGCGACGGGTACGCCACTACCCGAGGCCTGGGTGGTGAGGGTTGCCACCAATTGCACGAAGTTGGGCCGACGACGAGACCACACCATGTGTGTATTGACGACCGCCCGTGGTCTGGACGTTCTCGGCTACGAGGGGTAGTCAGGGGACTCTCAAGCTTTCCTGTTTGCCCTCCGCGCATACTCGAACGTGCATAGTGTTCGCCTGAATCGGCGCCTGCGACGGGTGTAGCGCCCGAAAGTCGGAGGAAACTGTTGACCCCTCTTCGTTCCCGCCTGACGGCGATCGTCCTGGCGGCGACCATCGGCCTCACGGCCTCACCGGCATCGGCGAGTCAGCCACCTGCCGCCCCGACGGCGGCGCCCGCCGCAACGGCAACCCCCGACGACACACGGTCGGATGAGACCGATCTGCTTCCGGCGACCAGCAGGGGCCCGGCCGCGGCGACGGCACTCGGTGACGGCCTGAGTGAGGCCGCCCGCCGAAGCGGCATGACCACGACCGAGCTGCGCGGCCGCCTCGCAGCGGATCGGCAGCTGGGGGTCGATCGCAAGGGTCACGCGCTCTACTTCGACTCGATGCTCGAGCTCACCGAGCAGCAACAAGCGCAGGTTGCCGTGACATCACCCGCCGCGGCTGCCCCATACGACTATGCCCAGACGTTCCTCCTTCACAGCCGACTCGGTGCCAATCGAGTCGCCTACCTCGATTTCAACGGTCAGACGATCACCGGCACGGCATGGAACGACGCGTCGACCGGGGCCTCGTTCACCGCGTCGCCATACGACACGGATGGATCGCCCTCGACCTTCAGCACCGCCGAGATGGATCAGATCCAGTCGGTCTGGGAGCGCGTCGCCGAGGACTACGCGCCGTTCGGCATCGATGTCACCACCGAGGAGCCGGTCGCCGACGCGATCACCCGTTCCGGCTCGAGCGACCTCGTGTTCGGAACACGCGCCGTGATCTCCAACACCTCCACCATCGCCGGTGCCTGCGGTTGCGGCGGGGTCGCCTATGTCGGGACGTACGACATCACCACCAACCATTCCTACTACCAGCCGGCATGGGTCTTCACCCGCGGCGTCGGCACCGGAGCGAAGAACATCGCCGAGGCCGCCGCCCACGAGATCGGCCACAACCTGGGCCTCAGCCACGACGGAACCTCCGTCCTGGGCTACTTCGCCGGACACGGCAACTGGGCTCCGATCATGGGCGTGGGGTACTACATGCCGATCACCCAATGGAGTTCGGGAGAGTATCTCGGCGCCAACAACACCGAGAACGACCTCACCGTGATCGCCAACAACGGTGGCGCCCCGGTCGCCGATGACGTAGGCGACACGACGGCAACGGCCAAGGGGCTCGGCGTATCGCCGGCGGTGGCCGACGGTTTGATCGGCACCCGGAGCGATCTGGATGTGTACTCGGTGACCACCGCTGCCACCACGCTCGACCTCGCCGTCGCGGTCGCCGCGAACAGTCCCGACCTCGATGCCCGATTGGAGTTGCTCGACGCCGCGGGAAACGTCGTTGCCAGCAACGATCCGCCAACGGGGACCACTGTGCTCGAGGCGGCCTCGGGGATGGGAGCGACGCTCACCGCGGTGGTACCGGCGGGTACCTATTTCGTACGAATCGATGGCGTCGGCTACGGCAGTGCCGCGGCGGGCGGCTACAGCGACTTCGCCAGTGTCGGCCGCTACCACCTGACGGTGAGTGGCCAGATCCCGACCACCTCACCGACTCCGACCATGCACGTGAAATCGATCGCCATGCGGTGGGTGCTGACCAACGGGAAGTACTACGCCTACGCCGACGTGACGGTTGTCGATGCCAACGGTAGTCCGGTGTCGGGAGCCAAGATCTTCGGCACGTTCACCGGCACGGCGACGAAGTCGACCTACGGCACCACCGGAACCACCGGGACCAAATCCCTGGTCTCATCGAGTACGACGGCAACCCACGCCAACTTCACGTTGACGATCACCTCGATCACCAAGAGCGGCAGAAGCTACGACGCGGCAGCGAACGTGGTGACTTCGGCCTCGATCTCCCGCTGACCGATGCCATGCCCGCTTGCGTGTGACGTTTGCGTCAGGTGGGGATGTAACGGGTCGGCAACGAGCCCTCGACGGTGTTGAGGAGCAGTAGGGCGATTGTCTCGGTCATCGCCTCGCTGTCGACGCCGCGTCGCTCGAATTCGGTCCGGTACGAGACGAGGCGCTCCATCATCGCCATCGCCGCGCCGGCAACCGCATACGAGTTCATCGCCCGGGGTAGTCGTCCGGCCGCCTTGGCGAGATCGACCTTGCTCATCAGATCGGTCATCAGCCCGGCGTAGCCCCGTTGGCGGACGGCCCGAAACCGCCCATCACCTTCCTCGGCGCGCAAGTCACGCAGGCGCAGGATCGCACGGTGCTGGTGGCGGTGCTCGACGAATGCTTCGACCAGTCGGCGGGCATGACCCGGTCCATCACCGGCGGACCACGAGGGGATCAGATGAGCCCGGATACCTTCGAGTTCGTCGGTCGCCTCGTCGGCGAGGGCGAGCAGGGCCTCCTCCACATCGGTGAAGTACTGGTAGAAGGTCGCCGGCGACGTATCGACCTCCCGCGAGATCTCGACCACCCGCATGCCCAACGCGCCGCGTTCGGCGAGCAGACGAGCGGTGGCGTCCAGTAGCCGACGACGGGTCCGTTGCGCCCGCTCCCCGATCACCCGACCATCGGAGGCGACCAGCTCCGGATTGGTCACCTATGACGCTCCATACACCGGAGCCGGCGGGGGACCAGCGGCGATCAGGTCGGCGACTGCCGCGCCGATCTCGTCGGGCTCCCACCGGGCGTGCCTGTCGAGTGGCACGCCGTGCTGCCAGCCATCGGCGACACTCAGCTCTCCGCCGGCGATCTCGAACGCCCGCCCGCTCACCTCGCAGGCGGCGCTGCCCAGCCACACCACCAGCGGCGAGATGTTGGCCGGATCCATCGCGTCGAAGGCGCCCTCGGCCGGCCTGGCCATCATCTCGGCGAATGCCTCCTCGGTCATTCGGCTGCGCGCCGACGGAGCGACGGTATTGGCCAGGATGCCGTAGCGACCCAGTTCCGCCACGGCGACGATCGTCAAGGCGGCGATGCCACCCTTGGCCGCCGAATAGTTGCCCTGTGACACGCTGCCGAACAACCCGGCGCCCGACGACGTGGTCACGATGCGGGCGACGCGCGGCGCACCGGCCTTGTGTTGATCGCGCCAGTAGCCGATGGCGTGGCGGACCGGGCAGAACGTGCCGCGTAGGTGAACCCGCATGACGGCGTCCCACTCGTCGATCGTCATGTTGACGAGCATCCGGTCGCGCACGATCCCGGCGTTGCATACGACGGTGTCGAGACCTCCGAACTGTTCGACCGCTTGGGCGACCAGTCGCCCGGCGCCGTCCCAATCGCTGACATCGTCGCCGTTGACGACGGCCTGGCCACCGGCGGCGATGATCTCGGCGACCGCGTCCTGCGCCGGGCTCAGGTCGATCCCTTCTCCCCCGAGCGAGGCGCCGAGGTCGTTGACGACCACCTTGGCCCCCTCCTCGGCGAAGGCCAAGGCGTGAGCGCGGCCGATGCCCCGGCCCGCCCCGGTCACGATCACGACCCGTCCGTCACAGATTCCCATCGCTGTCTTCCTCCGTGGATTGTCGTCGACGGCGTCGCGCAGGTCCATACCGGCGGGGAGCCTAGGTGAGAATCTGACGACCCGTCAGATCCGGTCGGCAACGCTTGGCCATACCCCGGACGCGACGGAGCGGCGGCAGTCCGTGTGGACTGCCGCCGCCAATGACGTCGTCGCCGACAGGGTTCAGACGGGTGGCACCACCGGAGTCGCGTCGACAACCGGGCCGATCGCCGCGCTGACTGCAGCCGGATGACCGTCGACCGCCGTCGAGTACGACACCTGAGTGAGCGTCGAACCATCGAGACGCACTTGGACATTGGCCATCGTCGCCGGATCCCCGGCGATTCCCAAGGCCACCGCAGGAACGGTGACAGTCAACGCCGCCGTCGTTCCGTCGTAGGTGTCGACCACGACCGATGCCGGCGCCCGCAGCGCCGCCAAGGGGTCGGCCGAAGTAGGTGCGTCGGCAAGCGTCGCCCACTCACCGTTCTCGGGCAGCACCCAACTGCCACCGGGGGTAATCACATACGACAGCGCTCCGGCGGGCCCGGTGAGGGTGAGGCGGGTGCCGTCGGTCAGGTGATCGCCTTCGGCCGTCACCACCGGATTGCCATCCACCGCGACGGTCGTCGAGAAGTGGTAGCCGAACGCCATCAGATCGAGCGCCCCGCCCAAAGCGGCTGCGCCATCGATCGCCGGCGGCGCAGGAGCCGCCGGGGCGGTCTCGGGGATCGCCGGGGCAGCAACCGAGGCCGGCGTGGCCGGGACCACGACAGGCGCGGTCACGGCCACGACCTCGGTCGACGCGGGAACCCGCTCGCTGTTGGACGCCGCGACCCCGCCACCGGACGAGCCACAGGCCGTCAGGCCGAGCAGCAACACACCAGCAAGCCACGCGACGGCCCGGGATCTCGTGCCGACCGGTCGGGCCGACCGCTCAATCGTCACCGTGACCGCCGTCGCCGCCACCGCCACGATTGCTGTCACCGTTGCCATCGCCGCGGTTGCCACCGCCACCCTTGTTGTCGCGGTCCTTGTCGTCGCGGTCCTTGTTGTCGCGGTCCTTGTTGTCGCCGTTGTTGTCGTCGCCCTCATCCTCCGGGGTGGTCGACACCGGCGTATTCACCGTCGGATCGGGCGAGTCGCAGCGGAACTTCTCATCCACCGACACGCTGATCTGGCCGTCGTTGCTGCGAACCCGAATTCGAACGCGCTCGTTCTGCGAGAACCGAACGTCGGCCTTGCTGTTGCCATCGAGACGGTTGCTCTCGGCGGCGGGCGAAGGAACGACACCCGAGATCGAGCCGTCGGCGCCCACCGTGTAGGAGATCGATGCCGGCGAACCGTTGCACAGCGTGCCATTCCACGTACGGGTACCCGCCGCCTGATCAGCCGGTTGGGCCACGCCGCGAAGCTTGCCGAGCGAAACGCTGATCCGGGCTCCGCCCTGATCCTCGTCGTCGTCCCCGCCGACCGAGACTCGCACCGACAGCGTCCGCGACTGACTGCCGCTGACGAATCGGATCGCCACGCGAGCCCCCGAGTCGGAGTGCTCGACGGTGCCGATCTCCGCCGTCGGATCGGAGCTTGTCACTCCGGTGATGTCGGGCGATCCGTCGGCCGCCTTGACGACGGTGAATCCGACCGTCGTAATCGTCCCGGTGTTGAACACATCACCCGACCACCCACCGGCCCCGGTCCCGGCGATCAGATCGTCGACGGACACAGCGGTCGCCTCAATACTTTGCTTGCCGTTGCGGGCCTTCACCTCGACCGTGGCGGTACCGGCGGAGTTGACGAAGACGACTTCGTTCGGCCGCACCTCGGTGGCCGTGAATCCGTCGGCCGGGTTGACCGCCACACTGGCCAGCACCCCACCGGGGCCGGAGGTGATGTCGATGGTGAGTTGTGCTCCGAACAGGGGCAGCGACGTGGTCGTCGGCGTGGCCGGAACGGGAGCGGGGATGGTGCTGTCGGCGGGTGCCGCCCCCGGAACAGTGGTGTCGGGTGGAACGACCGGGGTCGCCGCGTCGGCATGTACGGTACCGACGATCACGGTGCCGGCAGCCAGCAGGCCGATCAGGGTAGATGGGACGAAACGGTTCATCAATCCTCCTCGTGGAGAGTCCGCGCCCGCCTCGCGAACCACGAGGAGACACAGCTCACACGACGCGTGACGTTAATTGGTTTGCAATCCCTTGCGTGACCGACGAATGGCTTCATGGTCGTGCAGCTTGAGAGCGTGCCGAGATCAGCCGACGAGGCCACCGTCGACGCTGACGATCGCCGAAGTCATGTATTTCGCCTCGTCGGACGCGACG
>JANMJD010000077.1:0-8936 GCA_031371195.1 Actinomycetes bacterium | reverse complement strand
GTCGCGGCTCGGTCGAGGCACGGTTGGTCGACCGGAACGACATGGCAGCGGTCCCAGTCGAGACGGACGAGATCCTCCAAGTCCTCGCGCAGGACGGCTTCGTCGGTGAGCCGGTCGACGAGCACGAGGGCTTCGGTGAGGGCCAGGGCCGAGGCGCACCAGTCGCGGTCGACGGCCATGGCCGTGCGGGCGACCGCTCGCGCCGGGCCCTCGATGTGCCGTGCGACCAGGGCGGAGGCGTCGACGTAGATCGCCATCGCTCAGCCTCGGATCTCGGACAGCAGCCGGTCGAGTCGTAGTCCTCGCCAGACTGCGACAGCCGCCGTGTCGTGGGCCGCACCGGTTCGTCGGGGGAGTTGGATCAGGCCGCGGGCGGCGAGATCGGCGAACGTCGGCCCCAACCCGGCGGGCCCCTCGATCGGTCCGAGTTGGGCGACGGGACGCCCGCCGACGGTCACCACCGTGCGTTCGCCGACCTCGGCCCGACGGACGATCGCTGCCAGATCGGCTCGGAGCTCGCGTATCCCGAGATCACTCATTCCACGATCGCTCATCGCGCAAGTGTACGCGTGTGTACTCATCCCGTTTGGATCGGCATGTGCCACAGGCCGCATGATTGACCCATGAACTTTGCCTTCACCGAAGAGCAGGAAGAACTCCGCAAGACGGTTCGCGGCTTCCTCGATGCCAAGTCGCCCGAGACGGCGGTCCGTGAGCAGATGGAGACCGAGGCCGGCTACGACCAGGCCGTGTGGTCCCAGATGGGCGAGCAGATGGGCCTGCAGGGTCTGCACATCCCCGAGGAGTACGGCGGGTCGGGTTACAGCTATGTCGAGCTCGGTATCGTCCTCGAGGAGATGGGGCGTTCGTTGCTGTGCGCGCCGTTCTTCTCGACCGTGGTGCTCGCCGCCAATACCCTGATCCACTCCGGTGACGATGCGGCCAAGCAGGCTCACCTGCCGGGCATCGCCTCGGGCGAGACCGTCGCCACTGTGGCGTTCACCGAGCCGTCGGGCAAGTGGGACGAAGCCGGCATCACCATGGCGGCGACCAAGTCGGGCGACGGGTACTCGCTGAGTGGCACGAAGATGTTCGTGCTCGACGGCCACACCGCGAATCTGATCATCGTGGCCGCCCGCACGGCGGCCGGCGTGTCGCTGTTCACCGTTGCCGGTGACGCGGCGGGGCTCACCCGCACGGCGCTGGCCACGATGGACCAGACCCGCAAGCAGGCCAAACTCGAGTTCGACAACACCCCGGCGACGTTGATCGGCACCGACGGTGGCGGGTGGCAGGTGCTCAACACGGTGCTCGATCTGGTCGCCATCGGGCTCGCCGCCGAGCAGGTCGGCGGGGCGCAGAAGGTGCTCGACATGGCCGTCGAGTACGCCAAGGTCCGCGTGCAGTTCGGCCGCCCGATCGGCTCGTTCCAGGCGATCAAGCACAAGTGCGCCGACATGCTGCTCGAGGTCGAGTCGGCCAAGTCGGCGGCGTACTACGGCATGTGGTGCGCCTCGGAGATGAACGACGAACTACCGTCGGTCGCCTCGCTGGCAAAGGCGTATTGTTCCGAGGCGTACTTCCACGCGACCGCCGAGAACATCCAGATCCACGGCGGCATCGGCTTCACCTGGGAACACCCGGCCCACCTCTACTTCAAGCGGGCGAAGTCGTCCGAGCTGCTGTTCGGCGACCCGACCTACCATCGCGAGCTGCTTGCCCAGCGCATCGGCATCTGAGTCGAATATCGACGGCGGACACCTGTCCGGGAACCTGACAGAGGAGGGGGTTGGCCGTACCCGGCCGGCCCCCTCCTCGCGTCATCGGGTGGTTCGGGGCCGGCGCCGGGCGTCACCGGTAGGGTGGGAGGTGATGCCTGCCATCGTGATCGTGATCATCGTTGGCATCGTGATCTTCGCCGTCGCGGCCGGGGCGATCGGGCGGGAGTCCCATCGGCTCGATGCGATCGCCCCGCGGGTGGTCTACATCGACTCGCAGGCCGTCGACTACGTGGCGGCGTGCCTGCCCGCCGATGTGCAGGAACGGGTCACGCCCGAGGAGCTGTGGGAGTTGCTGCGGGGCCACCTCAACTGGTTGCACGTCAAGGGTTTGATGCCCCGGGTGGCGGTCGACCAACGCCAGGACCTGACCGACGCGCCGGTGGTCATCGAGGACACGACGGCGATCGGCTACCTCATCGGGGTCGCCGACGACGCTCGGATCGCGGTCGACGACGTGGCGATCGTGGCGATCGTCGCGGGGCACCTTCGGTATCTCGGCGAGATCGGTGCCATCGGTCCCGAGGCCGACGATCCCGACGTGTCACCGCAGCAGCTCCGGCCGGGGCCGGCCCGTGGGGAGCTTCCGCCGGCGACGTCGTGAGCCGCCAAAATCGTCGACAGAAAATGAGTGCACACGCCCTTCGAGATGTGATTGAATTTGTTCACCAGAGAAAGGAGGTGGTCCAGCTGAACGGAAAATGTAGTGGGACTCTGGAGGTGGCTGGCCGTTAGGCCGGTGGCTGGACTGCCTGGCGAAAATCCGCCAGCCTCCGCTGAATTCCCTGCTCAGAGCTAGTCCCGCTGAGCGACATATCGGGAGTTCGGTCTCTATCAGTCGTGAACACGGGGGCGTCCAGCGCCCCCGTGTTTCGCGTCTCGGGGCGCGTGCACCGCTAGATTTTGTGCCATGCATCGGCCGACGCGATTCGAACACTCCCGGTTCCTCGGTGACAAGCGCACGCAGCTCGTGTACGACCTCGACGCATGGACCGACGAGGCCGTGATCAGCGAGATTGTCGATGCCGAGGTCGGACTGTGCTTCGGTCCCGACACCCTGGCCGAGGCGCGCAACCGCGGTTACAACCTCGCCGTTGCCGGACGGCGCACGCCGCAGGCGCGCAAGCCGAGGTCCTGACCATCTCCAACATGTCCGGGGATGCGGTGTCGGGTGGAATGAATGGTTCGTTCCAGTCCGGCGGGTTGGAACTGTGCCGCTACCTGGTCCGACCTGCCGGGTTGAAGGGTCCGCTGCCGGGGGTGATCCTGTGCCATGGGCTCCCGGTCGGTCCCCTCGACGCCCGACGTTCGGCGGGAACGTTCCCCGAACTCATCGACCGGATCGCCAATCAGTTGGGCTTCGTGGCGATGACATTCACGTTCCGGGGCTGCGGCGACAGCGATGGCGATTTCTCGCTGCAGGGCTGGGTCGACGATCTGCGCGCCGCGATGGATCACCTTCGAGCCGAGGCGTCACCCGCCGGCCTCTGGCTGCTCGGCACCCACACCGGCGGCTCGTTGGCCACGTGCGTGGCAGCCGATGACCCGCGGGTCCGCGGCGTCGCGCTGCTCGGTGCCCGCGCCGATTTCGACGACTGGGCGTCGCAGCCACGGCGATTGCTCGAACACGCCCGTGAGCTCGGTGCCGTGCGGGGCCCCGGCTTCCCACCGCACTTCGACGAGTGGAGTCGCGAGTTCCGCCGCTTTCGGCCCGTCGATGCCGCGGCCCGGTTCGCGCCGCGGCCGATGCTCGTGCTCCATGGCGACGACGACGAGTCGGTGCCCGTGTCGGATGCCCGTCAGCTGGCCCAGGCCCACGGCTCGGCGTCGCTGCGGATCCTTCCGGGCGCCGGGCATCGCCTGCGCCATGATCCGCGTGCGTTGGCGATTCTGCTCGGGTGGTTGGAACGCGAGAAGGCTGAGTCGCTGGGCGTGTAGCCCGCCGGGCGGGTCGAGCCCGGCTAGGCTGGGCGGCTTCCCGGCCCGGCATGGGCCAGACATCTCGGAGAAATTGCCTGCCGATGAGTTTCCGCCACAACAAGGCCTTGCGTTCGCTGGCGCGCCGCGTTCCGGTGATCAGCGCCTACGAGGATCGCATTGCCGAGCTGACCAGTCAGGTCGCCGAGCTGCAGGAGCGGGCCAACCACATCGTGGGCACCGGCCTGTGGGTTCCACCCGGCCACTTCTACTCGCCGATTCCGCCGACCGACGAGATTCGCCTGCGCGAGGCACAGATCTTCGGTCGCGATCAGACGATGACGCCTGGAGTGAATCTACGCATCGACGAACAGTGGCAGTTGTTGGCCGAGATGGAGCCGCTCAAGGCCGGCGTCGAGTTCGCTCACACCGAGGCCGCGGCGCGCGAGCGCGGCGAGCGCTACTGGACCGAGAACCCCTCGTACGGCGACGGCGATGGGCTGTTCCTGACACTGATGCTGCGCCATCTGCGCCCGAGGCGTCTGATCGAGTTGGGCTGTGGCTATTCGTCGGCGTGCACACTCGACGCCCGCGACAAGTTCTTCGACGGCTCGCTCAATCTCACCTTTGTCGACCCCTACGCCGACCTGCTCGAGTCCCTGTTGCGCGAGTCCGATCGGGGCACGGTCAGCGTGCTGCCCGTCGGTACGCAGGACGTCGATCTCGGTGTCTTCAGAGCGCTCGAGCCGGGCGATGTGCTGTTCATCGACTCGACCCATGTCGCTCGCACCGGTAGCGACGTCAATCGCATCTTCTTCGACATCCTCCCGTCGATTGCCCCGGGTGTGATCGTCCATCTCCACGACATCTTTCCCAACTTCGAGTATCCGGCGCCGTGGGTCTACGAGGGCCGGGCCTGGACCGAGCAGTACATGCTGCACACGTTCCTGCAGTACAACGACGCCTTCGAGATCATGTTGTGGCCGGTCTTCCTGCACAGCCTCGATCCGGGTGGCATGGTCGACCGCTTCCCCGCCATGGCTCGCAATTGCGGGGGCTCGTTCTGGTTCCGCAAGACCCGGTGACCCCGATTTCGCAGGCCTCGCCGGTCCCGCAGGCGTCGTTCGTACGTGTCGTCGTGCTCAACTACGACGGCGGCGAGATGACGATCGACTGTCTGGAGTCGTTGCGGGCGACTCGCTGGCCGGCCGATCGGCTCGAGATCGTGCTGGTCGACAACGGTTCGATCGACGGCATCGCCGATCGGGTGCGCCGTGAGTTCCCGTCGGTCCGCGTGCTCGAACCAATGTCGAACCTGGGGTTTGCCGCAGGGTGCAATCTCGGGATGAATGCCGTCGGCGAGTACGACTACGTGGCGCTGGTCAACAACGATGCCACGGTCGACACGGGCTGGCTCACGCCGCTCGTCGATGCGCTCGAAGCCGACGAAGGGCTCGGGGCGGCGTCGTCGAAGATGTTGATCGCCGGCCGGTTCCACGAAGTCTCTTTCGCCGCACCGGATGCGAAGGGTCTCGGTCGCGCCGATCGGCGGCGGCTCGGAGTTCGGGTCTCGGCGCTACGTGTCGATGGTTCGCGTATGGATGGGCGATTGTCGGCCGACGAGGGGTTCTACGCTCCCGAGGCACCCGAGACGCGCAATGGCGAGGAGATGGCGTGGTGGTGTGGGCGGCAGGGGACGATCCGGATCGCCTCGACGGGTTCGCCGGTGGGGGAGGTGACGGTGCGATTGGCCTGCTTCGATCGGCGTCGGGTGACCGTCTCGACCGGTGCCCAGACGTTGGACGTGATCGTCGATGCAACGCCCCGTTGGTTCACCCTGGCCCTCGAACCGGCGCCGGTGTCGGTGATCAACAACGTCGGCTCCAACCTTTTCGCCGGCGGCTTCGGTGGCGATCGCGGCTTCCTGGAAGCCGACCGCGGCCAGTTCGACACACCGGCCGAGGTGTTCGCCTGGTGTGGGGGAGCGGTGCTGCTCCGTCGGCGCTATCTCGCCGCGGTCGGCGGGTTCGACGAGCGGCTGTTCCTCTACTACGAGGACACCGATCTGTCGTGGCGCGGTCGTCTCGCTGGCTGGCGCTACATGTACGTCCCCGAGTCGATCGTCCATCATCGCCACGCGGCGTCATCTGGCGGAGTCGGGTCGCCGGTGTTCCAGTTCCACACCGAGCGCAATCGTCTGTTGGTACTGATCAAGAACGCCCCGCATCGGGTGACCGTGCGGGCGTTGGCCGTCCAGGCGCGGATCATCGCCGAAATGGTGGCGATCGATGTCGTGCGGTCGACGCTGACGTTGCATCGCCCGCACCTGCGCCGGCTGCGACCGAAGCTGCAGGCAATGTGGGGCGTGATTCGTCTGACACCGGCCATGCTCGCCGACCGGCGACGATCTCCTGCCGGTGCGACCGAACGCGAGGCGTTGATGTCGTGGGAAACGACCAAGGAATCGTTGGCATGAGCGCAGCGAAGGCCGTCGGGTCGAGCGACCGCCAGGGAGCCGGGCGGCGATGGGGTATGGGGGCGCAGCCCCCGGAGGTAATTGGCATGAGCGCAGCGAAGGCCGCCGGGTCGAGCGACCGCCAGGGAGCCGGGCGGCGATGGGGTATGGGGGCGCAGCCCCCGGAGGCAATGGCATGACCGGGCCCGATCGGCGCCTGAAGGTCGGCGTGTACAACCTGTATTGGCAGACGATGGGCGGCGGGGAACAGGTGGCCGGCGCGATCGCCGAAGTGCTCAGCGCGGACCACGATGTCGACGTGCTCGGACCGGTCGAGCCGCCGGTCGAGGCGATGCGGTCGCGCTTGGCCATCGACCTCGGTCGAACGTCATATCGCCAGGTCAGCGATGATCCGTCGGCGTCGGAGGCGAGCGCGGGCTACGACCTGTTCGTCACGACGACCTACCTCTCGACCGCGCTCAACAAGGCTCCGGCGGGGCTGTACTACGCCCATTTCCCCGAGCCCCCACCGTCGGTCGCCGAGCGCCGCCGGATGGCCATGGCCCGCCATGCCGTGAAGGCGATCGACCGTCTGCCCGTCCGACCGGCGCGGGTGACCGCAGCGCGATCCGAGTTCGCCGGTCGTATTCGGTCGCGCGAGTTCCTCGGCAGCTATTCCACCGTGCTGGGCAACTCCGAGTACACCTGTCGTTGGATCAAGCGGCTGTGGGGTGTCGACGCCTCGTTGCTGTATCCACCGGTACGCACCATCGCCGGACGGTCTCCCAAGCGCCCGATCATTGTGTCGGTTGGGCGATTCTTCGATGCGCGGCACGGGCATTCGAAGAAGCAGTTGGAGATGGTGTTGGCCTTTCGGGATCTGGTGGCCTCGGGTCGCGCCGATGGCTGGGAGCTGCACTTGATCGGCGGGTGCGATTCGGCCAACCGCGAGTACTTCAACGACGTGCGCAAGGCAGCCATCGGGTTGCCCGTCTCGCTGCACCTGAATGCGTCGGGTGAGGTGCTGGAGGAGCTGGTGTCGTCGGCGGCGCTGTACTGGCATGCCGGTGGATTTGGTGAGGATGCCGAGCTGCACCCCGACCGTTTCGAACACTTTGGCATCGCTGTCGTCGAAGCGATGTCCGCGGGTGCGGTCCCCGTCGTGTTCGGTGCCGCCGGCCCCGCCGAGATCGTGCGTGACGGGATCGACGGCGTCCACTGGCGAACGATCGAGGAACTGAACGATCGGACCGCGGCGTTGATCGCTTCGGCGGAACGTCGTGGCGCGCTCTCATCGTCGGCCGTGGCCCGAGCCGTCGACTTCGACCGCACGGCCTTCGCCGGTCAACTGCACCAACTGGTGCTCAAGGCCGTCGGTCGGGGCTGAGCTGACGCCCTCTTCGCGGGTCGCGCGCTCATGGCGGAGGCGCTCGGGATGTGAGGCACCCGGGGTCGCGGTGCTCGGCTCGGTGCCCCTTCGGCGGGGTCAGCTCATCGAGATGGTCTTGTCCATGCCGAGAATCGACAGGAAGAAGCTGGCGAGGACGGTCGACGTTCCCAGAATCAGTCCGAGTGCCGCGGGTATGACGACCCGGAGTTGACGGGCCGTGTTGAGTTCGCCGAACCCCTCGCTGCGCCAGCGAACCAGCGACACCACACCGACGGCCAGGCCGATCAGCAGAATCAGCGCCCCGGCGGCGAGTCCGCGCTCCAGTCTGAAACGCCCGGCGACCTCGTCGAGGCGGGTGTCGTGCGGGAGGAAGCCCTTGGCCACGGCATAGATCTTGGTGAACAAGGCGAACGTCACCGCCTGGAAACCGATGATCGTCGCCGCGGCGGCATAGACGAGGGTGTTCACGCTGAACGTGACACTGCCGACGGTGACGTCACCGGCCGTCAGCGCCAGCGTGGCGACGAGGCCGCCGACGAAGAGGAACAGCCCGGGGATCAGGAACAGCCATCGTGGGCTGTAGAGGAGCAGGAAACGCAGGTGGCGCCACCCGTCGTGCCATGTGCGCAGATGCGGGGCACGGCTGCGACCGTCTGGCCGCAGGACGGTCGGCACCTCACGGATGTCGAACTCGGCCAAACTGGCCCGCACGACCATCTCGCTGGCGAACTCCATGCCGGTTGCCCGCAGGCCGAGGCCTTCGACGCGGTCGCGGCGAAATCCTCGCAGCCCGCAATGGAAGTCGCCGACCTTGATGCCGAAGAACCGGCGGCCGATGAAGGAGAGCACCGGGTTGCCGAGATACCGGTGCAGGGGTGGCATCGCCCCGGGCATGATCCCGCCCTGGAACCGGTTGCCCATCACGATGTCGGCACCGTTTCTCAGTTCGGCGACGAACGGGTCGAGCGACCCGAAGTCGTAGCTGTCATCCGCGTCGCCCATGATCACATAGGTGCCGTGAGCAGCGGTGATGCCTGCTTGCAGGGCAGCCCCGTAGCCGCGTGCCGGCACATCGACGACCCGGGCACCGTGCTCGGCGGCAATCGCCTGCGAGCCGTCCGTCGAACCGTTGTCGGCGATCAACACCTCGCCGTCCACGCCGCTGTCGTCGAGCCACCCCCGCGCCTTGGTGATGCACACGGCCAGCGTCTCTGCCTCGTTGAGGCACGGCATCAGAATGGTGAGTTCGGTCATCGGTACGGTGCCCGCCGATCTCACGATGCCGGAGGTCGGAGCGTCTCGGCTACCCAGGCGACGAGTGCGACGAGGCCGGAGCGCAGGTCGTATGCGGGTTCGTAGCCTAGTTCGAGTTGGGCAGGCCCGATGTCACAGCTGG
>JANMJD010000321.1:0-5325 GCA_031371195.1 Actinomycetes bacterium | reverse complement strand
CAAGGGCTTCGCCGGGGCGAACAAAGAGGCGATGAAGGGGGCCGACAACTCGGGCATGGCCTTCCTCGTGAAAAAGGATCTGTCGGTGCTCGGCCACATGATGCGCAGCTTCATCGGCCTGATCGCCAAGGGTGCCGACAGCGTGCCCGAGGTCGAGGCGCAAGACATCGGCGGAGCGTTCGGTGCCAAGGGTGTGTTCTCGCGCGAGGAGATCGCGGTGTGCGCGGCGGCCAAGGAACTTGGCGTGTCGATCAAATGGATCGAGGACCGCAACGAGCATCTCGCCGTCGGCGGCCACGCCCGCGACGAGCGGATGACGATCAAGGCCGCCGTCAACAACGACGGAACGGTGCTCGGCTTCAAGGTGGAATTGACGCTCGATCAGGGTGCCTATCCGGCCGCACCGTTCTCGGCGGCGATGTTCACCCAGATCATGCGGGTGATGATGCCCGGGACGTATCGGCTGACGGCGTTCGAGTTCACCGCCAAGGTGGTGGCGACCAACAAGGGCACGTACGTGGCCTACCGCGGCCCGTGGGCGATGGAGACGTGGGTGCGCGAGCGGATGCTCGACGTGATCGCCCGGGAACTCGGCATCGAGCCGGCCGAGATCCGCTCGCGCAACATGGTCACGATGGCCGAGCTGCCCCGGCCGATGATCACCGGCCCGATGCTCGACGTGCGCATGTCGGCGCATACGACGCTGCAGAAGGCGATCGAGGTCGCCGATCTGCCGACGTTTCGCGCCGCCCAGACCGCGGCGAGGGCGCAGGGGCGGCTGCTTGGCTTGGGCATCGCCACCTTCCACGAAGCCGCCCCCGGGCCGCCCGGCTTTTTCGACTACGTCTCACCCGGGTCGGGCATGCTCGGTGCCGAGCCGGCGCGCACCGTGTTGGACGCCGACGGCTCGGTGAGCGTCTACATCCAGCAGATGCCCCACGGCCAGAGCCACGAAACCACATTCGCGCAGGTTGCAGCCGACGAATTGGGCGTCACGCCGAGCGATGTGAGGGTCCGTTACGGCAACACCCGGGTCACGCCGTTCGGCATCATGGGCACCGGCGGCAGCCGGGCCGGAGCGATGACCGGCGGCGCGGTGACCTATTCGGCACGCGATCTGCGCGCCCAGATACTCGAACGGGCCGCCGATCTACTCGAGGCCGATGTCGCCGACGTCACGATCACCGACGGGGCGATCCACGTGCTCGGCGTGCCGGCGATCTCGGTGTCGTTCGCCGACGTCGCCACCGCTGCGGCGACAGCTGCGGGACCGGCGTTGGCCGACCGCAGAGCGCACGAGGGTGTGTTGCAGGGCTCGAAGGACTTCGACGGTGGCGAGGGTGGTTGGTCGATGGCCACCCATGTCTGTTGGGTCGAGGTCGACGCCGAGACCGGTTTCGTGACGATTCCGCGATACGTCGTGGTCGAGGACTGCGGCGAGTTGATCAACCCGGCGATCGTCGAGGGCCAGGTGCGCGGCGGGGTCGCGCAGGGCATCGGGGCGGTGCTGTACGAGAAGACGGCCTACGACGAGCAGGCCAACTTCCAGGCGGGCACGTTCATGGACTATCTCATTCCGACCTCGATGGAGATCCCCGAGATCGAGATCCACCACATCGAGACCCCTTCGTCGATCGAGGCGAACTACCGGGGTGTGGGCGAGGGCGGCATGATCGGCGCCCCCGCCGCGCTGACCAACGCCATCGAGGACGCCCTCGCCCACCTCGGTGTGACCATCACCGAGCAGCACCTCCCCCCGACCCGCATCCTCGAACTCGCCGGCGTCATACCAGGTCGCTGATGCGCCGAGTCGGCCCGATCGGATGATGCCGAACGCCCCTGCGTAGCCTCCAGCCGAGCGAGGTGATTCGGGATGAACACGGCAACCGAGGTCAGACGGATGCGGATCGAGGCGACAGGCGGAGTCACCCTCACCGCCGACGCGGCCGGCGACGAGGCGAACCCGACGGTGATCCTGTTGCATGGGGGCGGCCAGACCCGTCATGCCTGGGGGCGGGCGTTGGTCGTGATGGCCGAGCAGGGATGGCACGCCGTCACCGTCGACCTGCGCGGTCACGGCGAAAGCGATTGGGCGCCGGACGGACGGTACGAACTCGACGACTTCGCCGCCGACACCCGGTCGGTGGCGGCGCGGTTCGATCGCCCGGTACTGGTCGGCGCCTCGTTGGGCGGGATCTCGTCACTGGCGGCGATCGCCGAGGCACCGGACGACTCGACGGTGGCCACCGGCCTCGTGCTGGTGGACGTGGCGCCGCGTATCGAGCTCACCGGCGTCGCCCGAATCCGCGACTTCATGGCTCTGGGTGTCGACGGGTTCGACTCGCTCGATGACGTCGCCGATGCGGTCGCCTCGTACATGCCGCATCGCCAACGCCCGGCCGACGTGTCGGGCCTGGCCAAGAACGTGCGACAACGCGACGACGGCAAGTGGGTTTGGCATTGGGATCCAAGGTTCTTCAACCGCCCGACGTTCGACGCCGTCGCCGCCACCGGATTGCCGACCGCGGCCGATCTCGCGGCCAGCACCTTGACGCAGCACGACCGGTTGGCCGCGGCGGCCAGCCGGATTCGGGTGCCGACCCTGCTGGTGCGGGGAGGGGCGAGCGACATCGTCAGCCCCGAGGGTGCCGCTGAACTGAAGGAACTCATCCCCCACGCCGAGACGGTCGATGTGGCCGACGCCGGGCACATGGTCGCCGGCGACCGCAACGACCGGTTCAACGCCGCGGTGATCGACTTCCTCGAGCGGGTGATCCGCCCGGGTTCCCGGCAGGGGCAATAGCCGCCCGGGCGTGTTTAACTCTTCGGGTCGGTCGTCTCCCATAGCCGGCAGACCGAAAGAGGAACGCCGTGTCGGATGAAACTGCGCTCAAGCCGGGTCGGCGTTTCTTACACGTCTGTTACTGCTGCGACGATGCCAACGCAGCGACCGACTTCTTCGTGCAGGGCTTCGGCATGCGCAACACCATGCGCACACCCTCGGAGCCGTCCGACGGCGCACTGCTCGGCATGACCGGAACGATCATCGGCTCGGCCTCGTTCGTCTACGACGCCCGAGGTCCGCGGGTCTCGCCGGCGATCGAGATTCAGGACTGGGTGGAACCCAAGGTCGAAGGAGTTCCCTCGACCGATCCCTTCGAGGTGGGAATCAAGTCGCTGGGTTTTGCCGTGCCCGACGTCGACACGGCGATCGAACGGCTCGTCGGTCTCGGCTGCACCGTGGTCCATCGGGGAAGTTCGCCGTTCGCCGAGACGATGGCGACATTGTCCGACCCAACGGGGCTTCCCCTCGAATTGGTCGAGGATCCCACGGCGCCGGCCGATGCGGCCCGAATGAGCCATTTGCGGATCACGGTCACCGACCTCGATGCATCGCTGCCGTTCTACGACAGTCTCGGGTTTGTTGTGATCGCCGACGGCTCGTTGGGCGATGTGACGTTCACCGGTGCCGCGACCAGCGATGAAATCCGGATCGATGCCCGCTACATGCGGCTACGTCTGCCCGATGAGCCGTTCGAGCTGCAGCTGATCGAGTGGATCAGCCCCCCGTCCCATGGTCGGCACTACGCGCACGCCAACCATGCGGGCATCTACCGCGTCGCCGTCGGCGTCGACGACACCCGGGTCGCCCACGACGCGCTTTCGGCGTCCGGGACGGTGTTCGACCGCCCGCCGCAATTGGTCGAATTGAAGGGAACCCCGGTCCCCGACATGTGGATCTGTTTTCTCAGCGACCCCGACGGCGTGCCCTACGAGTTCGTCCAGCGTCCTCGTTCCGCCTTCAGATAGCCGCGGGTGATCGCCCCCGAGGGCGCGGTCCATAGTGTGTGCACGGGACGCGATACCGACCCGGCGTTCTGGAATGGTGACGGATGAGGAGTGGTGATGTCGGCTGCTGAGGGTCGGGAGTGTGCAGGCAAGGTAGCCCTGGTCACAGGGGCCAGCCGCGGACTGGGGGCGGCGATCGCCGAACGTCTAGCCGGGGCCGGCGCCCGGGTGGCCGTCTCGGCGCGCACGCTCGATCCAGATCCTCGATACGAGGGTTCGGTGGCCGAGACCGTGGCACGTATCACGGACGCCGGCGGCGAAGCAGTCGGCATCAGGGCCGACATCTCCTCGGCCGAGGAGCGGGCTCGAATGGTGGCCGACACGGTCGAGCAGCTCGGACCGATCGACATCCTCGTCAACAACGCCGCGGTCACGTTCTTCCTGCCGTTCGAGACGTTTCCCGAAAAGCGATACCGCCTGATGTTCGAGGTGCAGGTCCGTGCTCCATTCGAGCTGGCCCAGATGGTCGTGCCCTCGATGCGTGAGCGCGGCGCCGGCTGGATCCTCAACATCACGTCGCGCGCCGGGGTGCACCCGCAGGGCCCGCCGTTCGAGGAGATCTACAAGACGAACTTCTCCGTCTACGGCATGGTCAAGGCCGCCCTCGACAAGTTCACCACCGGCCTGGCCGCCGAGGTGTACGACCACGGCATCGCCGTCAACTCGCTGGCTCCGTGGGACAACGTGGCGACGCCCGGTGCGGGCGCCCATGCGCTGGTGGCCGGGTTCCCGCTCGAGGGCCCGGAGTGGGTGGCCGAGGCCGCACTCGTGTTGTGCAGCGGCGACCCGGCTCGACTGACCGGTCGGGTGGCCTACAGCCAGCCGTTCCTGGCCGAGATGCAGCGCCGCCCACGGCCGGCCTGAGCCGAACGCCGGGGCCTGACAATGGACTTTGGATTCGACACTGCCGACGAGCTCTTCCGCACGGACGTACGCAGCTGGTTCGCCGACCATCTGGTGGGTGATTTCGCCAGCCTGGGCACGAGCAACGACTTCGGCGACGGTTCCGATCTGCCGATCCGTCAGGCCTGGGAGCGCGAACTGGCCGCCGGTGGTTGGGTGGGAGCGAGTTGGCCGACAGAGCACGGCGGCCGCGATCTGACGTTGCCGCAACAACTGATTTTCAACGAGGAGTACGCCCGCGCCGGTGGTCCGACGCGTCTCGGCTTCTTCGGCGAGCAACTGCTCGGACCGACTCTGATGGCCCTTGGCACCCCCGCGCAGAAAGCACGGTTCCTCGGCCCGATCCTGCGCGCCGAGGAGTACTGGTGCCAGGGTTTCAGCGAGCCCGACGCAGGCAGCGACCTCGCGAACGTGAGCACGCGTGCCGTGGTCGACGGCGAGTACTTCGTGGTCACCGGCCAGAAGGTGTGGACGTCGTACGCGCAATTCGCCGACTTTGGTCTCTGCCTCGCACGGACCGACGCAACGGTCGCCAAGCAAGCGGGCATCACCGCGTTCGTGATCGACATGCGG
>JANMJD010000055.1:0-2601 GCA_031371195.1 Actinomycetes bacterium | reverse complement strand
TAGGACCATTGCAAGCGGGCGCAGGCGGCATCGACGGCGATGACGGTAGCGGCATCGGCCGTGACGGGAACAGGCTCCAGAGCGAGGAGCTTGCGGTAGTCAACGGCTGTGGCGTTGATAGTCGGCACGGTGGCGCGGGCCCAGGTGCGAATTTCTTCGGCGTCGTACAGATGAATGGCAAAGCGAGAGTTATCGCGTGATTCAAGTGGCGCATCGGCGCCGAAAGCGCTAACGCCATCGGGGTGATTGGCGACCGACGCGGTGCCGCCGTGTGATGCGGCGATCGCCGCGACGATCGACAACCCGAGTCCGGCCTTGGGACCGACGCGCGACGGGTCAGCACGCCAGAACCGGTCGAAGGCGTGCTGCAATGCTTCGCCGGACAATCCGGCGCCGTGGTCGCGCACGGTCAACATGGCTCGGTCGCCGGCGACACGAGCGGCCACCTCGATCGCCGTGCCAGCGGGTGTGTGCGTGACCGCGTTGGAGACGAGGTTGGCGATCGCTTGACGCAGATGATCCTGCACCCCGTCGACCGGAACGGACGCGTCGGCGTCGAGGGTGATGTGCCGATCGGGATCGGCGGCGACCGCATCGCTGCATGCATCGGCGGCCAACACGGCGAGATCGACCCGCGTCGGTTCGATGTCGCGCCGCTCGTCGAGGCGGGCCAGCAGCAGCAGGTCATCGACCAAGACGCGCATGCGCGTCGATTCCTCTTCGATGCGTCGCATGATCACATCGGTGTCGACGTGCTCGTTGGCGACCCCGAGCCGGAACAGTTCGGCAAAGCCCTGGATCGAGGTCAGCGGGGTGCGCAGCTCGTGCGAGGCGTCGGCGAGGAACTGGCGCAGCTTGGCCTCCGACTCCTTCTGGGCGGCGAACGCGTCCTGCAAGTTGTCGAGCATCTCGTTCAACGCCTGGCCGAGTTGACCGACCTCGCCGCGGCCGTCACCGGGCGTGACGCGCAGTGACATGTCGCCGCCGCGTATCGACCCGGCGGCGACGGCCATCGTCTCGAGGGGACGCAGGCCGCGTCGCAGGATCAGCCACGAGCCGACGGTCAGCAGCGCCAGGATGGCGGCAGCAGCGATGGCCTCGATCAGTACGAGTCCGCGCAGCGATTCGGCGACGTCGCCGAGTGGGTTGGCCACGATGACCGTGAACCCGGGGAACCGGGTGTCGGCTGTGGCCAATGCCCGCCAATCGCCGGAACCAACGGCGGCGCCGACGGTGAACGGTCGGTTGAGCGTCGACACCTCGGTCGGCAGCGCCGGGCTCGGGCTCGACGTGTCGTTGGGCAGATGACCCACCACACCGGTTGCATCGCGCAACTCGGCGTACGAACCGATGCCCAGGGCGCGAGCATCGGGCCGGTCGCCATCGCCAGGGCCGCCTCCGGGCTCCAGGCCGGCCGCGGTGTGCAGCTCACGCTCGGCCGACAACGCCGAGTTGCGCAGTCGATCGTCGAGCCGCCGGTACTCGGCGGTCGAGTAGCGCGAGTACGTGCCGATGCCGAAGGCGAGCAGGCCCAACGCCAGCAGCACACCCAGCGCGGTGACCAGTTTGGCCCGCAAGCTCATCCGACGTGGCCCCGATGTGTCACGGGACCATCATGGCGCGCCGATCGGGCCCGGCGGCTCTCAAACGTTCACCCGCTATGGTGCGCAGCGACCACGACCTCACCAAGGAGCACCCGCGTTGTCGGATTCGACACCCCCGAAGCCTCACGTCCTCGCCGTCGACGACGAGGAGCACATCACCGAACTGGTGGCGATGGCGCTCGGAATCCACGGCTTCGAGGTCGAGCGTGTCGCCTCTGGGCGGGCAGCACTCGCGGCGATCGAGGCACGCCGGCCCGACCTCGTGTTGCTCGATGTGATGCTGCCCGACCTCGACGGGTTCGAGGTGGCCAAGCGCCTCCGCCAGAGCGAGGGTGCGGCCACGCGCATCCCGATCATCTTCTTGACCGCACGCGACGCGACCACCGACAAGGTCGAGGGGCTGCGCCTCGGCGTCGATGACTACGTGACCAAACCGTTCTCGGTCGAGGAGCTCGTCGAGCGGGTCAAGGCGGTGTTGCGGCGAACGGGCGGGACCGCCAATCGCACGCACACCCTCACGTTTCACGACCTCGCGCTCGACGAGGAGACCAGGGACGTGTGGCGCGCCGGCAAGTTCATCGACCTGACCCCCACCGAGTACAAGCTGCTGCACTACCTGCTGTCGAACTCCAAGCGGGTGCTGACCCGTGACCAGATCCTGGAGGCGGTGTGGGACTACACCTTCGCCGGGAACGCCAGCGTGCTCGAGACCTACATCAGCTACCTCCGCCACAAGATCGACGACGTGGATCCGCCGCTGATCCACACCGTGCGCGGCGTCGGCTACAGCATGCGTCTGCCGAGGTAGTCCGTTCGGAGCAAAGCCCGAGTGGCTTCCCAGGCTCCTCTGAGGTTTGTTGTCGATGATGGTGGGGCACCACACGTCGAGCCTCCCGAAAGGACCTCACATGGAACCGTCCACTCCACCGCCCGATCATCCTGTCTGGGGGCCACCGCGTGATCCGCTGATCTTGCGGACACCACCGCCGACCCCGCC
>JANMJD010000030.1:0-34764 GCA_031371195.1 Actinomycetes bacterium | reverse complement strand
CGATGAGAACGTTGCGCACCCCAGACGAACGCTTCGTCGGGCTCGACGGCTACGACTTTGCGCCTCACTACGTCGAGATCGACGATCTGGACGGCGGCAGCTTGCGCGTTCACTACATCGACGAGGGCCCTGCCGACGCGGCCCCGGTATTGCTGATGCACGGCGAGCCGTCGTGGTCGTACCTGTACCGCAACATGATCGGCCTGCTCGTCGCGGCGGGGCACCGGGTGATCGCGCCCGATCTCGTCGGGTTCGGACGATCGGACAAGCCGACCGAAACCACCGACTACACCTACGCCCGTCACGTCGACTGGATGCGCGCGCTCCTGCTCGATCACCTCGACCTGCGCGGCATCACGTTCTTCGGGCAGGACTGGGGCGGGCTCGTCGGCCTGCGCATCGTGGCCGCGGCTCCTGATCGATTCGATCGTGTCATCATTGGCAATACCGGTATGCCCAACGGCTTCCAGAAGCCATCGAAGGCGTTTCTGGCGTGGCAGCACTACTCCCAGACTGTCGAGAACTTTCATGTCGGCGGCATCACCAGCGGGGGATGTGCCCGCACACTGAGCGACGCCGAGATCGCCGCGTACGACGCGCCGTTCCCCGACGACTCGTACAAGGCCGGGGCACGGATCTTCCCGACGCTGGTGCCGACGTCGACCGACGACCCGGCGGCCGCCGACAACCTGAAGGCTTGGGAGATCCTCGAACGATTCGACCGTCCGTTCCTGTGCGCGTTCAGCGACAGCGACCCGGTGACCGCCGGCGGCGATCGCCCGTTCCGTGAGCGGGTGCCCGGTGCAGCCGGTCAGCCGCACACCACCATCGTCGGTGCCGGCCACTTCCTGCAAGAGGACCGTCCAGCAGAACTGGCCGCATTGATCAACACCTTCATCTCCTCCACTCGCTGAGAAGGGCGCTACCGATGGCGATTCAACACAACTACGGGCAGGTGAACCGGGAGTACGCGATGCGCCTGGCCACCACGGCACCCACCGACGATGGCCCGATCCTGATGGTCAATCTGATGAGGTACCACGAACGCGCCAACTACGCCGACGGCGACGACCGCGGGATCTCGGGCAAAGAGGCCGACGACCGCTACTCGCCCGTCGAGGTCCTTCACGACATCGGAGCGAGCGTGGTGCTCTTCGGCGACGTCGAGACACAACTGATCGGTCAGCCCGCGTGGGATCGCATCGGCTGCGTCGAGTATCCGACGCGGCGGTCGTTCATCGAGATGCAGTCGCGTCGCGATTTCCAGGAGAAGCACGAGCACAAGGCCGCGGGGATGGCCGAGACGATCGTGATGGGCTGCGTGCCGATCGAGCTGCCTGCGCTCGCCGACGAACTTGCCGCGGTTGACTGGGCTGACATCGAACACCCGCCCACCCCCGACGACGGACCAATCGTAGTGATGCACGTGATCCGGTTCTCCGACGATGTCGGCGAGCAGGGAATGGACGGGTACCACGACGCCGCATTCCGTGTCGCGGCTCGCCACGGGGCGCGCATCGGTGGCTGGTACAACGTGGAAGGCACCATCATCGGTGACGGTCGGATGTGGGATCAGGTTCGCTTCAACCTGTTCCCATCGAAAGCCGCATTCCTTGCTGTGGTCGCCGACCCCGACCGCCAGGCAGCCCAGCGGGAACACCGCGAACGGGCCATTGCCGACACCTACGCGTTGATCGTGCGAACAACGATTAATCGTCTTCCAGGCGCCCGTTGATGGGCGTCACCGTCACCCTGCTCGGCACCGGTAACCCGATCCCCGACCCGCAGCGCGCCGGGCCGTCGACATTGGTCACCGCCGGGAACACCAGGCTGCTCATCGACGCCGGACGGGGCGTGATGATGCGACTGATGGGCGCCGGCGTACTCCCCGGCATGCTCGACGCCGTGCTCCTCACCCACCTGCACAGCGACCACATCACCGATCTCAACGATGTCATCACCACCAACTGGGTGATGTCGCCGCAACCGCGCACGCTGCACATCTACGGCCCGCGCCAGACCCAGGCCGTGGTGGACGGGATCATGGCGATGCTCGCCCCCGACATCGGCTATCGCCTCGCCCACCACAGCGACCTCAACTGGACGCCGCAGGTCGAGGTCCACGAACTCGTCGACGCCTGCGAACTGATAATCGGCGATGCATCGATCATCGTCCGCGCCACCGATCACCGCCCGGTCGAACCCACCATCGGCTACCGGGTCACCCACGACGGCAGAAGCGCGGTGATCGCCGGTGACACCGTGCCATGCGCCGGGCTCGATGAGCTTTGCGCCAACGCCCATCTCTACGTGCAGACCGTCATCCGCGACGACATCGTGAGAGTGGTCCCGAACGCCCGCTTCCAAGACATCATCGACTATCACTCATCGATGACCCAGGCCGGCGAAACGGCCGCCCGCTGCAACGTGCGAACCCTCGTCGCCACCCATTTCGTTCCTGCGCTCGGCCCAGGCCAACACGACGCCTGGCGGGAACAAGCCGTCGCCCACTTCGCCGGTGAGATCGTCCTCGCCGACGACCTCACCATCGTCGAAGCCTGAATCGGCGTTCAGCGGTCCTGGGACTGTAAGACGATCCCACCGTGAGCGGACCGAGGACCCGCACGGAACGCGACTGCCAATCGTGGCGAGTTGACCGGCGGTGGGCAGTCGGCGGTGCAGAGTTGGCGATCGGAGTTTTCGTGGCCATTGGGAGCTGTCGCGCACTGCCGTGGTCACGGCGTTGTCCTCGCGCTCGGACGTCCTCAACGCCTGCAACGGCCCACCTGCGCCGTTCCCGGCAGCGGCGGATCGCCGACGCGTCGCTCGTGACCGGGACAGCGCGACTGTGCCGTCCCCTGGCGACGTAGGTCAATCGGGTCGTGTCGCGGCCAGTGGTTCAGCGCTGATAGGTCGGTTGGAGAACCTGGGCAATTTCGTTCGTTTGTGCGGTCATCTCCGTTCATTTCGACCTAATCAAAGCCGAAGCGGGTCAGGCCACCGGGCTCGATGCCCAGGACAACTGTCGCCGAGCGGGGCTGTATGCGATACACATTCCACGGCGGTGGCCCTTGTGATGGCGCGTTGAACGGTGCGGTGATGCCGGATCCGCTCTCGGCGGGTTCAGCGGGCCACCCGCCGTCCGCCCACGCTTGGGCTACGCGTGCCACCAACTCCGGGTCGGTCACCCGCTCGGCGTCGCCCTCGACAACGACGTCGGCGTCTCGAATCGACACGCTGATGGAACAGCGCGAATCGTGGACGATGTTGCGAGCCTTGCGCGTGTTGCCCGTCTGAAACCAGAACGTGCCGTCCAGCCACAGAGCGCCGACCGCGGTGACATGGGGGCTGCCGTCAGCGTTGACTGTCGCAAGCCATGTGGTGCGAGCGTTGTGCGCATCCGGGTCGGGTGCCGATCCGGCATCGAGCTTCTCGACAACGCCCGTCCAACTCACGGGCGGTAGCCCGTCTACTTCACCCAGATTCGTGATTTCCATGGTGAGGTCCCTTCGAAGCGTGGCGATGGCCGGTCGCCTGGACAGAGCTGATAACCGGATTGTTACCCGTCTCGTGGACCAGCGAAACCCGCAGCGGCCGTCGGTATCGTCCGTCAATCCGCCGGCCGTTTGGATCGATGCACGGCCGGAACTCGCCAAGATGCCTATTCTGCTCACCGGTGGCGGATGCGGCCGCGAGTCGGCACTGTGTCGACTCGCCGACCTTCGATAGAGGCGCTCGTCGTGTGCGAGTTTCTGGTCAACAAGGCGCGAAGGGTTTCTGGTAATAAGGCGCGAAGGGCGAGGAGTGCACCGGCGTTACCGAGGCCAACCAGCGGCGCGAGTTCCTCCACGGGAATCCCGGCATTGTGGGCGAGGGTCATGATCTCACGACCAGTCAGCTTGAGAAGCTGGGATCCGCAGGGCGAGCGACGAACGCACGCCCGATTGGCCGCTCCCAGTCCTCTTGGCGGCCAAGGGCGGTGATGTCGAGTAGGCGGTAGCCGGCCATCATCACTTCGACCCCTCGGCCGAAGGTCGAGTAGGTGTGGAAGATGTCATCGCCGTTGCGTAGGAATGCGCTGACGCCGGGCTGTTCGCCCACGTAGTCGATCATCCATTCGGCCCCACTGGCTACCAGCTCGTCCGAGTTGCGGAAGTTGTATGACGCTGGTTGCACCGCCGGGTCGAGTGACACGTGGAAGTCGTAGTTGAAGTCTGTTCCGAACGATGAGTACCACGGGAACGTCCAGCCTTTTGTGTGCTGCGTCGCCTGGAGTTTCGGGTAAGGCGCCCGAGACACGGCGGCGAACGCGGTGTCACGCTTGTGCAATTGGCCAAGAACGCCGTGGCCCATGACCTCGGCCATCGCCGTGCAGCTTCCGCAGCCGTGCTCGCTCGACGGGTCGAACATGAAGTGCTGCACGATGAGTTGACGATGGCCATCGAAGAGGTCGGGGAATCCGATCCCGCCCTTGGGCCCCACGAATCGGTACTCCTTGTCAATGCGCACCATCGGTAGCCGACGGCGGTCGGCGTTGAGTGCATCGGTCTCCGTGAAGAGTTCCTTTTCGCGGACGAGCAATTCCTTCCGAGCGGCAAGCCATTCGTCGTGAGAGACGACTCGCGGCAACCGGCTTGCTTCCTGGGGTGTCTGCACCTGCGTCATGTCGAGGTCCTGTCTGTCGATGCCGATCGGTTGGGCCGTGTTCCACGGACCAACTCGTCATGCAATGTTTGGTTGCGTATCACCGTACAGGGCCTTCGACAAATATGCAACCATTGGTTGCGCATCCGGAAAAGGGCACGGCGGGCAGCACCATCCGCTCCAGACCATCTGCTCCAACGATGGGGCGACACACCTTCGTCGACGAGTTCAGGGTGTGGAGATTCCCGGTTCTGCCAGGCGAGGCATGCGTTCAATCGCGCAACCGAGACGCATCAGCCATCGCTCCAGTCCTGGGCGGCGAGGAGCACCGTGGCGAGCGGCTCAAGGGCGTCGATCAGCTCATCGAGCTCGGCCGGCTCAAGGCTCTGATAGGGCTTCGCCGCGAGGTCGTCGGTGAGCGACTCGACCCGCTGTTTGACGGCGCGACCCTGTTCGCTCAGCCAACCGTCGTCGCCGATCAGGCCACGGTCGCGCATCCCGTCGGTCACGGCACCGAGTTGGGCTGCCGGGAGGTGGTGGATACGTCCGAACTTCTCCGCCGGCATGTCCATATCGAGGGCGAGGAGCACGTGCGCCTCGAGGCCGCCGATACCCTCGATCATCAGGGCCGCGATGTGGCCGTCGCCTCGGTGCTCGCGCAGCGAGGAGGCTGCATGGAAGAGCCGGGCCACCACGTCGTCGGGGACCGGAATGGCGCGCAGTGCGGCGTACATCGGTCGGCCCTCGAATGGGGCGCTGGTCACCACTTTGGTCAACAGGTCGGCGGCGCGGCCGAAGGAGGGAGAGTCGACGCGATCGCCGAGGATCCGCCGCAGCGCCTTGACGCAGCCCATCTGACGAACGGCGATCGCCGATTCGGGTGTGGTGGTGCGCCACACCTTCGGGATGTGACGAGCAACTTCGCCGGGAGCGAAGTTGTAGAAGAGCGCGTCGACCACCTCGGCCGGGACGATGCCGAGCGGCGCCGCGCGTCCGGCGAAGTAGGTGTCCCAGTAGTTGGTGAACCCCAGGGCGAACATCGCCTCATTGGGTTCATCGGCTGAGAAGGGGATGACACCGATCGGCTCGATGAGTTCGAACATCCGGCGCGCCATCGGATTCATCATCGCCACGCTACTAGGTCGATCGATTGGGTCGATCGACCTGGATGGATGAGCGCGCCCGATGACGGCTGCTGCGTTGCTTGATGCCCCCCGTACGCGGGCGGGTCGGACACTCGGAGAACTCTGCGAGCTGTTCGACATGACCCGCCAGTCCGCATCGCAGCGTCTGGACGTCTTGGAGCAGGCAAACCTCATCTCAACCGTCCGACGCGTCGCGAGAAGCTGCACTATCTCAACCTGGTACCGATCCACGACCTCCAGTGGCGCTGGATCCACCAGTTCGAACCCGACGACTGGACGCCCTCAGCACCCTCAAACAGAAAGCAGAGCAATCCGTGCGCCAGACCAACACCGAACGACCGACCTTCGTCTACGTGACATACATCGAGAGCACACCCGAGCTCGTGTGGACGGCGCTGACGGACGCGGACATCACCGCGACCTACTGGGGTCACAGCAACGTCTCCGATTGGCAGGTGGGTTCACGCTGGGAGCATCAGCGGACGGACGGCTCCGGCATCGCCGACTGCTTGGGCACCGTGATCGACAGCCGACCGCCGACGCGCCTGGTCACAAATGGGAGGACACGACAGCTGACGCACCTATCGAGTCCTCGCTCGTCACGTTTGCGATCTAACAACACGGCACGATCGTCCGGCTCACCGTCACTCACGAGAATCTGCCCGACGAGGCCAACCGTGACCTTGTCGGGCAGATTCTCTCGAATCTCAAAATCCTTACTCGAAACCGGCCACGTCCTCCCTGAAACGCCATGGCTCATGCCGTAGCCCGACCGGGCATGCCGGCCCGACCGCTACGGTCGGACAACACGATCGTCGAGATGCATCGGCGGTGACGAAGGAGTGGTGATGAAGGAGTGGCGATGAAGGAGTGGCGATGGCCAAGCTGATCTACGCGTCGAACGTCTCCCTCGACGGCTGTACCGAGGACGACCGCGGTGCCTTCGACTGGGCTCCACCGGACGACGAGGTGTTCGCGTTCATTACCGACCTCATGCGGTCGGCCGGCACCTACCTCTACGGGCGGCGGATGTACGAGACGATGGCGGTGTGGGAAACCGAGGCTGCGCTGGCCGAGCGGTCCGACCTCATGAGCGACTTCGCTCACGTCTGGCAGGCAGCCGACAAGGTCGTCCACTCCACGACCCTGGCGGGGGTGTCAACCGCCAACACCCGGCTCGAACGGCACTTCAACCCCGCCGCGATACACGACCTGAAGGCGGCAGTCGGGAGCGATGTCATCGTGGGAGGTCCGAACCTCGCAGTCCAGGCTGTCAACGCCGGGCTGGTTGACGAGTTCCAGCTGTTCATCTGGCCCGTCGTACTCGGCGGGGGCAATCCGGCGCTGCCGACCGACGTGCGCATCGAGCTCGAGCTCCTCGACGAGCGCCGGTTCGACAACGGCGTCGTCCACCTCCGCTACCGCCTTCCGTAGGAAACAACGTCCGCTCCGCCGTAGGTTTGCGGGGATGCAGGTAATGCTCGAACGGCGTCGGGTTGGCCGTGACTACCTGGAAGATGTGACGGCGCTGCTGCAACGGGTCCGCAACGCTCACCCCACCTCCGGCTTGTACGAAGCCGCCGATCTGCAGTGGTGGTGGCGGACGCCGCGACCTACCGACAACCTCGGTCAGCTCTTCTGGTTCGATCACGTCGGTCGTCCGGAGGCCGCAGTGATCGCAACCGAGTGGAGCGACCGGATGGCGCTCGACCCGATCGTGATGCCCGACGCACCGCCCGAATGGGTGGCCCATGTCATGGAGCGCGGACTCGCTCACGCCACCGAGTCCGGGTTCGAAGCCGTCAGTCTCGAGGCCGACCGTGCCGACGACGTGATGCGTGACGTGTTGGCCGGCCTTGGCTTCGGGATCGAAGAAGACGGGCTGGTCGAAACATGGTTGGCCGCCGGCGCGCGACCGGGGATCAGCGCGCTGCACGCCGACTATCGGTTGTCCAGCCGCCTCGACACGATGCACCGTCCGCATCACATGATCAGCCCCAAACGGAACCACCCCGACCCCGAGGCACGCCTTCGCCAAACGTCGCTGTACCGACCCGACCTCGACCTGGTGGTATACGACAGCGGCGATCAAGTCGCCGCGTACGGGCTGTTCTGGTACGACCCCGAGAGTGCGACGGGCCTGGTCGAACCGATGCGCACCGAAGACGATCACCAGCGACGAGGACTTGCCCGCCACATCCTGACCACGGGCGTCGACCTGCTCGCCGAAGCCGGCGCCGAGCGCATCAAGATCTGCTACGAACCGGAGAACCAGGCATCGAGGCATCTATACCTCAGCGCCGGCTTCGAACCGTTCAGGCAGACCGTCGTCTACTCGCGCCGGCCGAACGTCCAAGCGCCGTAACGAACCGTGGGCCGTCGTTCGGCCGTCCCAGCCGACATAACGGGTGCGTCAGTGCTGCGAGACGATCTGGATGAGGTTCCCGCAGGTGTCGTCGAATACGGCGGTGGTCACGGGGCCCATCGGCGTCGGTGGTTGCGTGAAGCGCACGCCGGCGTCTAGAAGTCGGGCGTGCTCGGCCTCGACGTCGTCGACCGCGAACGATGTGAACGGGATGCCATCGGCGACCAGCGCGGCCTTGAACGGACCAACAGCGGGATGGTCGCTGGGTTCGAGCACGAGTTCGACGCCGTCGAGGGCGTCGGGCGACACGACGGTCAGCCATGCGTGTTGACCCATCGGGATCTCGGTCTTCTTCACGAAACCGAGCACCTCGGTGTAGAAGCGCAGGGCCGTGGCCTGGTCGTCGACGAGCACACTGGCGAGGTTGATTCTCATAGCTTTCCTTCCGGAGCGGGCCATGGCCAGCGCTCGCTGATCTGCAGCAATGGGGATGGATCGAAACGATGGAACTTGTAGCGCCCGTCGCGTCGGGTCACGACAAGACCGGCGGATTCGAGCACGTCGAGATGCTGCGAGATGGCTTGGCGGGTCGAGGTCAACCCATGGCGGGTGGTGAGGCGAGCGCAAACCTCGAACAACGTCTGGTCGTCTCGCTGCGCCAGTTCGTCCATGATCGCCCGTCTCGTCGGTTCGGCGATCGCTTTGAACAGGTCGCCCACGGGGCGATTATAGGCAAGTCTCTACTTGCCTGTCAACGAAGGCGACGCGCCTGCTCTACGACCTGTACCTCGCCATCGTGCTGGTCGTCGAAGTCGCCTACCGTCACTATCCGGACGACTCGATCGACACCCTCGGCCGCTCCGACCTCGCCAAGATCCTGACCGGACTCGCTCTGATGTGAGAGGAAGCGGGCCCCGGCGTGCCGCCATGCAGGTGATCGCGTTCGATCCTCTCCCGCTGGTGGTCCGTCACGGCTGATGCCCGGCGAACTACGGTGCCGACCACAAACGCTGCTTCAAAGGAGCACTCTCGTGAACATGCCGCCCCCGCCCCCGCCGCCGCCGCCCCCGCCGCCTCCGCCATATGGCGGAGGTAGTGGCTATATCCCGTCCGGCCCTACGGCGCCCAATGGCCAACCGCTCGCCGAGAGCGGGATGCGAATCGTCGCCCGACTCATCGACGGGGTCATCGGCATCGTGATCGGCATCATCCTGGCTGCGATCATCCTCGCCGGGGATGGCGGTGCGGGATTCGCCGGAATCGGTGGGAGTGGCAGCCTCGGAAAGCGCTACACCGTCACACTCGGTGGATTGGTCTTTGCATTCCTCTACGAGGCGGTCCTGACCGCGGTGAAGGGTGGCACTCCTGGCAAGCTGATCCTCGGGATGCGCGTCGTCAACGCCGCCGACGGCTCACCGGTGCAGATGGGACAGTCCATCATCCGATGGGCGGTTCCGGGCGCGTTCAGCCTCATACCGGTGTTGGGCGGTGTGGCGGCCTTCGTGGTCTTCATCGTCTCGCTGATCTTCTTGTTCACCGACAAGTTGCGCCAGACCGTGAGCGACAAGGTCGCCAAGACGCTCGTCGTCAAGAAGTAGTCACCACTGCGACATACGCCGTTCGATTCAGGCGAGTCGAACGGCGTAATTCGTCGTGGTCCATCCAGCAGGAGCGGCTCAAGCCCGGATGGGGCGGCGACGACTCAGACCGCGAGCAGGTCGCGGGCGCCGGTATCGGATGACGGATGGCGCAGTTTCGACATTGCCCGGGCCTCGATCTGGCGGATGCGCTCGCGGGTGAGGTTGAAGTGTTCGCCGACCTCTTCGAGCGTGCGAGGCTCCCCGCGGTCGAGTCCGAAGCGGAGCTTGAGGATCTCGCGCTCGCGATCGTCGAGTGGAGCCAGCAGGCGATTGATCTCGTCGGGGAGCAGAGCCGTGGCGGCCACCTCGAAGGGGGACTCGGCCGAGCGATCCTCGACCACGTCGCCGAGTTCGGCGTCACCGTCTTCGCGCAGGGGTTCCGACAGCGACAACGGCTCGGCGGCGAACCGCAGGGCCTCGGTCACCTTGTCTTCGGGCATCTCGACCTCGCGGGCGAGTTCCGACAGGGTCGCGGGGCGGCCCATCTTCAACTCGAGGCGGGCCCGGGCCTTCTGCAGGCGGGCGAGCGTGTCGCCGGCGTGGACAGGGAGGCGGATCGTGCGGCCGGTATTGGCGATGCCGCGGGTGATCGCCTGACGGATCCACCAGGTTGCGTATGTCGAGAACTTGAAGCCCTTGCGCCAGTCGAACTTCTCGACGGCGTGCATCAGACCGAGGTTGCCCTCTTGGATGAGATCGAGCAGCGGCAGGCCCGAGGCCTGGTACTTCTTGGCGATCGACACCACGAGACGAAGGTTCGACTGCACGAAGGCGCGTTCGGCGTCCTCGCCATCGCGGGCGGTGCGCCGAAAATCACGCTTCTTGGCGGCCGACAGCTCTTTCCCACCCTTTTCGAGTTCGGCGGAGGCAGTCTTGCCCGCCTCGATCGCCTTGGCCAGGCGTACTTCATCGTCCTTGGTCAGCAGGGTGTACTGCCCAATGTCAGTGAGGTACAACCGGACCAGATCTTCCTCGTCTCGCTCCACGCGATCCTTGGCCACTGATCTCCACCTCGCTGTGGGGGATGAGGGATCGGGCATCCACCCGACCCGAAGGGACTGTGTCTACGATACCGAGAGGGTCAAGCGTCACAACGGGTCGTCTGTGACTTTGTGCGTGGCGAAGTCGACCGACCGTGCTGGAGGTTCACAAATCGTGGCTGAAGACGTCGATTTGACCATCGTCACGCTGAGATTTGATGCGCAAGACCCCCCTGGATTGCTCGCAGTGTTGTCGAAGTACGTTGTTCTCACACGCATGCAGGCCGGTTGTCGCAACATCGATCTGTGCGCATCGGCGATCACCCCCGGTCGGTATCTGATCATCCAGAAGTGGGAGTCGCCCGACGCCCAGCGTGCTCACTTCGATTCTGCCGGGATGGTCGAGATGGCGCAGGCCTGCCGCGGGCTGTTGTCGAGCGCCCCCGACATCGACCTGTGGGACGGTGCCAGCGCCCACGACCTGGCGTAGGAACGGCAGTGCCGGACGCGTTGACCGTCGGGTGAGTCGATAGCGTTCGGCTCGCGGCACATCGCACCAGTCGCCCGAGCCATACCGACAGGAGTCAACGTGGCCAACCCCATCCTCACCGACAAGGCGCTGCAAGCCGCGGCGCGCAGCACGCCCGTCGATGGCGCGACCGTGTGGAATCCACCGGTCACCGACGGCCCGGTCACCTCGTGGCCGACCTCGGGTGCCGACGGACCCAAGACGATGACGGTGCGCGGCACCGCCTCGGCAACCGGCGCACTGCTGGCGTTGCTCCTCGTGGCCGCCTACTTCGGGTACAACTCGGTCGATACGGGTTCGACGACCGGACCTCGGTTTCCCGGCCTGGCCCTCGTCGGCATCCTGGTCGGATTCGGTTGTGTGATCGCCACCAGGTTCCGTCCGACGTGGTCGCGGTTCCTGGCCCCGGCGTACGCGCTGGCCGAGGGATTCGCCGTCGGAGTGATATCGAGCTTCTACAACTACATCCAGCACGGGATCGTGCTGCAGGCCGCCGGGGCGACTCTCGCCGTGTTCGGAGTGATGTTGCTGCTGTACCGGTTGCAGATCATCAAGGTCACCGACCGCTTCCGGCGGATCGTGATCGGGGCGACGATGGGCGTCATGGTGTTCTACGGCGTGTCGATCCTGCTCCACCTGTTCCACGTCAAGGTGCCGTTCCTCGATTCCACCTCCGGTTTCGGCATCCTGTTCAGCCTGTTCGTGGCCGGCCTCGCCGCCTTCAACCTCGCCCTCAACTTCGACGTCATCGAGCGGGGCGCCAAGGCCGGGCTGCCCGAGCACATGGAATGGTTCTGCGCGCTGGGGCTGTTGGTCACGCTCGTCTGGCTGTATCTGGAGATCCTGCGACTCCTCTCCCGGCTCCGCGACCGCTGAGCGGCTCGTAAATCTGTCGGCTCGCAAATCTGTCGGCAATCGTGTCGAAGTCGCCGTGGCCCGTTCGTCAATGAGGTGAAGCGGGCCGAACGGGCCCACCGACAGAGAGGAATCAACCGATGCGCTACATGCTGTTGATCTACGGAAACTCCACCTACCAGCCCTCCGCCGACGAAATGGGGGCGATCATGGGCGAGTACATGGCCTTCACCCAGTCGATCGTCGAGTCGGGCGAATTCCTGGGTGGCGACCCGCTGCATCCCACGTCGACGGCCACGACCGTTCGTCTGCGCAACGGTGTGCGGGCGATCACCGACGGGCCGTTCGCCGAGACGACCGAGGTGCTCGGCGGTTACTACCTGGTCGACGTCGCCAACCTTGATCGAGCGCTCGAACTCGCCGCGCAGATCCCCGACGTCCGCTCGGGCTCGGTCGAGGTTCGGGCGGTCATGGAACTTCCGCCGATGAGCTGAGCGTTCGCTGATGGTGGCGAGTTCCGTTCCGATCGACGAGATCGGGCGAATCCTGCGGGAGAGTGTCGGGCCGGCGCTCGGCACTCTCACCCGGGTTCTTCGCGACTTCGACCTGGCCGAGGAGTCATTGCAAGAGGCCGCAGTGCTGGCCATGCAGCGATGGCCGGTTGATGGGAACCCCGACCAACCCGTTGCCTGGCTGGTCACTGCGGCCCGACGCAAGGCCGTCGACCGACTGCGGCGCGAGGCCAAGCGGCCGGTCAAGCAGCAGACGGCATGGCGACGAGACGATGCGCTCGGCGTCGGCTGGGCCGCCGATCCAGCCGCGCTCATCGACGAGATCGGTGACGCCGATGAACTGGTGATCGACGACGATCAGCTGACCCTGCTGTTGATGTGCTGCCATCCGGCGCTGAACGTCGAGGCACAGATCGCTCTGACCCTGCGCTCGGTCGCCGGCCTGTCGACGGCTGAGATCGCCCGGGCCTTCCTGGTCGACGACTCCACGATGGGGCAGCGGCTCGTGCGGGCCAAGCGCAAGATCAGGGCGGCCGGGATCCCGTTCTCGCGTCCGTCGTCCGACGATTTGGCGGGCCGTCTCGAGATCGTCTGCCATGCCCTCTATCTGGTCTTCAACGAGGGGTACTCATCCTCGGGCGTGGAACTGGTCCGTGTTGACGTCTGCGCCGAGGCGATCCGCTTGGCCCGCCTGCTGCACCGGCTGGTGCCCGACGACCCTGAGGTGGCTGGTCTGCTGGCCCTGATGCAGTTCCACGACGCCCGGCGGGCCGCTCGGCTGTCGACAACCGGGGAGTTGGTGTTGATGGAGGATCAGGACCGGATGTTGTGGGATCACGATCGGATCGCCGAGGCCGACGCCGTCCTGCACGCGGCGATGACCCGGCGGTCGCCCGGTCCGTATCAGATCCAGGCGGCGATCGCTGCGCTGCACTCGACGGCTCCGTATGCCGCCGAGACGGATTGGCCGCAGATCGCCTCGTTGTACGGCGTGCTCCGCCAGATCGTGGCAACGCCGGTCGTCGAACTCAACCGGGCGGTCGCCGTCGCCATGGCCGACGGGGCCGGCGCCGGCCTGGCCATCGTCGAAGGTCTGATCGAACGCGGGCAACTGCTCGACTCGCATTTGCTCCACAGCGCCCACGCCGACCTGCTCCGCCGGATGGGCCACGTGGATGCGGCTCGGGCGGCCTATCGGCGGGCGCTCGAACTGGTCCGCACCGACCCCGAACGCCGGTTCCTCGAACGGAGAATCGCCCAAGTTTGATCGGGAAGACCCGCTGACCAGGTGCTACAGGGTCTTCAGGAAGCCGAGGAGTGCATTGTTGAACGCCGCCGGAGCCTCCTGCTGGGTCCAGTGGCCCGCACCGGGGATGAGAGTGTCGCCACGGAAATCGGGCAGCAGGTTCTGCATCCGCTCGACGCCGGTCGGATCCATCACGAGCACGATGTCCTGCTCGCCGCCGATGAAGTACGAGGGCATGGTGAGCCGGTCGGAGGAGAGATCCTTGACGATCTCGAAGTTGGCGTCGAGGTTTCGGTAGTAGCTCACCGGCCCGAAGTATCCCGACTGGGTGAAGTCGGCGGCGTACCGGTGAAGATCGGCTTCGGTCAGCCAGACCCCTTCAGGGCCCGACCAGGGCAGCGGCGGAGTTTCGGGCATCATCGTCAGAAATCCGGCGCCCTTCATCGGGGGAACCTCCGTGGGCAGCTCCTTGGGCCGTCCGGCTCCCGATGCCGCCCACAGCACGCTGCACTGGGTGCGCACGGGGTTTGCTTCGAGTTCGGCCTCGGGTGGGCCGACCTGTTGGAAATAGAGCATGTAGAAGAAGCGGTCGGCGTATACCGCCTTCATCAACTCGGTGGGCCGGCCGGGCCACGCCACGAACGGCACGCTCACCCCGACGACGGCCGACACATGCTCGGGGAACATGCGGGCCATCTCCCAGACGATCCATGCACCCCAGTCATGACCGACGTAGATGGCCTGTTCGTGGCCGGTTTCCGCGACCAACGCCCGCAGATCGCCCGTCAACTGCGTGATGCCGTAGTCGCCGATCTCGGTCGGCCGGCTCGACGCCCCGTACCCCCGCTGATACGGGGCGATCACGTGATACCCGGCCTCGGCGAGCGGCACGAGTTGATGGCGCCACGAATACGCCCCCTCGGGGAAGCCGTGGGAGAGCACGATCACCGGAGCGCCCGGGTCGCCCGTCTCGAGGACATGAAGGTCGATCCCGTTGACGTGGGCGGTTCGTTGGCGAACAGTGGGGTGGAGCACGACACCATTCTTCTCGGTGGGCCCGAACATCGAGCGGTCGGCACACCGATGACACGGCCTTCGACCGGTTGATCCGAGGCGGACTCGTCAGACGGCGATGAAGCCGGCCTCGCCGGCCCATGGGAACCGGGCCGCCATCTCGGAGGTGGCGGTGAAGTCGGTGCCGAGGGCGACCATCGCCTTTTGGATGTTGAACTTGAGCACCTTGAGGGTGAGTTCGACGAGGTGCTCCGCCGTGTAGGCCGCCCGCAGCCCCTCGACCAACTCGTCGGAGATCTGGCCCGGGCGGGTCATCAGCGCATCGGTGAAGGCGAGCGCGAGGCGATGCTTCTCGTCGGTAGGCACGGTCGCCGGTTCGAACGCGCACGCCACCGACTCGTCGTCGATCACCTGATGCCCGGCAACTGCCAGGCGAACGGAGAGTCAAGTGTGGCAGTCATGATGTTTGGCGGCGCGTAGCCGGACCATCTCGGTCGTGGCCAGATCGATGCCGTCCAGTTCGACCACCTCGGCCTGCCAGCGGCCCAGCGCAGCACGTAGCTCGGGGTGGGTGCGCGTTCCATGGGGGACGCGCAGGCTGCGTTCAATGGTCATCCGACTACCTCCGGAATCAGGTGTTCCCAGGCCAGGCACATTCGCTGGCGTTGTTCCAGCACCAACAGCGCGTTGGCGAAGTTGACCAGGCCCTCGTCGCCGAGGTGTTGGGCGACTCCGGCGGCAGTGGCATCGTCGAGTGATGCGACGTCGGCCACGAACTGGTCGGTGAATGCCAGGCATGCCCGCTGGGCCGATGAGAACAGGTCGGACGACCGCCAATCGGGCAGGGCCGCGGTGAGCGCAGCGTCGACGCCCGAGGGAGGATCGAAATCGGCACCGAGCAGCTCGGCCACCCGAACTCGGCACAACTCCAACAGTTCGCCGTCGACTGCCTGGTAGGCCGCCCGGTGGGCGGCTTCGAGTTCGCCGAGCATCACCGGATGCGTCGCCAGTACACGCCGCAGAATCGCCGCTGTCGACCGATCGGACACTCCCACGAACCGAACCGTAGCCGCGAGTCGGCCGCAGGTCAGCGGCGGGGGATGACCCAATCGATCGGGGTGCGACCGGCCGCGGTAAGGGCGGCGTTGGCACGGCTGAACGGCCGACTCCCGAAGAAGCCGTTGTGCGCCGACAACGGCGAGGGATGGGCAGACTCGATCACGGTATGGCGGGACGTGTCGATCAGCACCTTCTTCTTGCGGGCGTACGCACCCCACAGGATGAACACGACGTGCTCGGGCTTGTCGTTGACGGTGCGAATCACCTGGTCGGTGAAGGTTTCCCAGCCCTTGCCGGCGTGTGAGCCGGCCGCATGGGCGCGCACCGTCAGCACGGCATTCAACAGCAGCACGCCTTGCCGGGCCCAGTGCACGAGCGACCCGTGGTCGGGAGCCGGGATGCCGAGGTCCGCGGACAGCTCCTTGAAGATGTTGACCAGCGACGGCGGGATGTCGACCCCTTCGCGCACGCTGAAGCACAGGCCTTGGGCCTGATTCGGGCCGTGGTACGGATCCTGGCCGAGAATCAGCACCTTCGTGTCGGCATACGTCGTGAGGTGCAACGCGGCGAACACATCGTCGGGCGGAGGAAAGACCGTGCCCCGGTGGCGTTCGGCGGCGACGAAGGCCTGCAACTCGGGCCAGTACGGCTTGTCGAATTCTCCCCGCAACAACGGGTTCCAATCGGTCGGCATCGCCAGCGAACGGTAGCGGTCGGGTGTGGGGGTGCTGCCAACGCCGGGCCGATGGCCGGGTGCGAACTCGGTTCGCCGGGGGTGGCGCACGGACCGCCGTCAGACGGTGATCGCGGCGATCGCTCCGTCGGAGATGCCGACGAGCTCACCCCAGGTCAACCGGTCGGAGCCGAACAGTTCGTCGAACGACCCGTCGCCCGAATCGGTGAACCCGTGGCGGTTGCGGAAGTTGTAACGCCACCGTTGCTGATGCACGGGATAGCCGAGCCGGCTGAACCGTCCGACGCAGTACGTCTCCCATGCCGCGATCTGGGGGAGCGACAGCTCGTCGTCGGCGGGGGCCTCGCCGAAGGTGCCGTCCATCCGGTCCCGGGCCCTGAGCAACACCCGGGCCAATGACGTGGCGATCGCCGTCTCGCTCATGTGCCGGGGCCGCTTGGTGTCCTCGAATGCTCCGCTCTCGGCGCGAACGACGATCGGTGAATCTCCTGTGGCGGTGATGCGGGCGAGCGGGGTGGTCTCGTCGACCTCGATGGTCAGGTCGTATTCGGTCATCGCCAGTCGTTCCAGCAGGGCGGTGGCGACGTCGGCGATCACGGGCGCGTCGAACATCACGAACGAGAACTTGTCGGGCGTGACGGTGACACTCATACGAACAGCCTGCTCAATCTGCGCTCGTGGCGCCAGCGAATTCCATGGCGGCCTTCTGCCGGGCCGCCTCGGCGAATGCCTTGCGCTCGTTGAGCGCTTGGAGTGACACCTCGGCGATGTCCTCGACCTCGTCGTCGGTGAATCCGGCCAACTCGCGAAAGCGGCGGGCCAATCCGATCGGTGACTCCTTGGAGTCGCTGCGCGTCCCGCCGTAGCTGAACAACTTGTCGACGACGCTCTGGAACTCCAGCGCCTTCTTGCGTCGCTCGGGGTCGGACTCGGTGACCCTGCGCAACCAATCGGAGCCCATCTTCACGTGGGTCACCTCGTCGGCGAGCATCCAGTCCTCGCAGAACTCGAGGTACGGGTCTCCGGCCAGGTTGCCGAAGTCCTTCATCGTGGTGAACACGTCGATGGCCAGGCCCTCGAGGGCGCGGTTGACGCCGGCGAGCCGAAGGATGGGGTCCTGGCTGCATGCGGCGGCGAACAACACCGTGTTCTCGGCGAACTGGCCGATCTCGGTGCCCATCCACTCGGAGAGCTTGACCGACATCTCCACATGGCGGGCCTCGTCCCACGCCTGGCGGGCCATGTCGAGCTTGAGGGCGAACGGGACGGCATCGTCGGCTGCGCCGGGCACGCCGACGGCGTCGAAGTCGTGACACGTACGCCCGGCGCCCTCCAAGGCTTGCACCTCGCCGACGAAGATTCCGTGCATCAGCGCCCGAGCGGCATCGGCCGAATCGCGACGTTCCGGGGTGAGCCGGTTGGACGACTTCTCCCGGGCTCCCGACGACGCGTTCGACGACGTGTTGCCAAACGTGGTGCGCGGGTCGGCCATCCGTTCGCGCATCGTGATCTTCTCGAATCGCTCGTCGCGGGCCAATTCCTCGACCGGGAAGAACTTTCTCATGACCTGTACCTCCTCACGATTTGCTGCTCATGACCTGATCGTCACGATGGCATCCCGAGTGATCCGACACCGGCGATGCCACCGGCTTCCACCATGATCGTCTCGAGATTCGCCTGGTGGGCGGCGGCCCGCTGGGCTTCCTCGGGTGTTTCGATCAACGACTGGATGATCATCTCGCCGTCACGCCAGTCGTCGAACTCGTCCTGGAGGATGATGTTGAGCGACCGGATGGTCGGGGCGTCGGTGATCTGGCTGGTGTTGTTCTTGTGGAACGTATAGGCGGCGATGAACCGGGGGATGAACACCCTGTAAACGCCGACCAACTTTTCGATCGTCAACTCGGGCGCTTCGGGTTCGGTCATCGCCTCAACGAAGCGGACCATCGCCTCATTGGCCGGCACGGTGAGCCGGTCGGGATTCATTTCGCGCAACTCGGGAAGGCGCTTGTGCCACAGCTCGGCGTGCCACGCGTGCTTGTAACAGTGCGTGCCGAGGCGCATCTTGACGTCGAGTTCGGGCACGGTGGCGACCCAGCCGCCGAGGGCCTCGAACAGCTTCATCTCGGCCCATTTGTAGTTGCCGACGCGCCGGGCGGATTCCTCGACATCGAACGTGCCGGGCAGCTCGCGTCGGTCCCATGGGGCGAACGGTGCTCTCGGCTTGTACGGATCGGCCACTTGCGCCCCCACTCGGCTTGACATCGGGTCGACGCCACTCATCGGCGCCGGGCCGAATCTATCCATACGGTGATCGCCGGTCCTCAGCGAGCCGACCACCATGCGGCGTCGGCGATGCCCAGAGGGGTCGTGGGCGGGCCGCCGGCACGGTACTCCATCAGCATTCCTCGCCACGGCCCGGTACAGCCGAGCTTGCCGAGCAGCGAACTGACGCCCCAGACCACGCGGTCGAGGATCACGAAACTGTTAGGCATGTTCAGCTGCTCGATCACATCGGCCAGCGGTCCCTTCAGGTCGAGCATCTTGCCGAGCGTCTCGCGCACGAACTCCCGGGTGAACGTGAACGACTCGCCGAGGTAGGGGACGTATGGGGCGCTGACGTACTCGAACACCCGCTCCGCAGCCAGCCCGTGGCCGGGTCGAAGGAAGCCGAGGTCCTCCATGATCGTGACCAGCCCCGGTCGGTCGCCGGCGAGGATCGCATCGAGCGAGGGGGTCAGACGGGTCCACTCGTCGCCCGACCACCGCTTGACCAGGCCGAAGTCGAGGAACGTCACCGAACCGTCGTGGTCGAAGCGGTAGTTGCCGGGGTGCGGATCGCCGTTGAACGCCCCCAGCCGATGGACCGAACCCTGGGCGAACCGCCACAGGATCTCCCCGGCTCGCTGGCGCGCCGCCGGCGAGGCCTGAGCGACGAACCCGGCCCAGGACAGGCCCTCGACCCATTGGGAGGTGAGCACCCGCCCGGTGGAGTACTCGGGAACCACGGCAGGGACACGGATGAATGGATGCCCGGCGTAGTGGTCGGCGAACTCCGTCTGGTTGCGGGCCTCGATTCGGTAGTCGAGCTCCTCGGTCATCCTGGCGCGGAGTTCATCGACCAACGAGCGGGTGTCGAGACCCTTCAGGGCGAACGCGCCGAACATCGCATAGAGCGCCTGCACGTTGTCGAGGTCGGCGCCGATGGCGTCGCCGACGCCCGGATACTGCACCTTCACCGCAACGATGCGGCCGTCACGCAGCACGGCCCGGTGGACCTGACCGACCGACGCGGCGGCGATCGGCGCGGGATCCCAGTCGAGGAACACCGTCTCGGGTGGCGCGCCGAGTTCTGCCGCGACGACGCTCGCCGCCAGGGCGGGAGCCATCGGCGGGGCGTCGGCCTGTAGCGACGCGAGCGCCTCTTGCGCCTCGTCGGGCAGGGTTTCCATGATGAAGCTGACCAATTGGCCCGCCTTCATCATCACCCCTTTCATCTGGCCGAGTTCCCGCGCGACATCCTGCGATGACCGAATGGCGAAGCGGGCGTTCAACTCCTGCTTGCGGGTGTGGTCGCGGGCTGCGGCGACGCGCGACCTGGTGACGACCCAGCGGCCGCCGTTGCGGGCGGTGAGCCGCCAGATTCGAGCGGTGCGCCGCAGCCGGACCCGACGTTGCGGCGAGCGGGCGAGATGGGCCGCCGCCGTCGCGCCGACGAGAACGGTACCCGCCATCAGGGAGCGCCGGTGGCTCACGCAGGAGCGGTCAGCCGCCGCACCAGCGGCTGAGCTGCGAGCACCTCGTCGGGGAGCGCTTCTCCGGTGACCTCGTCGGTCCAGTATTCGCCGGACTGCAGCCGCCCGAGGGCCGACTCGACATCGGCGAGATCCCGGGCGATGGCGTCGAGATCGGTATCGGTGGATGGGGTCTCGGGGTGTTCTGTCATCGTTCGTGAGGCTAACCCGCGCTCCCCGGATGCAGCTGCGTGAATCGGGCTCACACGATGTGCGCCACCTGACCCGGAACCCGGACGCTGATCCTTGAAACGACCGGTGGCGCACACCGTCCGTGCGACGGCGTAGCCTGCGCGGTGATGGCAGGCGTACGACTGATCGGTATCACCAAGCGCTTCGGCGCGACCACAGCGGTTGACGGGGTGTCGATCGACATCGCCGATCGCGACTTCATGATCCTGCTCGGCCCATCGGGCTGCGGGAAGTCGACGCTGCTGCGCATGATCGCCGGACTCGAGGATCCAACCGAGGGGGAGGTGTGGATCGGCGACCGGCAGGTCAACGACATCGAGCCCAAGGAACGCGACGTGGCGATGGTCTTCCAGAGCTACGCGCTGTACCCGCACAAGACGGTGCAGGCCAACATCGAATTCCCGCTCAAGGTGCGCGGCGATGCCAAGAAGACGCGGGCGATGGCGGCGCGCGAGGCGGCCGACATGCTCGGCCTCGGCGAGTACCTGGGCCGGAAGCCCGGTCAGCTCTCGGGCGGGCAACGACAACGGGTGGCCCTCGCTCGGGCGATCGTGCGCCAGCCGGCGGTGTTCTGTATGGACGAACCGCTGTCGAACCTCGATGCCAAGCTGCGCGGCGAAACCCGCGCCGAGCTGGTCGGGCTCCACCAACGCCTCGGCACGACGTTCGTCTACGTGACCCACGACCAGGTCGAGGCGATGACGATGGGCACCCGCATCGCCGTGATGAACCAGGGAGTGCTGCAGCAGGTCGGCACGCCTCAGGAGGTCTACGACAAGCCGTCGACGACGTTCGTCGCCACATTCCTCGGCACCCCGCCGATGAACATCTTTCCGGCCGGCTCACTGGAGCCCGGCAATCATCTGGTCGGCGTTCGTCCGGAACATCTGACCATCGACGAGCACGGGCGGCTGGCGGCGAGGGTGACGTTGGTCGAGCAACTCGGCCATGAGGTGCACGTGACCTGCACCGTCATCGGCCACAGCGAGACCCGCATCGTGGTGCGCACATCGGCCGAGGGTGACAGCCCTCGCGAGGGCGACGAGATCCACCTCGAGGCCTGGGCCCATCGCCGCCATCACTTCGACCCGCAGACCGGGCGGCGAATCTGATGACGCTGTCGCGTCGAACTCGACGGCGGGAGACGGGGCTCGCCGCCTTGATGCTCGCCCCATCCCTGGCCATTCTCGGGGTGTTCGTGCTGTACCCGCTCGGCAAGGCGGTGTGGCTCGGTCACCAGCGCTGCAACAGCCAGGGCAGGAAGTGCCGCTCGAACGGGTGGGATCAGTACACCGACGTGTTGCGCTCCAGGGAGTTCCACCACGCCCTGATCGTCACCGCCAAGTTCGCCCTGATCACCGTGCCGATCGGGTTGTTGCTGGGGGTCGGCCTCGCCGTGCTGGCCGATCGGCATCTGCGGGGAATCGGCCTCTTCCGGACGGTGTTCTCCTCGACGGTGGCCACCTCGATCGCCGTCGCCTCGTTGATGTGGCTGTTCCTGTTGGAGCCGTCGGTGGGCGTGCTGTCGAACGTCGGGTGGATCGGCCGGCTGTTCCCGGTGGTCAAGTCGGGGCTGCTCGCCGACAAGGGCACGGCGCTCGCCTCGGTGGCGATGTCGAGCGTGTGGGCGAATCTCGGGTTCACGTTCATCGTGGTCACTGCCGGCCTGCAGAGCATCCCCCGCGACCTGTACGAGAGCGCGTTCGTCGATGGGGCGAGCGGTTGGCGCAGGTTCACCAACGTGACCGTGCCGATGCTCGGCCCGACGTTGCTGTTCATCTCGGTGGTGCTGGTCAGCCGGGCATTTCAGGCATACGGCGAGGTCGACCTGCTCACCCAGGGCGGCCCGCAACCGCAGGGCTCCACGACGACGTTGACCTACCTGATCTACGGCAACGAATCGACGATCCGCAACAACGACGGGTTGCAGGCGACGACGGCGGTCCTGTTGTTCGCCGTGCTGCTCGTACTGTCGCTCGTCCAGTTCCGCAGCTTCGACAAGCGGGTGCACTATGGCTCGTGAACGTGGAGTTCGGAAGTTCTCGAAACGCGAGCAGGGAACGATCGCCAACATCGACGCGGTCGGCCGTGGTTGGCGCAAGGTCGGCCGATACGCATTGCTGCTGCTGGTCACCTTCATCGTGCTGTTCCCGGTGTATACGACGATCATCGCCGCCCTCAAGCCCGGCAACCAGGTGTTCAAGCGGCCGCTCGTTCCCGAGCACTTCACCACCGACGTCCTGCGGACGGCCTGGTCGCAGGGCCATTTGGGCCGCTATCTGTACAACTCGTTCGTCGTCGCCGTCATCGTCACCGTCGTGCAGGTGGCGACCTCGGTGATGTCGGCCTACGCCTTCGCCTTCCTGCGGTTCCCGCTCAAGGCGCTGACCTTCGCCATCTTCCTGGCCACGTTGCTGGTGCCGTTCGAGGTTACGCTGGTCGTCAATCGCCGCACCGTCGACTCGCTCGGCTGGCTGAACAGCTTCCAGGGATTGGCGGTGCCGTTCCTGGCCACGGCGTTCGGGACGTTCCTGATCCGCCAGACGTTCCTGCAACTCCCCAAGGACCTGCGCGAGGCGGCCCGGATGGATGGGTTGGGGCACTGGGGATTCCTGCGCGAGGTGGCCGTTCCGCTCGTGCGCCCGACGATGGGGGCATTGGCATTGTTCGCCTTTCTGTCGAGCTGGAACCAATATCTGTGGCCGCGGTTGATCACCACCGACTCCAACATGAACACGGTGCAGAGTGGCCTGAAGCTGTTGTCGACCGCCGACATCGACAAGCCGAACCTGGTGCAGGCCGGCACGCTGATCGCCGCCGTGCCGATCTTCGCCGTGCTGATGATCTTCCAACGCCAGTTGGTGCGAGGTCTCACCGCCGGGGCGGTCAAGGGGTGAGGCGCCGAAGGAGCAGGACATGGATGGTGCTCGGCGCGCTCGTGGCGCTCGCCGCCTGTGGCGACGGTGGATCGATCCTGCAGGCCGGCAACGACCAGTCGCCGACGACCCCGGCACCGGCTACCGTCCCACCGGCCACCGGCCCGCCGGTGACGGCCGCGCCCGGCGAGACGTTGCCACCGACGACCCCGGCTCCCACCGTTCCTGCGCCGACGACGACCACGACACCGCTGTCCTCTCTGCCTGCCTGCCCGGTCGACGCGCTCGCCGGTGCCGGCAGCCCGGTCGAGATCACCTTCTGGCACGGCATGAAGGGCGGTCTCGAGGATGCCCTGGTCAAACTCACCGACCAGTACAACGCCGCGCAGACCAAGGTCCACGTCACCTTGCAGAACCAGGGCGGCTACGAGCAGACGATCGACAAGTACGTGCAATCGAGCACCAACAGCCGACCCGACATCGTCCAGACGCCGGAGTACTCCGTTCAGCAGATGCGCGATACGCAGTCGTTCATCCCCATCGGCGCCTGCATGCAGGCGGCGCAGATGGACACCACCGATTTCCTCGACCGGGCACTGACGGCGTACTCCACCGCGGGTGTGCAGTGGTCGATGCCGTTCAACGTCTCGAACCCGGTGCTCTATTACAACCGCAAGGTGTTCGAAGCGGCGGGACTCGACCCCAACTCGTCGCCGTTGAGCCTGGAAGACCTGCGCTCCACGGCCCAGTCCATCGTGTCGTCGGGCGCCGCCGGTACCGGTATCGGGCTCGACACCGGCTTCGACGGTGGCGGCGGGTGGTACATCGAGCAATGGTTCTCCAAGCTGGGCGAGCTGTACACCGACAACGGCAACGGCCGTCTGGCGCCGGCGACCAAGGTGTTCATCGACAACCCCAAGGCCGTCGAATTGATGACCTTCCTCCAACAGATGATCAAGGACGGATTGGCCTTCAACGTCGGCGACGACCCGAGCGGCCAAGAAGTGTTCCTCAAGATGGCCGACAAGACCGCGCCGTCGGCAATGGCGATCGGCACGTCGGCCGCGCTCGGCACGGTGATCTCTGTGCTCGATGGCGGCCTGATTCCCGGGCTGACCGGTGCCGACATCGGCGTTGGGCCGATGCCGGGCCCCGGTGGTGCGCCTGGGGTATTGGTCGGTGGCGCCTCGTTGTGGATCGTCGACGGACACGGCGACACCAAGTCGGCGGCCTCCTGGGATTACGTGAACTACCTGGTGAGCGCCCAATCGCAGTCCACCTGGGCGGCCGCAACCGGCTACGTGCCGATCCGCGCCGGTGCCCTCGACCTCGAGCCGCTGAAGACGACGTATGCGACCGATCCGCGCTTCAAGGTGGCCTACGACCAGGTGAACGCCCCCTCCGATGCCGCTTCGGCGGCCGGGCCGATCACCGGACCATTGCGCGAGATCCGCGTCGTGGTCGCCCGCGCCGTCGCCACGATCCTGCAGGGCGGCGACCCGCAGGCCACCCTCAGCCAGGCGGCACTCGACGCCGACGCCCTGATCGCCGACTACACTGCCCGCAACGGGTAACCCATCTCATCGACCAAGCCGGTGAAGCACTGCCCCGGACTCGTGCCACGCGCCACCTGGAGTGGCGACTCCGAATCGCACCGCTTGCGCTCGGACCATGAAGCCCTGTCGTGAGGCGCACCGTGGCGCGGGTAGCGTTTCACCTCTATGCCGTATGCCTTCCCGAACTTTGATGGATCCTCTCCCAAGACTCAGACGTTCAACTCCGAGCCCGAGATGGGAATTGATCCGTCGAAGCGGTACACCGCCACGATGGACACCAACTACGGCACGATGGTGATCGCCCTCGATCCGATCAAGGCGCCCAAGACGGTCAACAACTTCGTCTTCCTGGCGCTTTACCACTACTACGAGGGTGTGATCTGCCATCGGATCATCAAGAACTTTGTCATCCAGGGCGGCGACCCGACGGGTACCGGTCGTGGTGGCCCGGGCTACAAGTTCGCCGATGAACTGCCCAAGGCCGGTCAGTACGAGATCGGTTCGCTGGCCATGGCCAATTCCGGTCCGAACACCAACGGGTCGCAGTTCTTCATCATCTCCGGCCCCGACGGAGCCCGGCTGCCACCGGCCTATGCCCTGTTCGGCAAGGTGATCAAGGGCCTCGACATCGTCGAGACGATCCAGTCCGTTCCGACCGGCGGCGGCGACAAGCCCCGCGTGGATGTCGTCATCAATTCGGTCACGATCACTGTCGCCGAGGACTGACGACGATCGATTCGAGGGTCGGCACGCCGGTCAACCGGCGGGAGCGACGACCGGACGCGACACCGAGGGTGCGAGCTGGCGGAGTGCCACCAGGATCACCCCGGTGGCCAAGGCCAGCGACGCACCGACGACCGACATCGCCGGATAGCTGGTCGCGCTCAGGCCGAATCCGGCGAGTACCGCGGCGACGGCCGACGTGAGGAACGTCGCCGAGTCGGCGATGCCCTGGATCCGGGGTCGCTCGGCCGGCGATACGGCGTCGGTGACCAGCGTGCTGCCGGCCACGAAATTGGCATTCCAGCCGAGCCCCAGGATGAACAGGGCGGCGATCATCGAGTTGTGGCTCTCGGGGCGGGCGAGGGCCGCCATCAGCCCGGCGAACGCCATCAGCGTGTGACCACCGATGATCACCGGTAGGCGCCCGACCCGGTCGACCAGCCACCCGCTGATCGGGGCCGGACCGTACATCCCAAGGACATGGCCCGAGATGACGGTGCCCACTCCGCCGAGTCCGTAGCCGTGCGCCTTCAGGTGTACCGAGGTGATCGACATGATCCCGACCATGACCACTTGGCCGACGACCAGGGAACCGATGGCCAGACGCACCGCCGGCCGGGCCAGACAGGCGCGCACATCGATGATCGCCTTCGGCGTGCCCACGGCGATCGGGCGCAGCTGGCGCGAGATCTCGGACGGATCGGGCCGCAACACTACTTGGCAGACCACCGCCGCGCCGATGAACACCAGCCCGCCCATCAGGTAGGGCCCGCCGTACTCGGGAAAGCCCCAGCTTTTGAAGGCGTCGCCGGCCGGCCCGGACAGCTTCGGCCCGAACACGACGCCGATTGTCGTCGCCCAGACGACCAGCCCGACGCCGCGGGCGCGGCGGTTGTCTGGCACGGCGTCGGCGGCGGCGAACCGGGCCTGTTGGTTGGCGGTGTTGGCAACTCCGAACAGGACGAGGCCGATGAGGGCGAGGGTCAACGATCTCCAGCGGGCGGCGTAGGCGATCAACACCCCGCCACCCAAACCGATGGCGTAGCCCACGACGAGTGCCGGCCGACGGCCAGACCGGGCGATGAGCTTGGAGAGCTGCCAGGCGCCCAGCGCAGTACCGACCTGCATCGAGGCATTGCCGATGCCGATCCACGTGCGCGAACCGAGCAGGTCCTCGAGCAGCAAGGCGGTGACGGTAATCCCGATCAGCTGGCCGAGACCGCCGAGAACGGCCGACGCCATCAGGCCGCCGACAATTCGCCGGGACGCCGGATGCCCGGTCGGGATGACGAGCGCAGGTGCGGGTGGCGACCCGCTGACGGTGTTCACGGCGGCGACCCTATAGCGTGCGTCGGTCGTGGGAACCCGTCGATTCGCCGCCGAGAAGCTCTCCGCCACTGCCGCACGTCGCATCGCCCTCGGGGCGCAGGGATTCGCCGAGCGCCGGCCCAGGGGCGACGTCAACCGCCGGCATCTGCGCAGGGTGCTCGATCGGGTCGGGTTGATCCAGATCGACTCGGTCAATGTCATGGTTCGCAGCCAGGAGATGCCGCTGTTCGCCCGGCTCGGCCCGCACCCGCGGGATCTGATCCCCAACGCCACCGCGGCCGGTGAGTTGTTCGAGTTCTGGGGCCATGAGGCGAGCCACATCCCTACAGCCGATCACTACCTGTATCGCTGGAAGATGGCCAAGGGAGATTCGCACCCGTGGCGGAGCGTCCGGGAGATGGAGGGTCGTCGCCCGGGACTGATCGCCGAGATCGAGGATCGAATTCGCGACGAGGGAGGAATCGTCGCCGGGGCCGTCTCGCAACGTGTCGGTTCGAAAGGCAGCTGGTGGGACTGGGACGACGGCAAGCTGGTCCTCGAACATCTCTTCTGGTGCGGGCGGGTGACGGCCCATCGTCGAGCGTCCGACTTCGCCCGCGTCTACGACCTGACCGAGCGGGTGATTCCAGCGGTACACCTGCAGCGGCCGACGCCGTCGGAGGCCGACGCCCGCAAAGGCCTGTTGCTCCAGGCGGCGTCGGCTATGGGTGTGGCGACAGCCCGCGACCTTTCGGTGTATCACCGGCAGATCCCCAGGGACACCAAGGTGCTGATCGCCGAACTCGTCGAGGAGGGTTCGTTGGTCCCCGTCGAGGTGGAGCGATGGGGCGAGCAGGCATATCTGCACCATGCGGCGAAAGCTCCGCGATCGATCACGGCGGCGGCCTTTCTGTCGCCGTTCGACTCGGTCTGCTGGGAGCGGGATCGGCTCGAACGGGTCTTCGGGTTCCGCTACCGCATCGAGCTGTACACCCCGGCACCGAAGCGCGAGTACGGCTACTACGTCCTGCCCTTCCTGATGGGCGACCGGTTCGTCGGGCGGGCCGACCTGAAGGCCGATCGTCAGGCCGGGGCGCTCCTCGTGCAGGGGGTGTACGCCGAGGCCGACATCCCTCCCGAAGGGTGCCCGGCGATCGCCGAGGCGATGGCCGGCGAGTTGCGCTCGATCGCCGTCTGGTTGCAGCTCGACCGCGTCGAGGTGGCCGGTCGGGGTGACATGGCCGCGCCGCTGGTCGTGGCGCTGCGCTCCTGATCACGGCACGGCGCGTGCCGGGGTAGCGTTCTCGGGGTGAAGCCGCTCATCGCCGTCGCCGGTCGCATCGGGGCCCCGGGAAGGGTGTCGCGCAGCCCGGTTGCCTTCGCGGCGCGTCCCTATCTCGACGCGGTCATGCGTGCCGGCGGAGAACCTGTCGTCCTCGCCCCACGCGACCACGACCATCATTCGGCTCTCGGCCTGCTCCGTCGATTCGACGGCTTGGTGCTGATGGGCGGTTCCGACGTGGACCCGGCGTTGTATGGGCAGGAGTCACATCCGACGACGTACGGCGTCAACCGGGAAAACGACGAGATCGAGATGGCATTGGCCCGCGCCGCAGTTGAGTTGGAGCTTCCGACGTTGGCGATCTGTCGGGGCATGCAAGTGGCGACTGTGGCCTTCGGGGGAACGCTGCATCAGCATCTGGGGGACCTGCCGGATCTCATCGAGCACGGCCCGGTCGGCTTTCCGGCGCCGCCCGACGGCATCGGCCACGAGATCGTCATCGAGCCCGGTTGCCGCCTGGCCAAGGCCCTCGGCGTCGAGCGGTTCGAGGGAGCCTCGTACCATCATCAGGCGGTCGACCGGATGGGCGATGGATTCGCGGTGGTGGGTGCGTCGGCCGATGGGGTGATCGAGGCGCTGGAGCACGAGATCGGTTGGTTCGTGGGTGTGCAGTGGCACCCCGAGGACACCGCTGCCGAAGATCCGGTCCAGCAACGGCTCTACAACACCTTTGTCGAGCAGGCGGTGTCCTGAGGGAGCGGTTCCCAAGTTGACGTCGAGGTCGCAGGAGCATCAACGCCGACGCCACCCATTAGGGTCAGTCGCCATGGCTGAGGACGCGCCCAACGCGGACGAACCCGACGAGGTGGGTCCGCCGGGGCGGGTTCGAATGCCCGGTTGGGTCCCCAAAGCGGTCTTCGTCTTCTGGGCAGGGTACGTCGGTACTCTCGTTTTCCGGTGGGGATTCTCGCAGCTGACGGGTCTTTTGACGTTGCTGCTTGTGTCGTTGTTCCTGTCGTTTGCCATCGAGCCGGGTGTCAATCGCTTGGTGACGCGCGGTTGGCGCCGCGGTCAGGCCACCGCCCTGATCCTGATCACCGCGCTCGTGGTCGTCAGCCTCTTCATCGGGGCGATGGGGACGTTGATCGGTGGCCAGGTGGCTGATCTCCTGCAGAACACCGATCAATACATCACCCGCATCGTCCGGTTCATGAACGACAACTTCGGCACGAAGTTCAATCCGAAATCGGTCAACGACGATATCCAGGATCCCAACGGCGGGTTCCAACGATTCATCGCCTCTCAGCGTGACGATGCGTTGCGGCTCTCGGCCGTGGTTCTGCGCGGCCTGTTCGATGTGTTCTCGGCCTTGTTCTTCACGTTCTACCTGGTCGCCGACGGTCCCAAGCTGCGTCGCGGGATCTGTAGCCGACTCCGCCCGTCGCGTCAGGTCACAGTGCTGAAAACGTGGGAGCTGGCGATCGAGAAGACGGGCGGATATCTCTATTCCCGGGCGCTACTGGCCGGCATTTCGGCAGTCTTCCACTGGGTGGCATTCACCGCTCTGGGCATCCCGGCCCCCATCGCCCTGGCGTTGTGGGTGGGCATCATGTCGCAGTTCGTGCCGGTGATCGGGGCATATGTCGCCGGTGCGCTACCCGTGTTGATCGCCCTGGCCAACCCGGGCAGTACGCCGTTGCGGGCGTTGTTGGCGCTGGTGTTCATTACGATCTTCCAGCAGATCCAGGACTACGTCTTTGCTCCCAGGATCACCGCCCGGACGATGGAGTTGCACCCCGCCGTCGCGTTCGGTTCCGCGCTGGCCGGAGCGGCCCTCCTCGGCCCGGTCGGGGCGATCCTCGCCCTGCCGGCGACGGCGATGGTGCAGGCGGTCGTCAGTGAGATGGGAGGGCGGCATGGTGTGGTCAGCAGCCCGCTGACGTCCATCCAGCCGCGCCGCCGCAAGCGCCGTCGCCGGCATCGCCAGGAGTCGGAGCGTGAGTGAGCAGCCTGGTCACGAACTGATCGCCGTGACGACCCGCAACGGGGTCGACGAGTCGTACCACTACGGGTCGGTAGTGGTGCTCGGGCCGTCCGGAGACATCGAGTTCGCCGTTGGCGACCCACACCTGGCGATCTACGGGCGGTCGTCGAACAAGCCGCTGCAGGCAGTGGCGATGGTGCGGGCGGGCCTCGATGTGCCGGCCGAACTACTTGCCCTGGTCTGTGCCAGCCATTCGGGCACGGCGACCCACCTGGCCGGGGTCCGGTCGCTGCTGTCGCTCGGCGACTTCGCCCCGGCCGACCTGGCGAACACCGCCGACTACCCGCTTGACGCGGAGGCCGAACGCGCCGCAGTGCGGGCCGGTGACCTTCCGTCGCCACTGCAGATGAACTGTTCCGGAAAGCATGCCGGGATGCTGGTGACGTGTCGCCGTCATCGTTGGACGACCGACACCTCCTACCTCGACCAAGGCCATCCGCTGCAACGACGGATCACCGAGACGATCGGCGAACTCGCCGGTGTGCTCGATGGACACATCGGGGTCGACGGCTGTGGCGCTCCGGCTCATGTGCTGGAGTTGGCCGGTCTGGCGAGGGCGTTTCGAATGATCGCTGCGGGCGTGGCGAACGCCGAACTGGCGGTGTACGAGGCGATGACGAATCACCCGTTCAATGTCGGCGGGCCCGGCCGCGATGTGACGATCTTCATGGAACAGATCCCACGCCTGATGGCCAAGGACGGTGCCGAGGGGGTGTTCGCCGCGGCGCTACCCGACGGGCGGGCAGTGGCCCTGAAGATCGCCGATGGTGGTGAACGGGCGCGGCCGCCGGTGCTGGCCGCCGCGCTCAGCGGTCTCGGGGTCGACGTGATGCCGGCGCAGGCGGCGTGGTCGGTTCCGATCCTCGGGCATGGTCGCGGCGTCGGGGTCGTCCGCCCGTCTCGGGCGCTGGTCGAGTGGTCGGGGCTGGAGTCGGCGTGGTGATTCCGTTCGTCGCCCCGATCCAACCGGTCTACGGTCGCGCCGAGCAGGTCACGCCGCTGATCCGGCGTGTCGTCGCCAATAATCCTTCGAAGTACACATATCGCGGGACGGGGACCTACATCATCGGTCATGGAGATGTCGCCGTGATCGACCCGGGGCCGTTGCTCGACGCTCATCGCGACGCGCTGGTCTCGGCGTTGGCGGGGGAACGGGTGACGGCGATCCTGGTCACTCATTGTCATGCCGATCACTCGCCGTTGGCCGCCTGGTTGCGGGAGATATCCGGCGCAGCGACGTACGCGTTCGGCCCGCATGGCGTGTTGGACGACGAGGTCGACGACTCGGGCACCGATGGGATGGCGAACTCCAATCACGCGTCCGGTGCCGCGGCCGAGGGCGCTGATCCTGCGGCCGATGCGCCGGCGGGCTCTCCTGCGGATGCTTCTGCTGATCCGGAAGCGACGCGCGAGTCGATCGACATCGACTTCGAGCCGACGATACGCGTGGGCGATGGCGAGTCGATCAAGGGTCCGGGTTGGACGTTCGAGGCCGTCCACACTCCCGGGCACACGTCGAATCACATGTGTTTCGCGCTGGCCGAGGAGCGGGCGCTGTTCACCGGTGACCATGTGATGGGCTGGAGCACCACGGTGGTCTCTCCGCCGGACGGCGACATGCGGGCCTACTGCGATTCGTTGCGCAAACTGCAGGCGCGGCGGCACGATGCCATCTACTGGCCGACGCACGGAGGGCCGATCACCGAGCCGAGGCCGTTCGTCGACGCCTACCTCGCCCACCGACTCGAGCGTGAGGCCCAGGTGCTCCAACTGGTGCGCGACGGGGTCGGCGAAGTGCGTGTCATCGTCTCGATCCTGTATGCCGACGTTCGGACCGAACTCCACCGGGCCGCCGCGAGGAGCGTGTATTCGCATCTGCGCAAACTGCTCGACGACGGATCGGTCGTGGTGGAGGACGACCGATCGCCGTCGTTGCGAGCAGTGTTCCGCCCCAACTGACTGCGCCGCAATTCAACGCCGGTCACGACGTTCGAAGATCGCAGTCTGCGAATCATGGGCGGACCGCCTACGATGTCGCCCGCTGGGCTGCTAGCTCAATGGTAGAGCATCGGACTTTTAATCCGCTGGTTCTGGGTTCGAGCCCCAGGCGGCCCACCAGCTAGATGGCACTTTCCGTCGGTCACGCTGACATAGTACCCCATAGAAAACCCATAATTCAGTACTGTTCTTGCATGCGTGGATCCATGCGAGAGCGGCAACCGGGGGTTTGGGAGCTTAGAGTGCTGCGCGGCAAGGACCCGCTCACCGGCAAGTACGTGTACGTCAGCCGGACCGTCCGTGGCGGCAAACGGCTCGCTGAACGGACGCTCGGCGAACTGCTCTCCGAGAACTCGGACCGCGATCGGGGTTCGACCGCAGCTGGCACCGCTTCCGATCGGATCACGATCGTTGAGCTGATCGAGCAGCATCTCGATCGGCACGGCTACTCGCCGACCACGCTGGCCGACTACCGCTCGGTGGTCGCCACCTACCTGGTACCCACGATCGGCAACACGCCGATCTGCGACGTGCGCCCGGTGTTGCTCGACCGGTTGTACACGTACCTCGCCGACGAGCGCAAGCTGGCACCGGCGACGATCCGAAAGGTCCACGCGTTGCTGCGTGGGGCGTTCACGACGGCGGTACGTTGGGGCTGGTTGGCGAACAACCCGGCGCGCGATGCGTCGCCGCCGATCGTGCACAAGGGCAAGATCCACCTGCCAACCCCCGACGAGGTCAACCGGGCTGTCGCCTACGCCGAGGCTCAGGCACCGGACTTCGGTGTCTTTCTGCGTCTTGCCGCGGCCACCGGGGCGCGACGAGGGGAATTGTGCGGCCTGCAATGGCGAAACATCGATCTTGATGGCGGGATGGTGCACATCGATTCCTCGGCCTACGTCGTCGGCGGCGACACCGCGAAGCTGAAGGACACCAAGAACCACGCCCGGCGGGACGTGTCGCTGAACGCGACGACCGTCGATGCGCTGGCGCGGCACTATCGCCGAAAGCTGGACGATGCGGCGACGTGCGGGGTGGAGTTGGGTGGGGATGGGTTCGTGTTCTCGGACGCTCCCGATGGGTTGCAGCCATGGCGGCCAGATCGGGCCTCGCACAACTGGGACCGGGTGCGGGCCAAGACCGGGTTGACGGGCGTTCGTCTGCATGACCTGCGGCATTTCCAAGCCACGATGCTGTTGCAAGCCGGGGTGCCGGTCAGGAACGTGAGTAAGCGGATCGGTCATCGGGATGCGGCCACGACGCTCAACGTGTACGGCCACGCGTTGGAAGAGGTCGATCGCCGCTCGGCCGACGTGATGGGTCGACTTCTCGACGCCGACCCGGTCCCTCGTCCTGCCGACTGAGCCAGCCGTCGAACTCGGCAGTCGCCGACCTGGACTTTCTCGCTGGTTCAGCCGGCATTGATCGGCCTTCGAGCCACCGTTCGAGCTGGCGACGGGAGAGGCGCATTCGTCGGGAGTTGGTGAAGACCTCGACCGGCAGGTCGCCGGCCTGGATCATGCGGTAAATCGTCGCCTGGGAGCGCCAATCCAATTCGGGAGGTTGGTTGTGTTTGTGCCGGACGACGCGGACGCGTCGGTCGCTCCGGGGGTTATCGCAGCGGGCGCTGGCGGCCGACGCCGTGGGGCCAGGCGCCGTCGGGGCCAAGGCGCACGCGGGGTCGGTTGACGCGATGGCCGCGCATTAATCCGAGCGCGGCCGATTCGATCTCGTCCTCGCTGAGGAGCACCAGATTCGCGGCGTCGCCCAACGGAACGAAGCTGTCCTTGCTGGCCACGCGGTCGATCACCCCGTCGAACCCCCGCTCGACCAGGCCCGTGACCAAGCCCTCGCCGATGCCTCCGGAGTGGCGCGTCTCATCGGCGATCAGCACTCGACCCGTCGCCACGGCGTGGTCGAACACCTCGTCGTGCGGCAGTGGCACCAGCCAACGAAGGTCGACGACGCGGCTGCGGATTCCGTGTGATTCCTCCAGCCGTCGGGCGACACGCAGGCTCATATGCAGTCCGTTGGCCCAGCTCACGATGGTCAGATCGGGGCCGTCGCCGTACACCCGGGGCATTCCGATCGGGATCGCTGCGCCGCTGTCGATCTCGGACCACATGCCGTCGCCCGGAGCGTGCAACTCGGTGGTGTGGTATCGGGCGATCGGTTCGAGAAACACCCCGACCGTCCCGTCGACCTGTGCGGCGGAGACCAACGTACGCAGGATCCCGGCCGCGGGGCACGGCCCCGCCGGGCGCGCGGACACCGATGACGCGCGTTAGAGGATAAAAACCAACCCCGC
>JANMJD010000480.1:0-5681 GCA_031371195.1 Actinomycetes bacterium | reverse complement strand
GGCCCCCACCCGCTGCGTCCGCTGGCCGGCGTGGAGGATCTCGCTCGCGAACTGACCCGATCGTTGTCGGCCGAGCAACGCCCGAGGGCCGTGGTCACGCCCCGAGCCCCCAGCGATCTGGTACTCGTCAACCGCACGACGATCGGCGACGGCGACGAGCCACTACCCCTGCAGGACGTCTGGCGCGGGAGGCTTCCCGGTGAGTTCCACGATCTGGCTGTGCGAATCCAGGACGCGGCCGATGCCGCCATCCCGTTGACCGCCGCCGACGTGGCGGCGATGTCGTACTCGACCACACCGAAAGGTCTCGCCGCGGGCGAGATGACCGTCGACCAACGCCAGATGCTCGACACGCTGCTGCGCCGGTATGTCGATCGGCTGCCCGACGCGCTGGCCGACGAGGAGGCGGCCAAGTTCGCCGGCGACCGCCTCGACGACGTCCATCTGCTGTGGGCCGGAGGGCTCGAACCGGGCGAGGCGCACTATTACCGTCTGCACAGCCCGCTGTTGATCGCCGAGTACGACAACACCGCCCGCGGCGCCAACCACGTCCATACCGTGTGGCGCGACCCGCTCGGGGACTTCGGCGACCAGGTCCTCGCTCATCACCGCGCCAACCACGACCACTGAACGTTGAGCAGCCCTGAGGAAGGTTCCCGAGGCGATACTCAATCGAGCGACGGGGCCGGGAGCATGCGGAAGTCTTCGGCATCGAGTTCGGAATCGGTCCAGCTGCCGTTCACGGCCAGGCCGGCCGCGAGTGCTCCGATGGCGTCGGAACTCTTGGCCGCGAATCCGTTGCCGCCGGCGGCGATCACCAGGCCCTCATCGATGATGTCGAGGTACGGGAGCCCGGTAGGGGTCTCGGTGATCATGCACGGCCGCGTTTCCCATCGCTCGGCATCGATGCCGGGGACCAATCCCTCGACGAGCCCTCGTAGCGCCGGAAGCTCCTCGGCGTGCGCCGATCCGCGCATCCACGTCCGTCGACCATCGACGGTAGGCAGTTCGATCGTGCGGTGCATCGTCGCCCCGAGCTTGAGTCGCGTCGAACCATCCGGATAGTCGGTCGGTGGCACGAAGTAGAAGTCCTCGTAGACCGGGTGATCGATGATGCTGATGCCCGACGGTAAACCTGCCAACCGCTCGGTCTCGCGGTCACCCAACACGGCCATGACCACCGTCTCGGCATGCACCCGCAGATGTGGCCGAACAGGGAGTCCGTGCAACTCGTCGGTGTGTGGTCCAGCGGCCACGACGAGGGTTTCGGCCGTGACCAGCAACGCATCGTCGTCTCCAAAAACGCGCCATCCGCCCGGACAAGGCTCGATTCGGCGGGCCTCGCAGCGTTCGATCGCCGCACCTCCGGCCGTGGCTATCGCCAACTGGGCAGCGATCAGACGTCGCGGGTCGATATGGCCGGCCGGCGGTGGCTCGCGCAGCACCATCGACCTTGGATCGAAATGTAGTCGCTCGTCGGGCTGGTCGTCGGCGGCGATCGTGGACAACCGGTAGGAAATGCCAAGCGCGTCCGCCACTGCGGTGAGCTCGGCCATCCCGTCGACTCGTGGGTCGGCGAACAGCACGCCGACTCCCCGGTGGAAGGCGATCCCCGAGCGCGCCTCGATGTCGGCGTAGCCGGCGATCGAGCGGATGGCCAGCCGTGCCCACACCGGGCGTCGGTCGAGCTTGCGGGTGATGCGACCGGAGTCGTAGTGGCTGGCGAACACCCCGGCGTGGATGGTGAAGTCGGCCGGCTCGGCCGCGCCCACGCCGGCGAGGCGCGCTCCGGGCCACAGATCGCCGACGTGACGGAGTGCTGCAGCGCCGATCAAGCCCAACCCGATGACGGCGATGTCAGCATCGAACGCACCCATCGGCGCGACGATAGTTCGGGCCGCACTCAAGGTCTTTGACGCGTCGCGTTCGTTTGAATCCGCGAACCTCGGGCGACCGAAGAAGTCATGAGTGAAATTCGCCACGGCAGGTCGGAAGCCTCATGGGGATTCTCATTGCCGGCTCATACGTTCCACGGCACACATGGGAGATCGCCATACGGATGGTGGTCGAACCGGCCGATGGAAGGACTGAGCGTGGTGGAACGAGCAACCATGACTCCCGGGCGACCGCCCGGGTCAACGAGCGAAGCGGGTCCGCGGCACCGCCGTGCGAACCGCCCCGCAGCGCCCGCGCTCGGCCACCCCAAGGCCGTCGCCTTGGCCAATCCGTCGCCGCGGGTGCGGCTTCCCGAGGTGATCATCGGCGTGCTGTTGGTCGCCGGTTCGGCCCTCGGTGCGCTGGTGTGGCATTCGTCGAGCACCAAGACGACGCCTGCGCCTGTCTTGCCGGCCGACGTTGAACGGGGTCATGTCTTCGTCGACACCGACTTCGCCGCCGCCCCGGTGAAGGCGACCGGAGTGCGACTCGTCCCGTTCGCTGAACGCGAGGTGATGGTCGGACGCATTGCGGCGGTCGACCTGCGGGCATTCGACCCGGTGACCGAGGCGGTCGCCGTCGACCTGCTGCCGATCAGCGCTGATCAGGCACTGATCAGCCTCCGATTCGAGGCCGGTCAGTATCCCGACGCGATCGCTCCCGGCAGCACCGTGCGAGTGGTGATGGTGAACAGCGATTCGTCGGCCGAAACATCGGCGGGCGGCGTCGATGCCAGCGGATCGGAGACGTCGGTGCAGCCGATCGGATCGGCGGATCAAGCCGTGGCCGAACCCCTGCTGGCCATCGTCGACGATGTGCGGCCGGGCGAGAGCGCCGCCGACACGGTGATCATCACGCTGCGGGTTCCCAACCGATCGGCCGATGCGATCGCAGCTGCCGCCGAAGTCCGTCTCGTCCAGATCAACGGCAAATCGTCGTGAGCTTCATCGGATTCACCAGCGTCCACGGCTCGCCGGGTACCTCGACGCTGGCGCTGGCTGCCGCCCACCACTGGCCGGTCGTCTGCGACCGACCGGCGTTGCTGATCGAAGCGGACGCGGACGGCGGCATGATCGCCGCCCGGCACGCCCTGCCGCTGCAGCCCGGTCTGACCGAGTTGGCCGGCGCTGCCCGGCTCGGGCTCTCGGCCGGCGAACTGGGCCGCTACGTGCAGGTGATGGCCTCCGGGGTGCCGCTCATCGTCGCCCATCCCGCCGGGGAGCAGACGTCTGCTGCATTGCGGACCGCGGCCGGGCACTTGGCCACGACCTTGGCCGACTACCCCAGTTGCGACACGCTCATCGACCTTGGTCGCCTACGCCCGAGTGCACCGTCGACGCCGTTGGCCAATGCCTGCGAATCGATCGTGGTCGTTGTGCGGTGCGTCGCCGAGGAGTTGGTCACGATGCTGAGCCGTCTGAGTGCGCTGCAACGGATCGCCCCCATCGAGTTGGCCCTCGTGGGGCAGTCGCCCTACCCGGTCGACGAGGTGCGGCGGGCCTCGGGGGTCGAGCACATCCATCTCATCCCCTTCGACGAGTCGGCCGTCCGACAGGATCCGTCGGCGGCGCGAGGCAAGCGCAGCGCTTGGTCGCGGGCGGTGCGGGCATTGACCCAACATCTGGCCGACGAGGTGCTCGAGACCAGGCACCTGAACTCGCGCCTCAACGACCGGGTGATCGACACCAGCCTTGGATACGAAGCGCGCGTCGGTCCGTTCGGGGTGCCGGCATGACCGTCCAACCGCCGGCTTCCGGTCGCCTGTTGGCCGTACTCGACCGACCCGACGCCACGGCCATCGACCCGACGCTGGTTGCCCGCCTTGCTCGCTATGTGGGTGAGCGCCTCGCCGACGAACGAATCGCCCGATCCGCCGACGGTCGCCCGGTCCTCGGTGCGGCCGACGAGCGCCACTTCGCCCGCGACCTGATCGCCCGCCAACTCGACTCGCTCGCCGCCGACCGCCTGGCCTGCGGCGACGACACCCTGTCGCTCGACGAGGAGCATCGCCTCACGGAGCAGGTACTCGACCGGGTGATGGGCTTGGGGCGTATCCAGCCGCTGCTCGACGACCCCGAGATCAGTGACATCCACATTCGCGGTTGCGACTCGGTGTGGTTGAAACTGCGTGATGGCCGGCGGGTTCCGTCAGGGCCCGTGGCCGACAGCGACGACGAACTCGTCGACCTGATCCGTCGGGCCGCCGCCCGGTCCGGTCGAGCCGAACGCCGTTTCGATGCCGCCAATCCTGAACTCAACCTCCAGTTGCCCGACGGCTCGCGTCTGTTCGCCGCCATCGAGGTCGCCGCCCGACCGAGTGTCGTGATCCGCCGCCACCGCTTCGAGTTGTCGACCCTTGACGAGTTGGAGTACCGGGGGCTGATCGACGCAGCACTGCACAGTTTCCTCGCCGCCGCCGTGCGGTCGCGGCGCAACATCGTCATCTCCGGCGGCACCGGAACCGGTAAGACCACGTTGCTGCGCGGCCTGATCAACGAGATCCCCCGCCTGGAACGCCTGGTCACCATCGAGGATGCCTATGAGCTGGGCATCGATCGTTTCGCCGACCTGCATCCCGACCACGACATGCTCCAGTCGCGTCCGGCCAATATCGAGGGCCGAGGCGAGATCACCCTGCTGGACCTGACCAAGATGGCCCTGCGGATGGACCCCGATCGGGTCATCGTGGGCGAGGTCCGCGGGGCCGAAGCGTTCCCGATGTTGCTGGCCATGTCGCAGGGCAACAACGGCTCGATGTGCACGATGCACGCCGATTCGACGCGATCGGTGTTCCCCAAGCTGGCTGCGTACGTCTCGATGGCCGACACCGGTCTGCCGGTCGAGACCGTGAACCTGCTGCTGTCGAATGCGTTGCACTTCGTCGTCCACATCGATCTCATCGATGGTGTCCGCCGGATCGCCAGTGTGCGCGAGGTGGTCGACTCCGATGGGGGACGGATCTCGTCGAACGAGGTGTTCCGCCCCGCCGGTGACGGACGGGCCGTGCCCGGCTACCCCATGCGTGACACCACGATGGCTCTCCTCGAACGCCATGGTTTCGACGCTGCGCTGATGGAGCAACCAGCCGGGTGGTGGTCGTGGTGAACGGTCTCGTCGTGATGACGCTCGGGGCGCTCGGAGGGTTCGGTCTGCTCAGTCTGCTCGCAGGGGTTCGGGGTCGTGCCATCTTCGGTGTTGGGGCCGGTGGAGCCAAACTGCCGATTCCGACGGATCGGCTGATCCTGCGCCTGGCACTCGCCATCGGGTTCGTCGTCGGGGTGTCGGCGTTGACCGGCTGGATCGTCGGGGCAGTCGTGGCCGGCGTCATCGGGTTCGCCCTACCGAGCGGAGCAGGAGCCAAGGGGCGCCACGATCGCGAGATCGCCCGCCTCGAGGCCATCGCCTCGTGGACCGAGCAGCTGCGAGACACTCTCGCCGCAGCCAACGGGCTGGAGCATGCCATCGCCGCCAGTGCCCGGGTCGCCCCGGCCGACATCGCCGGTGCCGTTGATCGGCTCGCTTCCCGCGTGGAGTACGAGTCCCTGAGCGACGCCCTCCTCCCCTTCGCCGACGAACTCGACCATCCTCTCGCCGACTTCGTGGTCGCCGCCTTACGAGTCGCCGCCGATCGCGAGGCACGAGAGCTGGGATCGCTGCTCGGCCAACTGGCCGACTGTGCTCGTAGCGAGGCCCAGATGCGGATGCGTGTCTGGGTCGGCCGGGCCCGCACCCGAACGACGGTCCGA
>JANMJD010000403.1:0-11981 GCA_031371195.1 Actinomycetes bacterium | reverse complement strand
CGCCCCCGGCAAGGGCGATATCGACCGCACGCCCGGCCGCGAAAAGCTCGGCGGCACGGCCGAGGAAGGCTACCTGCATTGCGGCCCGAACGGCGCCGGGCACTTCGTCAAGATGGTGCACAACGGCATCGAGTACGGGCTGATGGCTGCCTATGCCGAGGGACTGAATGTGCTGGCCAAGGCCGGTATCGGGGCGGCCTCGGACACCAAGGACGCCGAGACCGCGCCGCTCGCCAACCCCGAGTACTACCAGTACGACCTCGATCTGTCGGCGATCACGGAGTTGTGGCGACGGGGCAGCGTCGTGTCGAGCTGGCTGCTCGATCTGACGGCCGCAGCGCTCGTCGACGACCCCCACCTCGAAGGGTTCGAAGGCAACGTCAGCGATTCGGGCGAGGGGCGCTGGACGGTGCAGGCGGGTATCGATGAAGGCGTTCCGACGCCGGTGCTGGCCGCCGCGTTGTACCAGCGATTCTCGTCGCAGGGCCGCTCCGACACCGCCGACAAGCTGCTCTCGGCGATGCGCGCCCAGTTCGGCGGCCATGTCGAGAAGAAATCCGACGCCGCGCCGACAGCCATCAAGGAACACTGATGCAGCCCGCGGCCGACGCCCTCGTCCTTTTCGGAGCCACCGGAGATCTGTCGAAGCGCAAGCTGTTCCCTGCGCTCTATCACCTCGAACGACGGGGGCGGCTCTCCACCCCGATCATCGGGGTGGCCCGCAGCGACTGGACCGACGACAGCTTCCGCCAGCACGCCCACGACGCGATCATCGCCGCCATTCCCGACGCCGCTGCCGCCACGATCGACGCCCTGTGCGCCCGGCTCGATCTCATTGCCGGGGACTACGCCGCTCCCGCGACGTGGGCCGACCTGCGTTCCACGCTCGACAAGCACCACAGCAGCCACGCCGTGTTCTATATGGCCATCCCTCCGACGATGTTTCCCACGGTGGCCACCGCACTCGCCGGTGAGGGTTTGAACGAACGCGGCCGGATCGTGGTCGAGAAGCCCTTCGGGCGGGACCTCGCCTCGGCCCAGGAACTCAACACCACTCTGCACGCCGTATTTCCTGAGGAGCGGATCTTTCGGATCGATCACTACCTCGGCAAGGAGAGCGTCGAGGACCTGTTGGTCTTCCGCTTCTCGAACACGCTGCTCGAACCGATCTGGAACCGCAACTACGTGCGCAGCGTCCAGATCACGATGTCCGAGACGATCGGCGTCGAAGGCCGCGGTTCGTTCTACGACTCGGTCGGGGCGATGCGCGACATCGTCCAGAATCACCTGTTGCAGGTGGTCGCGCTGCTGGCAATGGAGCCGCCGGTCGGCCCCGAGTCGCAGTATCTGCAGGACGAGAAGGTCAAGGTGCTCACCGCCATGCGGCCGATCTGCTGCGATCGGCTGGTGCGCGGGCAGTATCAGGGCTACCTCGATGAGCAGGGTGTCGCTGCGGGGTCGACCGTCGAGACGTATGCGGCCGCCCGTTTCGAGATCGACTCGTGGCGTTGGGCCGGTGTGCCGTTCTATGCCCGCGCCGGCAAAGCGCTGGCGGGCGCGGCGACCGAGGCCGTCATCGAACTGCGCGAGCCCCCGCGGATGCTGTTCGACGAGGCCGGCGGGCCGACTCCGGGGCGCAACCTGATCCGCCTTCGGCTCGGCAAACGCGACGGGGTGACATTCACCCTGCAGGCCAAGACGCCGGGTCCGCAACTCGACAGCCAGGACGTTGACGTGTCGGTGGATTTCGCCGCCGCCCTCGGGGAGCGCAGCGAGGCGTACGAGCGGTTGATCGACGACGCGATGGCCGGCAACCCCCGCCGCTTCGCCCGCCAGGATATGGTCGAGCAGACGTGGCGGGTCATCCAGCCCGCCCTCGACGACCCCGGCCCGGTGCATCGCTACGAACGGGGTTCGTGGGGACCGGCCGAGGCCGAGGCGATCATCGACAACGGCACGTGGTTCCCGGTGACCACGAGCTGAACCGTACGACGGGCCATCCGCGCGGGCCGACGACCCGTCGGCGAAGTCAGCCGGCCGGCTGCTCGAATCCCAGCAACGGGTTGGCCGGGAACACATTCTCGGGTCGCAGTTCGAAGCCGGCTCGGTGGATCGGCATCGTCGGCAGGTCCTCGGCGCGCACGATGTGATGGAACCCGACCGTGAACCAGGCGACGAGATCGGTGTCGACGATCGATCGTTGGGCGGCGACCCACACCGGGAGCCCATCCTCCGGGGCGCCGCCGTCGGGGAGCGACCGACCTCCCGCCCAGATCTGCGTGGGATCGTAGGCGGTGACCCACAACGGGCTCGCCGACCACGGGGCCCGGGCGAGGCCCGGATCGTCGGGCGCGACGAGCGGGGTCGCCATTGCACCCATCGGGTCGAGCACGTATGCCGGTCGCTGGCCGAGTGCATTGGTCGTCGCCCCTTCGAACCGCCAGACATCGCTCCCCGGAACGGCCGGCAGGGCAACGGGCCCTTCGACCGCGGTGAGTTCATCGGAGGTCTGCCAGATGCCCGTGCGGCCCTGATCCCCGCCGACCGGTGCAGCCACCAGGTGCCGGTCGACGAACCGATTGGCCGTTCCACCGACATCGAGGTCGAGGCGGAAGGCGAGGAAGTGGTCGTGGTGCACCCCGACGAGGTTGGGGGCGACGAGGACACCGTGGTCGTGGGCGGCGGACGCTTCGAAGGCCGTCTCGTCGGCGGCGTCGACGGCCTGTTGGAGCACCACGCCCGCGGCGGCGACATCGAAGCGGATCGATCCGTCGAGCCCGAAGACGACATCGACGAGATAGTCGTAGTTGCCGACGGTCGAGATCGCCCGGGCGACCAATTCCGTTCCCCCGGCCGCGCCGACTGCGGCCTGACCGATGTCGCCCCCGGCATGACGCCACGACGGCGTTCCGGTCGGCCGCTCGAACAGGCAGATGGCCCTGGCCAGGGTGTTGGCGTCGCCGAGATCGTTGACGACCACGCCGGGGGCGAAGATCGCCGTCGTCGGGCAGTCGATTCCCGGCTGCAACTCCGACATCGTCGAGCCGAGCCCGAATTCGCCGGCATCGAGGAATGTACGCCATGACCAGGCCGGATCGGGGTTCTGGTAGGGCACATACAGATCCGAGAGCGATGCCTCGTAGAGCACCGGCACCCGGCCCGTGCCTGCGTCGATCGAGACCTCGTCGATTATCATCCCGACCCGCCGCTCGAACCGCCAGCGAAACCTCCAGCCCGCCCATTCCGCCGACGATCCGGCAACGGTGACGTTGGAGCCCCGTGGGGCGCCGATCTCGATCGGTGCCAACGCCGGCCGGCTCGCCACGGGCGTGTCCGTCGTCGTCGGATGGGAGCCGCCGTCGACGACCGAGAGCACCTGATCGGTATCGACGTCGACCGTTGCGACCAGGCTCTCGATCGGCCGCGACCAGAACGACGATCCGGCGCCGTCCCGGGCGTAGCACGAGACGCGCAACAGACGCTTGCCCACCTCCTCGGCGGCGCGTGCCGCGCCGGGGCTGAAGGCGTAGCAGATGGCTGCGTTCGGTTGGATTCCCCGCGCGTCGAGGGCGCGGACCATACCGATGTCGTTCTTGGCCGCATTGATCGCGTCGGTGAACTCCTCGGACACGTAACCCGGGATCAGTTGCGGCGCGGGTGTGGTCGACACGACGGTCCGCCCGACCAGATCGACGACGGCCTCGGTGATTGCGCCGGTGTCGACGTCGTGGAGTACGACATCGGCGGCGCGGCCGAAGGCGCTCCCCGGCGACCACGCCGCCACCTCGGCCTTGTCGGGCGGATGGAGCCCGACGTACGGATATCGGGTCGACGGGGCCACCAGCCCGGACGTCGTCAGAACGTCACGCATCACACCGAGTTCGGCGGGGGTCAGGCCGTCGAGGGGATGGACCGGAGCCGATGGGATGTCCGCAATCGTGGTGCCCAGACCGATGTCATCGGGGACCGTCGGCGGAGTCGACGACGAACTCGGGGGCGACGCCGCGATCGATGTCGACGACAACGCGGGAGCCGGCGGGTTCGAGGTTGACGGCGGTTGGGTCCGGCCACTCCCCGAGCACCCGGCGATCACCGCCGCCGCCACGGCGAACCCGCCCAGCACCCGAGCCCGACGGGACGCGGGCGGACGACTATGGGCGGTGGGCATCACCACGATCTTGGCACCCGTCGCCTGACGCGGCCGAGTCATCGCCGAGTTCTCAGTGGCAGCACGTCTCCATTCGATCGACGATCTCGTCGACGATGGCACCCGAGGTGGCCAGGTTGACCCGCACGAACTCCCGGCCCACCTCGCCGAAGTTGACACCTCGGCTGAACTCGAGTCCAGCTCGGGCGAACACGTCGTATGGCTCCTCGCCGAACCCGAGGGCGGAGCAATCGAGCCAGGCCAGATAGGTGGCTTCAGGCACCCGATAGCCGACGGTCGGAAGTTGCGACGTGAGTCGTTCGGCGAGGCGATGGCGCTGGGCGTCAAGATGGGCGACCACGGCGGCAAGCCATTCGTCACCCATCGTCCACGCCGCGTGGGACGCCGTCACCGCAGCCAGGTTGGGAACCCCGAGGAGATGGTCGGGCAGGCGGGCGATGGCCTCGCGCATCTCGACCGGTCCGATGTGGGCGACGGCCCAGCGCAGGCCGGCGAGGTTGAACGCCTTCGAAGCCGAGTTGATCGTCACCGTTCGGGCAGCGACTTTCGGTGAGAGCGAAGCGATCGGGATGTGGCCCTCGGGCGCGTAGACCAGATCGGCATGGATCTCGTCGCTGATGATCAGGAGGTCGTGAGCCTCGGCAACGGCGGCGAACGACTCCAACTCGTCGCGGCGGTAGACCCGCCCGGTCGGATTGTGGGGATGGCACAGGAGGAGCACCTTCACCCGCTCACGGATGACGGCCGCCGCCAACTCCTCGTGATCCCACGCCCAGCCACGCGGGTCGGCCCGTGCGGCGATCTCGACGATGCGCCGACCGGCGAATGCCGCGCACTTGAGAAACGGTGGATAGATCGGGGTGAGCACGGCGATCCCGTCACCCGGCTCGGTGGCCAGGTGAAGCGCGACCTGAATGCCTTGAACGACCTCACAGAGCTCGATCACCTCATCTCCCGGGACATACCAGCCGTAGCGCGTGGCCATCCGGTCGACGAACACATCGACCATCGGCGAGCGCCCGTGGGCGGCCCACGTCGGGTACCCGACGTCACCGACATCGAGTACCGCCTGCAACGCCGACGCGATCGGCGGAGCAACGGCAAAATCCATGTCGGCAACCCATGCAGCAAGCCCACCCGGCCCGACCTTGACCCATTTCGCCCCCGGTCGCCGCCGAGCGGCATCGGCCGTCACCGTCTCGAAGTCGTACACGTTCGACGCCCGGTGGAAGTTCAGGCGAACATCTGCTGGAGGCGGGTGACACCTTCGACAAGGTCGTCGTCCGACAGGGCGAAGCTGAGCCGCATGTACCCCGGCGCGCCGAAGGCCTCGCCGGGAACCAGGGCGACCTTCGCCTCCGACAGGATCACGTCGGCGAGTTCCATCGTGGTCGTCGGGGTGTGTCCGTTGATCTCGCGACCAAGCAGCCCGGCGAACGACGGGAAGCAGTAGAAGGCACCCTGCGGCTTGAGGCAGCTCACTCCCGGGATCGACGAGAGCATCGAGTGCATCAGGTTGCCGCGCCGCTCGAACGCCTCGCGCATCATCACCACCGCCGACAGGTCACCCGACACCGCGGCCAGCGCGGCGCGCTGGGCGACGTTGCACACATTCGACGTGGCATGGCTCTGGAAGTTGGTGGCCGCCCTCATCACATCGGACGGGCCGATCATCCAGCCGACCCGCCAGCCGGTCATCGCATAGGTCTTGGCCACCCCGTTGAGGATCAGGCACTGATCGGCGATGTCGGGCACCAGGGCGGGCATGGAAGCGAAGGAGTGCGGCCCATACGTCAGGTGCTCGTAGATCTCGTCGGTGACCACCCAGATGCCGTGGCGCAACGCCCAGTAGGCGATCGCCTCGATCTCCTCGCGGGAATACACCGAGCCGGTCGGGTTGTCGGGCGACACGAACAACAGCACCTTCGTCCGGGGCGTGCGAGCGGCTTCGAGCTGCTCGACCGTGAGCCGGAACCCGGTCTCCTCGTCAGTCGAGATCACGACCGGCGTGCCCCCGGCGAGAGCGATGGCCTCGGGATATGTCGTCCAGTACGGGGCCGGGCAGATGACCTCGTCGCCGTCGTCGCACAGGGCGGCAAAGGCGGTGAACACGGCCTGCTTGCCGCCGTTGGTCACCAAAACGTTGGCCGGGTTGACGGTGACGTTCGAATCGCGCAGGGTCTTGGCGGCGATCGCCTCTTTCAACTCGGGGAGGCCGCCGGCCGGCGTATAGCGGTGGTTCTTCGGATCGCGGGCGGCGGCGACCGCCGCTTCGACCACGTGATCGGGCGTCGGGAAGTCGGGTTCGCCCGCTCCGAAACCGATGACGTTCTCCCCGGCCGCCTTCAACGCCTTGGCCTTCGCGTCGACAGCGAGGGTCTGGGATTCGGCAATGGCGGCAATTCTTTTGGAAAGTCGGTTCACGTTGCCCCATGGTGGCACAGTGAGCTCCCCCGACCCCACCCAAATTCGGATTCCCGACCACCTCAAGCCGTCCGACGGCCGGTTCGGGTGCGGCCCGTCCCGTCTGCACCCCGGCGCGATCGCCGCCCTGCAGGCTGCATCGGATGCCGGCATCCTCGGCACCTCCCACCGTCAGACACCGGTGAAGGGGTTGGTCGGCTCGGTGCGCGCCGGCCTGCGGGCCCTGTTCGACCTGCCCGAAGGGTGGGAGGTGGTGCTGGGCGACGGCGGCTCGACGGCGTTCTGGGACGTCGCCACGTTCGGGTTGATCGACCAGCGCAGCCATCATCTGGTGTTCGGCGAGTTCTCGTCGAAGTTCGCCGAGGCATCGACGGCCGCACCCCACCTGGGCGCGGCGGGCGTCACCGAGTCGGCACCCGGTGACCACCCGCGCCTACCGACCGCAGCAGAACTCGACGACGCCGACCTACTGGCGCTGACCCACAACGAGACGTCGACGGGGGTGTCGATGGCCGTCGCACGACCGACCGGGTCAGACGGTGTGCTCGTCTGCGTCGACGCCACGTCGGGCGCTGGGGGGCTCCTGTGGCAGCCGGAGGCGGCTGATGTGTACTACTTCGCCCCACAGAAGTGTTTCGCCGGCGACGGTGGGCTGTGGATCGCCCTGTGTTCGCCGTCGGCGATCGAGCGCATCGGCCGAATCTCGGCGTCGAAACGATGGGTTCCCGCCTCGCTCGACCTGTCGATCGCCCTGGCGAACAGCCGGCTTGACCAGACGTACAACACCCCGGCTCTGGCCACGCTGGCCCTACTCGATCATCAGATCCGCTGGATGCTCGATCAGGGCGGGTTGATCGGCTGCGCGGCGCGCTCACGCGCATGCGCCGACGTGCTGTACGGCTGGGCCGAGAGCCGGCCGTGGGCCACGCCGTTCGTCGCCGATCCCGCCAAGCGATCCGCTGTCGTCGGCACCGTCGATCTGTCCGGTGTCGATGCCGGTACCGTGTCGGGCGTGCTGCGCGCCAATGGGATCGTCGACACCGACGCATACCGCAAACTGGGCCGCAACCAACTTCGCGTCGGCATGTTTCCCGTCACCCCGGTCGACGACATCACCAGGCTCACGGCATCGGTCGATTACGTCGTCGAACGGCTGGCAGGATGAGCGGTTGATGGCGGCGCCCGGCTTCGAATGGATCACGGCGACGCCGCTGCGCCGGCCGATCTTCGTGATGGCGCTCCAAGGCCTGTTCGACATGGCCGGCGTCGCCACCGATGTGATCGATCACGCCCTCGAGCAGTCCCCGGCGATCCATCTGGCCCGGCTCGACCCCGACTGGTACTACGACTTCACCCAACACCGCCCGAATGTGTACCTCGATGACGCCGACGACCGCCAGATCCGCTGGCCGTCGAATGACATAGTCGCCTACCAGGGCGGTCCCCATCACGACATCGTGCTGCTCAGTGGCATCGAGCCCGACGTTCGCTGGCGCACGTTCGTCGACCACGTGATCGAAGTCGTCCAAGGACTCGGTTGCGAGGTCGTCGTCACTCTCGGCGCGGTCGCCGAGGCGATCCCGCACAGCCGCACCCCGCAGGTCTTCGGAAGTACCACCGATGCCCAGCTCGCCGGCCGCCTGGGACTGTCGCGCCCGCAATACCAGGGTCCGACCGGCGTGGTCGGCGTGCTCCATCAGCGGCTCGAGTCGGTCGGTATTCCGACGATCTCGCTGCGGGTCGGCGTCCCCCACTATCTGCTCAACGCTCGTCATCCACGCTCGACGATGGCCCTCAAACACCACCTCGAGCATGTGCTGGGGCTTTCGTTGCCCGGGCCCGATCTCGGCCCCGAGGTGGACAAATGGCGCCGTCTGCACGACGGCGCCGTCGCCTCCGACAGTCAGGCGGCGATGTTCGTGACGATGCTCGAACGCGAATTCGACCGCCGGGTGGAAGCAGCGATGCCGTCGGCCGAAGCGCTCGCCGCCGAGTTCGAACGGTTCCTCGACGAACGCCGCGAGGGCGGCGGCTGACGATCAGCAGGCCGCCATCGAATCGACGAACGGCGGCGGCAATGGAGGCGGGAGCGCGTCGCCCGGTGCCAGCAACGGGGTCGACGGGGCCGGGTGGTACACGGCGACTTGCAGAGGCGCCGGAGTCGCCGTTGTCGCCGCCGGGACCGATTCGGCGCGCGAATCGACGGAGTCGTCTGAAGCCGGTGCGTTGGTGCCGACGACACCGAGGTGGCGCCCGAGTTCGAGGACAGTCGTCGGGCTGAGGACGAAGCCCTTGTGAACACCATCGACGACCACACCCTGCAGCAGCGCCTGGAGCACCGATTCCGGCGACGGAGCGACCGGCTCGTGGAGCGAAATGCCTCCCCGACGGCAGACCTGCAGGATGTCGTTGACGACGTGACGACTCCAGTCGACGCCACCGGCGTGCAACGCGTCGCGACAGGTGCGGGTCACCAGGCCGACGAACGGAGCGGCGACGCCGATGCTCTCGGCCATCGTCACCGACAGGGCTTGCCAGCTCATCGCGTCGCCGACCGGCAGCCCGGCACGGCGGAGTGCGTCGGCCGGAGGATCGTCGACGACAGCCGCCTCGCTCGCCGCACCACCGGACCCGAGCTCGCCGGGTTCGGTCGCAGCGAGCCCCAACCCGGCAGATTCCAACCCGGCAGATTCCAACCCGGCAGATTCCAACCCGGCGGATTCCAACCCGGCGGGTTCCAACGCCGCGGGTTCCAGCCCGGCGGGTTCCAACGCCGCGGGCTCCAGCCCGGCGGACTCCAACCCGGCGGGCGGGGCGGCGACGCGACGATCGGTCGCCCGGCGGACGGGACGAATGAGTTCGACCGTTGCGGCGCCATCGAGGTACTGCGTCGCCGCGGCCTTGCATGCGGCGGCTACGGGTCCGGAGGCGACCAGGAGGGAGCGCTTGTCCCGTGCACTGAGTCGATGGAGCAGCGGGGTGAAGTCCGAATCACCCGACGCGAGCACGAATTCCTCGCACGGCGTGCCGAGCAGCGCCAATTCGAGCACGTCGAGGGCGATGCGGATGTCGGCCGCGTTCTTCTGCGAGTTGGTCAACGACGGGCAGTCGATCACCTCGAATCCGGCCCGGGTGAACGCGCCGCGAAAAGTGCCGTACGTGATCATCGGGTCGCGCGCCTTGCCCCCGCCCTCGCGGGCGACGGATGGGGCGCCCTGGGGGTTCAGATAGCACCGCCTGATCAGGAACTGCCGACTTACCCCGCTCTCCATCCCGGCAGTTGCGAGTCGCTCCAGCCAGGCGTCCGGTTTGCGGGCGAACGCCCGCGCCACGTCCCGATCGTCGTCGAACAGACCCTGAAAAATATTGTCGAAATCGACGAACAACGCCGACTTCACCCGATCGGAACCCATTGACCGCGCCTCACTCCTCGCCCACCCGGAAGTATCAGAGAGTGGCAGAAGGTGGACGCGGTCACCCGTGGGGCGAACGGCTCAGATGGCGGCGAAGCCCGATTCGAGGTCGGCGATGATGTCCTCGATCGACTCGAGCCCGACCGAGAGGCGAACCAGGCCCGGATAGACACCGGTGGAGACCTGCTCGGCTTCGGTGAGCTGGCTGTGGGTCGTCGACGCCGGGTGGATCACCAGGCTGCGAACATCACCGATATTGGCGACATGGCTGTGAAGGGTCAGTGCATCGGCGAACTTCTGCCCCGCCTCCTTGCCGCCCTTGATGATGAACGAGAGCACCGAGCCATAGCCCTTGCCTCCGCCGTAGACGCGCGTGCGGTCGTGCCACGGGCTGGACTCCAGACCGGCGTAGATGACCTCCTCGACCTTCGAATGGCCGACAAGGAAGGCTGCGACCTGGTCGGCGTTGGCGAAGTGGCGTTCCATCCGCAGGCTCAGGGTCTCGATGCCCTGCAGGATCTGGAAGGCATTGAACGGCGAGATCGCCATGCCGAGATCGCGCAGCAGTTGGACACGAGCCTTGAGGATGTAGGCACCGTGCCCGAGGGCGGGGAAGTAGGGCAGGCCGTGGTACGACGGATCGGGCTCGGTGAAATTCGGGAACCGACCGCTGGCCGCATAGTCGAACTTGCCCGCATCGGTGATCGATCCGGCGATCGACGTGCCATGTCCGCCCATGAACTTGGTGAGCGAGTGGAGCACGACATCGGCGCCCCATTCGATCGGACGCAGCAGATACGGCGTGGGGATGGTGTTGTCGACCACCAGGGGGATGCCGTGGTCGTGGCCGACCTGGGAGACGCCCTCGATATCGAACATCTGGTTCTTGGGGTTGGCCAACGTCTCACCGAAGAATCCCCGGGTGTTGTCGCGAATCGCCGACTTCCACTGGCCCAGATCGTCGGAATCGTCGACGAAGGTCACGCCGATTCCCATCTTGGGAAGTGTGTAGTGCAGCAGGTTGTACGTGCCGCCGTACAGCGATGGCGAGGCGACGATGTGGCTGCCGGTTTCCGCCAGGTTGAGCAGGGCCAAAGTCTCAGCCGATTGACCGGACGCCACGGCCAATGTGCCCGGCAGGCCGACAGCAGTGGTGCACCCACCCTCGAGGGAGTTGATCCGCGACTCGAGGACGAGCTGGGTAGGGTTCATGATCCGGGTGTAGATGTTGCCGATCTCGGCCAGGGCGAACAGGTTGGCGGCATGAGCCGAGTCGCGGAACTGATAGCTGGTGGTCTGATAGATCGGTGTGGCGCGAGCCCCCGTCGCCGGGTCCGGTGCGGCTCCGGCATGAATCTGGCGGGTTTCGAAACCCCAATCTGCTTCGCTCATCGTGCTTTCCCTCGATCGTTGACGCTTGAAGTGACCCGAGGAGCCTAGTACGTCCGATTCCTGACCCGGTGAGTCGGATATCCATCCCGCCACCTCGGCGGGGTGTCGCAGCGGACGCTACGAAAAGCGGGTGGCTCATCCCGATGAGAGCAACGATTGAGGCATTCCGTACCCGATAGTTCTGAATACCCATTGAAAACCATACTGAAGTAGTGATAGAACTACTTCAAGTGGCCGGACGGCCCGAGAGCTGACCGGATCTCAACGACGAGATCCAACGACGCCTCGTCTGTCCCACGGGAACACCATGGTTAGGGCGAACGAAGAAGGCCGGCGCAACCCCCCAGCGCCGGCCTTCTTTACGTCTGTGCGACCCGGTGATCAGCCGAGCGAGGTCTGCGTCAGCCGCCCGAGGCTTCGGCGACCTTCTGCTTACCGGCCGAGATCCACGGCATCATCGAGATCCACGGCATCATCGAGCGGAGCTGAGTGCCGACTTCCTCGATCTGATGCTTGGCGCCATCGGCCCGCAGTTCGTTGAACTTGGCCCGGCCACCCTCGGACTCGGCGATCCACTCCTTGGC
>JANMJD010000349.1:0-3875 GCA_031371195.1 Actinomycetes bacterium | reverse complement strand
CCGGCGGCAGCTAGGCCTTCGTGGCACCAAGCCACGAAGTCGGAGATGGTCAGCTCCTCGTTGAGCGCTGGAATGACAATGGAGAGCTCGGGGTTCTCGACGTCGTTGGCCGGTCGACTCATTCGGATCTCACTGCTGTCGGTGATCGTCATGAATGTTCGCTCATGAAGTGAAGGTGCTCCTCTAGGTCGGCCCTGCCGACCTCGGACCCGATTTCATAGAATCGCTGCTCGACCTCGGAGCCCTGGAGTCGCCCGCGGTCGGCGCACCACGTGAAGAAATCAGCCAGATCGGTTGTTTGGCCCAGTGGGACGAAGTCGATGATTGCAGATGAACTCAGAACGCTCAGGCCATAGTCGATGTGGTGCATCCCCTGTCCTTCCGGATATGAGACTCCTTTGCGATACATTTTCACTCGCCCCTGTTCATACCTAGCATTGCTGGCGTCGAGGTGTTGGTCATTGCGCATCACGGTCATCAAGGAATCGGCCGTCGATGGATCGTATTGAGCGGCAATGCTCAAATAGTCGACGAGAAGGTAGCTATCTCCGTACAGGGCGAGAAAGGTATCATCAACGAGTCCAAGGTCGATGATTCTCCGAATTGCACCCGCGGTGCCAAGCGCTGTAGGTCCGTCGTGAATGCACGAGATCTTTAGATTACGGGAAGGAGAGACGGCGAGTGCCTCATCGATTGCGTCACTGAGATACCCGGTGCTCAGAATCACATCGGTGAGACCGGATGACTCCAGGAGTCGCAGTTGATGATAGAGAAATGGTTCACCGGCGACCGGGATGAGCGCCTTGGGCATCGACGTTGTCCAGTGGCTCATCCGTGTGCCGAGACCCCCAGCTAGTATGACGACCTGCACTGTCCTCATGACCTCGCCATGAGGACTGTACCCTCATGATCGAATCGGAAGGTCACTTCTTCAAGTCCGCGAGCGCGGAATGCTGAGCGAAGCTTGGCCGGGTCCGGTGCGTAGAACATGAGGAAGCCGCCGGCGCCCGCCCCGACTAGCTTTCCGCCGATCGCGCCGTGGCTGATTCCGAGGTCGTAGAGTTCGTCGATATGCTGGGTCGACATCCCGGCACTGCGGCGGCGCTTGCGTTGCCAATGGTCGTTCATGAGGGCGCCGAAGTGTTCCGGCTCGCCGGCCTCCAGAGCCGCACGAATCACACCCCCCAAAATCCGTGTCTCGTCGAGGTTCTGTCGCATCTCGGTATCGCCCGCCGTGCTTCGCGTCGCCTGATCCGCAAGGATTGAGCTGGCTGACCTCGAATATCCGGTGAAGAAAAGCATCAGGTTCAGCTCGAGGTCGTGAAGTGCCGTTGGAGGTACCCGCAGTGGTTCTGCCGTGACCGTGCCGTCCGGCTGGACGTCGAAACAGGTGATTCCGCCATAGGAGGCGATGTACTGATCCTGTTTGCCAACCGGCTCATTCAGCCGATCTATCTCGATGTGACAGGCCTCCTCTGCCAGATCGTGCGCCGAGATGTGCTCGCGTTTGAGTACGTGCAATGCTTTCAGGAGACCGACGGTGAACGAGCCCGACGAGCCGAGGCCGGTGCCCGCTGGAATGTCGGCCATGCTGGCGATTTCAAGAGGCGGATCAATATCAAGCATGGTAAGGGCTTCACGAATTATTGGATGTTGTATTTCGGGGCGTGTCTTCACTCGCTCGAGTTGGGAGTACTTGATGAAGTAGTCGTCAGTGAACGTCCGATTGACACCAATGTAGACATATCGGTCGATCGCTGCGGACAGAAAGCTGCCGCCATCGTGGCGGTAGTACGACGGCAGGTCGGTTCCGCCCCCACCGATCGAGATTCGAAGGGGCGTTCGGGAGATGATCATGAGTCGTCCTCGTGGTCGACGTTCCGCCGGATGGGCAACGGAATGCGCCCGCATAGGGTAGTGGCTTGCGCGCCGTTGGCTGCGGATTTGAAGCGCGAAATCGGCAATCGTGCCTGTGCTGGTGGAACCCCACCGCATCGAGCCCGCGAGTGAACTTGATCAGGTGCGCATCGGCCAGTACGGACGACGACCCTCGGGAAGATCTGCGCGCAGCGGGTTGGACTTGTCGCGTTCGGATAGAACCGGATCGGTGACGCCCCAGTCTCCGGCGATCGCCGGGTCGTTCCACGCCACCCCGAGTTCATCGGCGGGGTTGTAGTAGCCGTCCACGAGGTAGGTGATCACCATGTCGGTCTGCGCCGCAAACCCGTGGGCCAATCCGGGCGGGATGAAAAGGCCATGGTGGTTCTCTCCCGACAGGTCGAGGCTGACCGTCGCCCCGTCGGTCGGCCCACCGGACCGCAGGTCGTGCAGGACCACACGGGCGGTGCCGAACGGAACGTACCAATAGTCAGCCTGATGCATGTGATAGTGGAGCCCGACGATCGCCCCCTGCTGGCGGTTGGCACGGTTTGCCTGGATCATCTCGCGACCGTTCGGAAACCACTCGCGGCGGTACGTCTCGATGAACATTCCCCGCTGGTCGCCGTGGATAGCCGGTTCGACCAGGTACACCCCGGCAATGACATCGCTTTCTGTGACTTTCACTCTCACTCCACATCAATCTGGCAATGATCGCCGATCATCAACCGTAGGGCCCGAGGTCGGGATTGTGTTCTCGTTACCACCGCTTCACGTCCGATCAGCGAATCCTCCAACCGCGGGATGTCGATCACGTGCGAACGTTCCATGATCACTGAATGCTCGACCTCTGAACCAGTGACCAGGCAGTCATCGCCGATCGCCGTAAACGGACCGATGAAGCTGTCTGTGATCTCAGCTCCGGCCCCGATGATGACCGGCCCCCTGATCTGGGAATTGGCGATCTTCGCTCCGCGTTCGATGACGACGCGGCCGAGAATGCTCGATGGCTCGTCGGCCCAGCCGTCCATGCGTGGCTGGATCCGCTCCAGCAGGAGGCGATTTGCCTCGAGCAGCGGTGTCAGCTTGCCGGTATCGATCCACCACCCGTGCAAGAGCTCGGTGCGGACCCGATGTCCGTGGTCGATCAGCCACTGGATGGCGTCGGTGATCTCCAGTTCACCCCGCGACGACGGCGTGATCGAGCCGACGGCCTCGTGGATCGACTTGTCGAACAGATACACGCCAACGAGCGCCAAGTCGGAGACGGGCTCGACCGGCTTTTCGACGAGGTGAACAACGTGGCCGTACGCGTCGAGTTCCGCAATGCCGAACCGGTGCGGGTCCGGTACCTGCTTCAGCAGGATCTGGGCGGACGGCGGTTCGACCTGGCTATGAGCGGCGATGAATGCTGCGACGAACGCACCCAGGTCCTGCTCGAGCAGGTTGTCGCCGAGGTACATGACGAACTCGTCGTCGCCGAGAAACTCGCGAGCGATGAGGACGCAGTGCGCCAGCCCCAATGGGGCATCCTGCGGGATGAAGCAGAATGATGCGCCGAAGCGCGAGCCGTCGCCGAGCGCAGCGATCACCTCGGCGCGGGTATCACCGACGATGATCCCGATTTCGGTGATGCCGGCGGCGACCATCGACTCGATGCCGTAGAACAGGATCGGCTTGTTGGCCACAGGAACCAGTTGCTTGGCCGACGTGTGCGTGATGGGTCGCAGCCGGGTCCCAGCACCCCCGGCAAGAACGAGACCTTTCATGACCAACCTCTCATAGCGACCAACGATTCTGACAGGTCAGGCCGCCGGCGACCCAGGCACGTCCCCGCCCGGAGGGCTGGCCAGGCTGGCTCAACCGCCCACCGTCGAATCGAGCATCGCGATAGCGTCACGGCAATATGACCATTCTCGTGACCGGCGGCGCCGGATACATCGGTTCCCATACGGTACGGCAGCTGCGTGCTCGCGGCGAAGAGGTTGTCGTATTCG
>JANMJD010000323.1:0-5413 GCA_031371195.1 Actinomycetes bacterium | reverse complement strand
TGGGCCAGCAGGAAGCTGCGTAAACTGCCCCGCTCCGGATCGAAGCGCTCCGAATTGTTCCACAACCGCAAGAAGACCTCCTGCACCACCTCCTCGGCCAATTGCTGTTGACCGAGGAGCCGTTTGGCCAGACCGAAGACTGCGCCCGCGTGGCGGCGATAGGCCTCGGCCAGCGCTCCCTGACGGTACCGAGCGATGGCGATGACGAGCGCTGCGTCGGAATGAACCGAGTAGTTCTCTCGCACATCAACGATACGGAGCCCGGCCGGGCTTGGATCACTGTCCACGATCGAACCGCGAGACGATCTCCACGTGCGGCGTGTGGGGAAAGGGATCGAGCACGATCGAACCACGGTGGTGATAGCCGAGCCCACTCAGCAGACGAGCGTCGCGTCCGGCGGCGGCGGCATCGCAGCTGATCAGCACCAACCGCTCGCAACCGGTGCCGACGCTCAGCCGGCGGGCGGCCTCGGCCCCGAGACCCGAGCGGGCCGGATCGGCGATGACCAGCTGGGCGGGAATCGGCGTCCAGCGCTCGACAGTGGACTCGACGATGGTCACCGGTCGGCCGGCGAGATGATGCCGGGCGTCATCGGTCGACGACGCGGAGACCTCGACGATCGTCACCGGGCGGTCATGAGACACGGTCACCGCGGTGAACAGGCCGATCCCCCCGTACGCATCGATCACCTGGCCCCGCCCATCGGTCATCACGGTACCTGCCGCCGAACGCACCTGGTCGCACAGTGCCTCGGCCGCCTCAGGCGACGACTGGAAAAACGATCCGGCCGACACCCTCAGGCGCACACCGTGGATCACCTCGGTCACCGCCGCGTCGGCCCCGACGACCACGTCGGCCGGGAGATTCGGGCGGGCGGCATCCGGCGTCCACCAGGCGGCCCGGTCGCCGGTACGGGCTCCCACGCGGATCGTCAGCTCCTCGGCCCCGGGAGCACGCAACCCCGGCAGCAGCGACTCGATCAACGGGTGGGCGACCGGGCACCGCTCGGTGGCGACGACCCGGTTGCTGCGATGCGCCCGGAAGCCCGGACGTCCCGCTCCATCGATGGCGAAACGAACCGTGGTGCGCCAACCGATGTCGGCCAACGGCGGCCCGAGACGTACTTCTGGGTCGTCCAGACCGCCGAGGCGGCGCAAGGCATCGACGACGATGTCCCGCTTCAGGTCGCGCTGCGTGTCGAGCGCGATGTGCTGCCAACCACAACCACCGCAACCGGCGGCGACCTGCGGGCACGGCGGCGTGCGGCGTGACGCGCTCGGTTCGAGCACCTCGACGACCGAACCCTTGACGTAGTCCCGCCGCTGCTCGTCGATTCGGAGCCTGACCAGCTCGCCCGGGATGCCGCCCCGGGCGAAGGCGATCCGCCCGTCCTCGTGGCGGGCGATGCCGTCGCCCCCGGCGGCGACACGATCGACGCGCACGACAAGCTCGACCGGTTCGGTCTCTGCTCGCCCGCCGGATGGGGCCCGACGACCGTTCGGCCGACCGTCGGAGGACCGGGTTCGAGACCTACCGGGCGGCCTCACGTGCCCCCGATCGACACCGGTCGACGCCCGATACCGCCGTTGGACAACAGCATGCCGGTCATCGTCCGGTCGGCGTGGCGCGACCGCCAGACGAGCATCTCCTGGGCCAGTTCGAGCACTCGCGCCGGATCGGTGATCTCGGTCCGCCACGTCGGGTCGACGAGATCGAAGCACCGCCACGACCCGTCGCCGAACTGTACGTATGCCGCCGTCGCCGTACGCAGGACGGCCAGGTTGCTCTCCTCCAACGAGCGGTCGTCGACACCGAGCCGGATGAGGAAGTCGCGCCAGTCGAACTCGTAGTGGGCGGCGGTCCTCCAGCTGTCGGGGCCATTTCCGCTGATGAACGGCATCAAGGAGTGCCCGTCGCATTGGGAGGGCACCTCGATGCCGATACTTTCGGCGATCGTCGCCAGCACGTCGACATTCTCGGTGAACTCGCCCACGACGGTGCCATGGGCCTCGGGGTGCCGCGGGTCGCGCACGATCCCGAGGATGTGGAAGCTCGATTCGAAAAAGCCCACCTTGCCCAGCAGACCCTGGTCACCGAGCTGTTCGCCGTGGTCCGAGGTCACGACGATCACCGTGTCGTCCCATCGCCCGTTGCGATCCAACGCATCCCACAGCCGGCCCAGCTGGTGATCGACCTCGCTGATCATCCCGAAGTATTGGGCCCGCAGGTCGGCCAGGACCGCCGGATCGGCGGGAGCCACGGCGCGGCGGTTGGCGAGCAGCACGTCGTGGAACGGGTGGCGGGCACCGTTGGCCGCCATCGGGATCGGCGGCGGAAGTGTGGCCGGGTCGTACATTGCGGCGAAGTGTCCGGCCGCCGAGTACGGCGGGTGAGGCCGCAGGTAGCTCGAATGAGCGAACCACGGACCGTCCTGGCGTTCGATCCAGTCGATCAACAGATCGGTCTGGAAGGCCGAAATGCCGTGCTCGACAGGGCGTTCGTGCTCCCGGGCGAGCAGGTCGAGCGCACCTGGCGACGCGTCGTAGCCGAGCGTTGCCAGCCAGGCCACCCAGGCGTCGGCCGACTCGGGCAACGGCAGCTCGTGTTCGAAACCGGGCAGTCGGCCCTCGTAAGTCGACAGGCGGGGGTCGTCGGGACCGTCCGCCGCTCGCGGGTCGATGCCCGTATCGGTGTAGCCGAACAGCGTCGGGACGTAGCCCGCCCTCCGGGCCGCGTGGGCGACGTTGTCGAACCGGGCATCGAGCGGGGTGCCGTTGGCCACCACCCGATGATTCATCTGGTACAGCCCCGTATACAGACTGGCCCGACCTGGAGCGCACGGCGCAGCCTGGCTGTAGTGGCGGGCGAAGCGAACACCTGCGACCGCCAGACGATCGAGATGCGGCGTGCGTACGACGGGATGACCGGCGCACGACATACTGTCGCCGCGGAACTGATCGAGCGTGATGAACAGCACGTTGGGCTTCACTCCCCCACCGTGCCACGCCAGGTCGTACTTCGGCGCCATTTTGTTGACTCGCGATGGCGGTCGTACCCCAACTACCGTCACAGGCGATGCGCCCGATCCAGATCGCACCCTCCGTGCTGCCCGCCGACTTCTCCCGTCTCGGTGAGGAGGTGGCTGCGCTGGAGGCGGCCGGCTGCGACCGGATCCAATGGGATGTGATGGACGGCCAGTTCGTCCCCAACCTCACCATCGGACCCGACGTGATCGCCGCCGCTCGTCGGCATACGAAGCTGCCGTTTGAGGCTCATCTGATGGTCCTCACCCCCGATGTGATGGCTGCCCGTTACATCGAGGCCGGTTGCGAGCGTCTGATCGTCCACGTCGAGGCGTGCACCCATCTCCACCGTACGCTCGGCGCGATTCGCGAACTCGGGGCGACCGCCGGCGTCGCCCTCAACCCGGCCACTCCCGCCGCGACGATCGCCCACGTGCTCGACCTGGTCGACCTGGTGCTGGTGATGACGGTCAATCCCGGATTCGGCGGCCAGCAGTACATCTCCACGATGGAACCGAAGATGGCCCAGGTCCGCTCGATGATCGCCGCCGGCGGGCTCGACGATGTCATCGACCTCGAAATCGACGGCGGCGTCGGACCGTCCACCATCGCCGGGGCCGCCCGCAACGGCGCCAACGTCTTCGTCGCCGGATCATCGCTGTTCCGCGACCCGCTCGGGCCGGCCCACGCCGTCGCCGAGCTGAAATCACTCGCCGCGATGAGCTGACGCGGCGCCGCTGGCGTGCGGTGACACACCCATTCCGTACGCTCTGGTCACTATGGCGCTGACAGTCGAGCAGGTGGGCTTTGGCCCGCAGGCGTTCGCGGCCGTCCGGCGAGCCGTGGCCGAGGCGCAAGGCGACGACCGTCTGGCCCCGGTCACCGTCATCGTGCCGACCAACTCGGCCGGTGTCATGCTCCGCCGGTCGCTCGGCCGTCAGGGTGGTGTCGCCGGAGTCTCGTTCCTCACCGTGTACCGGCTCGGCGATCTGCTGTCGGGAGGCGCACTCGCCGCGGCCGGACGCCGACCGGCGACCACGCCGATCATCGGTGGGGCGATGACGGTGGCGTTGGCCGGGGCGATCGGGCCGCTGCGGACGGCACAACCGCACCGAGCGACGATCGAGGCGCTCGGGCGAGCCCACCGCGAGCTGCGCGAACTCGAACCGGCCGCCATCGATCGGCTGCAGCGCACCGGATCGCCCTTGACTCGCGACGTGCTCACCGTTCATCGCGCCGCCTGCGATCTGCTCGGCGGGCGGTGGCACGACGAGAGCGACCTGCTGTTCGCCGCCGCAACGCGCTGCACGCCGAGCTCGCTCGGCGGCCTCGGCCCCGTCGTCGTCGCCCTTCCCCAGCGGTTGTCGGCCCCGGCGATCGGTCTTCTGCACGCCATTGCGGTTCATACGCCGGTGCGTGTGCTCGTCGGCCGCGCCGACGACTCCGTCGCCGACGCCGGGCCCGACGACCTGGTCGAACGCTTGGGCGTCCCTCCCGTGGCCAGTCAACCCAGTGACGAGCCACGAGCCCACGTCGACGTGATCACCGTGACCGACGCCGACGACGAAGTCCGCGTCATTCTCCGGCGACTCCTCGAGGCAGCCCGCCGGGGGTTGGCCTTCGACCGGATGGCGGTGTTGTGGACCACGCCGGAGCCGTATCTGCGATTGATCTGCGAGCAGTTCGACGCCGCCGACATTCCGTGGAACGGCACCGGGCCCGGGCGGCTGGGCGAGCGTGTCGCCGCTCGCACCCTGTTACGGGTCCTCGACGTCGACCGGCCGGGCTGGCGGCGGGTTGACGTCTTCGAGATGCTGGCGGGCGCGCCGATACTCGACGCCGATCGACGACCGATCCCAACGGCGGCCTGGGAGCGGGTCGCCCGAGAAGCCGGTGTGCGGCTCGGGACCGACTGGGACGAGGCACTCGAACGGTACGCCCACCGCACTATTCACCCAACTGCACAACCGCCGGCCGAAGCGGACGGTCCTCCGGACGGACACGCCGACCGAACCACCAAGGTCGACTCTGTCGTCCACGACGTCGACTCTGTCGTCCACGACGGCCTCGATGATGGCCTCGACGACGGCGCCGCGGCGGCACGTGTCGGGCGGCGCGGCACGCATGCGCTCGCCCTGCGTGCGTTCGTCGCCGACCTGCGTGAGCGGCTGGGTGACCCGGCCGAGTTGCACACGTGGGAGTGGTGGGTCGGCTGGAGCCACCGGCTGCTTCGTCGGCTGCTCGGCGGCGAAACGGCCCGTCGGCGACTCCCGCTCGACGAACAACGGTCGTTCGATGCCCTCGAGGCGGCCATCGACCGTCTCGCCGGGCTCGACGAGTTCCTCGAGCCGGTCAACCGAGAGGGCTGGCGCAACACCCTGGCGGTCGA
>JANMJD010000281.1:0-8124 GCA_031371195.1 Actinomycetes bacterium | reverse complement strand
GCTATGGCACGGAGTGGCTAGACATGGCGTGGACTATGACACGGCGGGGACTATGACACGGCGGGGACTATGACACGGCGTGGACTGTGATACGGCGCGGACTATGACACGGCGTGGACTATGACGCGGCGGGGACTATGAGGAGGCCGTGCGCCGCGCGGTGCGTTCGATCATCAGCGCGACGAGCGACGCGACGAGCAGCACCACTGCGAATGCATCGGTGTTGTGGATGCCGTGGTGATGTTGCCCGAAGACCACCCGGCCGTCCCACGGATACGAGAACAGCGGATACGCCAGGCCGGCGGCGAGCAGCAGCCCGCCGGCGACTCGTCGCCGCAGGGACGTGACGAAGGCGCGGGCGATCAGCCACACGGCGGCGACGAAGAGCGGGATCGTCGCCACGTCGCCCGCCCGGAGTTGGGGCAGGCGACCCGCCTCGACGTAGACATGGCCCTCGATCCCCTGGTAGCGCCACAGCGCACCGAAGGCGAGTACGGCCAGGCCACCGAGGAGTCCCCAGCCACTCACGATCCATCGATCGGCAATTCTCCGCATCGATCCACGCTACCGAGTGGAGGCGCCGTCGACTCCACCACCCCAGCGGGCATGCAACGCGCCAACATGCTGCGGACCGGTGCCGCAGCAGCCACCGAGCACCGTGGCGCCGAGCGACACCCAATCCTCGCTGAACTCGACCAATTCCTGCGGGCTCATCTCATCGACGAACTGCCAGTCGGGCATGGCGAAGTAACCCGACTCGGGATAGGCGCCGAGCGGTCCGTCCCAGTGGCGACGCACAGTCTGCAACGCATCGGACGTGTCGTTGGCCGACGTATGCATGATCAAGATCACCGCCGGCTCGACCTCGGTCAGGCTCGCCACGATCTCGTCGAGCCCGAACTCCGGCCGGTTGTTGCCGTGCAGTCGCCCGTCGGGACCCCGTTGCACGGCGATGCCGACCCACAGCGGCAACCCGGTGGCGGCAGCGGCCTGCGTCGCCCACACCGAGTAGTCGCAATCGCGCATCATCTCCATCATGATCAGATCGCAACCCGTGGCTGCCAGGCCGGCCGCCTTGCGCTCGATCAGCCGCCGGGCCTCGGCCTCGGGCCAATGCACCATCCGGGTGTCGTCGCTGCCGAGCACGGCAGGCCGCATCACCGAGAACGAGGAGGCCACGGCGACCGGCCGATCTCCGACGGCCTCGCGGGCCAACTGCACGGCGCGGGCGTCGGTGGCGGCGACCTCGTCGAACCGTCCGAGGTTGTCGAACAGGAACGGACTCGTCGGATAGTTGTTGGCGATCACCAGTTCGGCCCCCGCTGCGACGTAGCCCCGGTGCACCTCGCGCACCACGTCGGGTGCGTCCCAGTTGGCCTGGGCGCACCAGGTCTCGTCATTCATTGCGACGCCGCGGGCCTGGATGTCGGTGCCGGTACCACCGTCGATGACGATCATCCGTCCGGTTCGCAGCGACGTCTCGAGTTGCTGATAGGTCATCACAGGATCATGCCGGTTGGACCGAGATCCAACCGCACGGCGGCGCCCTCGAGGCCGGAGCCGGCCGCCGGGAATCGGCGCAACACCTCCGGGTCGTGGCCCGGAACGACCAGCTCAGGACGGGTCGCCAGCCGCCCGATGGTCGCCCAGCCCTCGACCATCGCTCCGACATCGACGACCACCGGGAACGGTCGCTGCGACTCCATGTTCTCGTTGTAGTGGCTGGCGTCGGAGGCGAGCACGAGCCAGCCCGACGCCGTGTGAACGCGCACGACCTGCAGCCCGGCGGTGTGACCGCCAACCAGGTGCACCGAGATTCCCGGGGCGATCTCGTGATCGCCGTCCCAGAACACAACGCGGCTGCGGTGTACCTCGACCACCAGGTCGGCGATGTGCGACGCGGTAAAGGCATGGCTGAACAGCCGATGCGTCATATGACGACCGGTGGCATAGGCCATCTCCCGGTCCTGCAGATGGAAGCGGGCGCGGGGGAACTGCTCGAAACCGCCGACATGGTCGTAGTGCAGGTGGGTCAGGATCACGTCGGCGACGCGGGCGGCGTCGATGCCGATCATCGCCAATGCCTCGGCCGTCGTGCGCACGAGGCGCCGCCCCCGCCGCCGCGCGTCCTCGGCTCCGAACCCGGTATCGACGACCCAGACGGACCGCTGCGCCGCGGTTTCGTCGACGATCGCCCACACGAAGTAGTCCATCGGCATCGGACGATCGTGGGGATCACCGCCGAGGAAATGCTCGGGTCGGCGGGCGTCGCGCTCGGCGTATATCAGCGCGTACACCCGGTACTGCGGCCGGTCAGGATCGGCGGATCGCACAACGTCGTTCGGAGAGCTCACCCGATGATGCTTACGCTGCCCGGGTATGAACAACGAACTCTTCGAAACCGGCCTGGAAGCGCGCACCCGAGTTCTCGGCGAGGAGTATGTCACCCGGGCGTTCGCCTCGGCCGACAGCTTCAACCGGCACTTCCAGGAAGTGATCACCGAGTACTGCTGGGGGGCGGTGTGGGGGGAGGGCCAGGCATTGACCGACCGGCAGCGCAGCCTGAACAACCTGTGCATCCTGGCCGCGCTCAACCGGTCGCAGGAGTTCAAGACCCACTTCCGCGGTGCCCTGCGCAATGGGTGCACCCTCGATGAGCTGCGCGAGACGTTGCTGCAGATCACCATCTATGCCGGCGTGCCGGCCGGGGTCGAGGCATTCCGGCTCGCCCGCGAGGTCCTCGACGCCGAGGGCATCACCCCCGATCCGGCGCCGGCCACACCGTGAGCAGACCGACCACCATCGGATTCGTTGGCCTGGGGAACATGGGCCGACCGATGGCGGCGAACATCGCCACCGCCGGCTTCGCGCTGATCGGCTTCGACGCCGCCGGGACGGCCGACCGGTTGCCCGCCGGCGCCCAAGCTGCGGCCGGTATCGCCGACCTCGCCTCGCGTTGCGACACGGTGCTGCTCAGCCTGCCCAACGGCGCGGTGGTGATGTCGGTGATCGCCGAGCTGGTGGCCGCGGCCGACCGGCGGGCGACGACGGTGATCGATCTGTCCACGGTCGGCCCGGCGGTCGCCGCTCAAGCCGCCGGCGCGCTCGGCGATGTCGGAGTGCTGTATTGCGACGGCCCGGTCTCGGGAGGCGTCGCCGGCGCCCGGGCGCGGACGATCTCGCTGATGTTCGCCGGACCCGACGATATAATCGCCGGCCATCGATCGCTGTTCGAATCGTTCGCCGGCCACCTCTTCCATGTCGGTGGTACCGCCGGCCAGGGCCAGGCGATGAAGCTGGTCAACAACTTCCTGTCGGCCACCGCGCTGGCGGCGACCTCGGAGGCGATGACGTTCGGGACACGCCATGGCCTCGAACTGTCGACGATGGTCGATGTCGTCAACGTGTCAAGTGGTCGCAACACGGCGACATCCGACAAGTTCCCCAACCGGGTGCTCACCGGCAGCTACGACGCCGGATTCCGGACGGCATTGATGGCCAAGGACGTTCAGCTCTACCTGCGGTCGGTGACCGCCGCCGGTACACCCGATGCGATCGCGGCAGCGATGGACGGCGTGTGGCAGGCCGCCGACGCAGCCATGCCCGGCAGCGACTTCACCGAGATCTGGAAAGTCGTCAGCGAGGTCCGGGTCGGCGAGGCCTGAGTCGGCGAGGGCTGAGTCGGAGCGGCCTGAGTCGGAGCGGCCTGAGTCGGCGAGGCCTGAGTCGGAGCGGCCTGAGTCGAAGCGGCCTGAGTCGGCTAGGAGACGACCTCGGTCCGACCGACGCGACGCGCCACCTTGTTGCGGATCGCCATCTGCTCGGCGGCCAGGATCGCCGACGAGATATTGGGCTCCGGGGGACACGATGCCGCGCCGATCGACGCCGACAACGTCAGGCCGTCGGGCAGGCGACATCCCGCAACGAGGCTCTGCAGCCGCCGGATCAGTTCGTGGGGGCTGTGCGATGCCCCGCGAGAGGTGATCAGCATGGCGAACTCGTCGCCACCGAGGCGGGCGACGACGTCTCCCTTACGGGCCGCGCGACGGATCTCGTCGGCCATCGCCCGAATGAGGACGTCGCCGACGGCGTGACCGCGGGTGTCGTTGGTGTGCTTGAGGTAGTCCAGGTCGGCGTAGACCACGCTCACCCATTCGCCGGTCTCCTCCAATCGGCTCGTCGCATCGGCGACCGCCTCGTGCCACGCCCGCCGATTGGCCAGGCCGGTCAGCTCGTCGATGCGCGCCTCGGTCCGCGCTGCGCTGGCCTCCAGGCCCAGCGTTGTCGCCTCGGCGACCCGTTCCTGCCGGTCCCGGGCGAGCACACAGATCAGCGCAACGGGAGCGGCGACGAATACCGTGGACCGAATCGGCGTCCCGCCGCCGAGCATCGCACTCAAGCCGATCGGGGCAAGCAGGAGGTCGATCAGGAAGGTCCACCCGACCGGGCGTACGAGCTGCCGCACTGGATCACGAAACGCGAGTTGCCGGGTCAGGCCAACGACGGCGTCGCAGGCGAACTGGGCGGCCAACGCCAGCAGGTAGATCAACCAGCGCGACGTGTCGGCCGGGCCCGGCCCGAACACCTGCAGAACGACGACCGGCCCGATGCAGTGCAAACCTGCCCCGATGAACAGGGCGGACTTGTCGTGCGGTGATGGTCGGTGCGGCCGGCTCAGGTGCTGCGCGATCATCACGAGCACTGGCACGATGCTCAACGGAGCGGTGAACAGCAACGCCACGAGTACCGGTTGGGTCGGGACCATGCTGCCCAGTTGCGAGGTGTATTCGATCCGATAGGCGATGGCGTAGATCACCACGAGGATGACGGTGGAGACGATCACCTCACCGGTCGGGCGGAACCGATCGAACAACACGCCGATGATCACGCAGGCGACGAGGTACAACGCTGCGGTCAGGTAGTCCGTGGTCGCCTCGCGGCGACGGCTGATCATCGCCAAGGCCGACGACTAACGCGCGGACTTCCAGGGATCGACCATCACGTCATCCACCGACCAACTCGCCCGCGTGCCGGTCGTCCGGAACGAGATCGTCACATACTGCTCCCCGTTCGCCTGGCGCACGTTGGGCAGGTTCATCCGCGCCGACGGCGTCCAGCCGAACGACTGGCCGTCGATCTCGTAGGCGTGGTCGGCCGAGTTGACACCATCGGACACGGTCACGGTGACGATCAGCTTGGCACCGTAGACCCCGGGACGCCGGACGAACATCCGCACCGAATCCTCGTCGACGGTGACGCAGAACGTCGCCGTCGTCAACGTCGAACCGGGCTCGAGGCGAGCCGATACATGGTCGAACCAACCGAGAACCCGCCACGGTTCGTTGTCCCACATTGCAAGCACCCGGTTGATCACCGTCCAGCCGGTCGACCCCGATTCGAAGTCGCCATTCCTGACCGGGAAGTACTGGTTCTTGTCACCCCACGGGGCGAAGGCGGCGGTCGTCTCCCGGGGAGCACACGGATCGGCGGCGGCCGAGGCGCCGAAGATCGGGACGGCGGCGGCGACGATCAGCGTGGCCGCGATCGTCGCCGGAAGCGTCATCCTTCGCGCGGCGAGTATGTCACTGGTCTTGAGCACGAGTGTGTTCCTTCGGTGAGCGCGGTCGGGACTCTTCGATCACGAAACACGGCAACGCCAGACAAGGATCGGCCACCACAATGTCCGCCCTGAGCCGCCCTGATCCGCCTGCTGAGTAGTTATGCGGATTGTAGATTTCACTCAAAGTGGGAGAAAGGGGCCACGCGACCCAATTCTCATGGCAACTCCTCACAGTGATTCACGGACTCCGTTGGTGGGAGCGCACGACGAGCGGCCTCGACCGAGCGGGTGAACCTTGACCCAACGTGACCGAGGCCCACGTTGAGCGTCGTTACTTTGGCGGACCCAGGATCGCCGCCGGATCGCAGAAGCATCCCGAGCCGTCAGCGGCTGGTCGCCACCCGGGCGAACAGCTCTCGGCACAGGTGCCGGGCCTCGGCCAGCACGGCTCGCTCGTCGGCGACCAGCAACCGACGCTCGCGGATGACGACCCGGCCGTCGACCACGACGGTGTGGACATCCCGAGGTGTGGCATTGAAGACCAGCGCCGAGGCGACCCGGTGGACCGGGGCGATGAACGGACTGTCGAGGTCGACGACGACGAGATCGGCCTTGTGTCCTTCGGCGATCTCCCCGATCTCGCCGACCTGGCCGAAGGCCGATGCTCCGCCACGCGTGGCCATGCGCAAAGCGTCCTCGGGCAACAGGATCACCGGATCGAGGTGATGCACCTTCTGGAGCAGAACGGTCGACTTCATCGCCTCGAACATGTCCTGGCGATTGTTCGAGCCCGGGCCGTCGGAAGCCAGGGCGACCGTGATGCCCCGCCGCAACATCTCGGGGATCCGGGGCACCCCCGAGGCGAGGTACATGTTGCTCACCGGACAGTGCACGACGGTGGCTCCCCGTTCGGCGATGAGGGTCAACTCATCATCGTCGAGCCACACGGAGTGGGCCAACTGGGTCGCCGGGCCGAGAGCCCCGACCGAGTCGAGCCAGGGCACGTGGCGCATGCCTCGTTCGCTCAGGCTCATCTCGACCTCGGTCGCCGTCTCGGCGCAGTGCACGTGCAATCCACCGCCGCCACCACCTCCACCGTCATTGGCGGCGGCTGCGACGACGGCACGCATCGTCTCGTCGGAGCAGCCCCATGGAATCAGCGGGGCGGTCTCGACTCGAATCCGGCCGCCGTCGTAACCATGCCACCGACCGGCGACGGCCGCAGTCCGCGTGGCGATCTGATCGGCCGTCTCGGCAAGTCGCGGTTCGTAGTTGCGGTCCGCCCAGCCGCGGGCGAGCAGGAAACGCACGCCCAGCCGGTCGGCCGCCGTGCAGACGGCGTCGTCGGTGGCGGCATCGGCGTGGATGTATTGATGGTCGATCACCGAGGTCGCCCCGGATCGCAGGTTTTCGATCAGCCCGACCGTGGCGGCGACGCCCACTTCCTCGGCCGTCATCACCGAGGCGGTCGGCCAGATGTAGTCGCGCAGCCAGTCGAGCAGGCTCTTGTCGTCGCCGAGGCCGCGGAAAAATGTCTGGAAGAGGTGCGTGTGGCCGTTGACCATGCCGGGCATCACCGCCATCTCGGCGCCGTCGACGACCACATCGGCCCGGAGCCGGCCTCGGGGCACATCTCCGGCCCCAACTTCCACGATGCGATCGTCGACGGCGTACACCCAGCCATGCTCGATGACCCGACCGGCATCGTCACAGGTCACGACGGCCGCGTTGTGGACGAGGAACGAAGTCACGGCTCCCAGCCGGCGAATGCGTCGATGACCGAGGCGACGTCATCCATCATCGGGTACAGAATCGGACAGGTGACGCCCGCATCGACGTACTCACCGACCTTCTCGCGGCATTGCTGGGCCGTGCCGACAGCCATCAACGAACGGACCAGGGCGTCGGGAATGAGGTGGGCCGCACGCCGGTAGTCGGCCTCGGTGGCCGGCCAACCGACGATCTCCTGGACCCGGGCCACCAGGTCCGGGTCGGCGCCGGACGCTTCCATGATGTGCGGCTCGGTGCCGAGGTAGTACGCAACCAGCGATTTCCCGGTCATCATCGCTGCGGCGGGGTCGTCGTCGGACAGGGAACACACCAGCAGTTCCGGGCGATCGATGGCGTCCAGCGTTCGACCGCGTTTGGCCGCGCCCCGTTCGAGGTTGGCGACGGCCCCGCGGATGTAGTCGGTCGACACGACGTAGTTGAGCACCGCCCCATCGCAGATCTCGCCGGTCAACTCCATCATCTTGGCCCCGGTCGCCCCGATGTACAGCGGGATGTCGCGCGGTCCGGTCTCGCCGTAGGCGACATCGAGGCGTACCCGGTCGAGATGGACGAACTCACCCGTGTACGTCACCTCCTCCATCGTGAACAGCTGACGCAGGGCCTCGATGTGCTCGCGCATCGCCGTGAGCGGCTTGCGGCGATCCTCACCGACCCGTGAAGCGATCGGTTCCCACCACGCCCCGAGACCGAGCATCACCCGGCTGCGACCGTCCTCGGTGAGGCCGCCGAGTTCCCACATCGTCGACCATGTCGCGGCGATCACCGCCGGATTG
>JANMJD010000274.1:0-3438 GCA_031371195.1 Actinomycetes bacterium | reverse complement strand
GGCAACATCATCTGGGCCGACTACGAGCCTGCCGCGGTGGTGGATTGGGAGGCGGCGGCGATCTGCCCGACGGAGGCCGACATCGGGTGGTGGCTGATGTTCGACCGGATGTCGTTCGACGACATGGGCGCGCCTCGACTCGAGGGCTTCCCGACCCGCGAGGAGATGATCGCCCACTACGAGGCGGTCTCAGGGCGCGAGGTGCGCAACCCGCACTACTGGGAGGTCTTCTCGACGATGCGCTTCGCGGCGATCTTCATCCGCCTCGCCGATCGGATGGTCGCCGCCGGTCTGATGCCCGAGGTGATGAACTATTCGGTCGCCAACCAGGTCACCGATGCTCTGGCCCGAATGCTCGGCATCGAGAACCCCTACCCGTCGCCGATCTGAGGTCCGCCTTCGGCCCTCACGACGACGCGAGTCGGTGTCAGGCCGCCGGCATCGAACGATCGGCGCGGGCCTTGCGTCGGATCTCGCCGAACATCGGGTCCTGCACGAACCATGTCGGGAATCCGCGTACGAGGTGCCCGGGACCGTCGAAGCGGATGCGGCCGGCCGCGAGTTCGTCGCACAGGTCGGATCGTCCGACGAACCAGCGGTGCAGTGCGGCGTTGTCACCCTGCACCAGTAGGTCGATGTCGTAGCCCGGGTCGATCTGACAGGCGGTGCCTCCGGGCCTTTCGACGACCAGCCAGGCTCGGCCGGCGTTGTGTCCCGAAGCCCGAAACTCGACGGTGGTCCGCCGCGGCGGAAGCCGCGCCGGGTCGAGGTAATTGTGCATCCGCCAGACAAGCCAGGCGATGTCGAGTTGCTCCTTGTCGGGATCACCGAAGGTCCAGCGAGCCGCCCAGATGCCGATTCCGGCGATGACCACCTCGAGATCCGCGCCGGCGGGTGTGAGGTGGTAGGTGATGCCGGCGTGGTCATCGGTGCGTTCTACGAGCCCGCGCTCGACCAGTGCTCGCAGCCGCTGCGACAGCAGCGTGCGGCTGATCTTGGGGATGCCCCGGTGGATCTCGTTGAAACGGTGGGAGCCGACCATCAGCTCGCGCAGCACGAGCGGTGTCCATCGGTCGCCAAGAAACTCGACGCCCACGGCGATGGGGCAGTACTCGCCATAGCTGAACATGGCTTGATTGTCGCGCCGATCGGGCACCGGGGGAAGTACAGAATCTGTACCGGTTCGGTCCGTTCGTTGTACTCGTCAGGGCCGTAAGCGTTGTCGACAATCATCGACATGACAACAACAACCCACTCCAATCCGGCCGGCCCCACATCGGTCCCCATGACTTCGAAGCCCACCCCATCGAACAGCGTGCCGAACGTCGACCTCGACGCCGTCAAGGCCAAGCAACAGGCCACGTGGGCGAGCGGCAACTTCGCCGTCATCGGCACGTCCCTTCAGCTGACCGGCGAATTGCTCTGCGAGGCAGTCGACCTCGAAGCCGGCTGGGAGGTGCTCGATGTCGCGGCCGGCAACGGCAACGCCGCGCTGGCTGCGGCTCGCCGTAACGCGGTCGTGACGGCATCCGACTACGTCCCGTCGTTGCTCGTCGACGCGGCGGCGCGAGCTGCGGTCGAAGGGACCCGGCTGACCACGCAGACGGCCGACGCCGAGAATCTGCCGTTCGCCGACGCCGGTTTCGATGCCGTGTTGTCGGTGTTCGGGGTGATGTTCGCTCCTCGTCAGCAACAGGTCGCCGGCGAACTGCTGCGGGTGTGCCGTCCCGGTGGTCGTATCGGGCTGGCGAACTGGACACCGGAGTCGTTCGTCGGCCAGATGTTCACGACCATTGCCCGCCACGTCCCGCCACCGCCGATCGTCTCGGCGTTCAACTGGGGCTCCGAGTCGCACGTCACCGAACTGCTCGGCATCGGCGTCGAGATGATCTCGATGGAAAAGCTGGACTTCGTGTTCCGCTATCGGTCGGCCGAACACTTCGTCGACATATTCCGCAGGTTCTACGGTCCGACCCACCGGGCGTTCGGGGCGCTCGATGCATCCGGTCAGGCCGCGCTCGAGCACGACCTGACCGCGTTGGCCCGGGACTGGAACACATCGTCGGGCGCCGCTCTGGCCGTGCCGAGCGAGTATCTGCAGGTCGTCGCCCGCCGACGCTGAGCGGAGCTGCCCGGTGGCCTCGGCCACCGAGCAGCAACCGGGCGGCCGAGGCAACCTGGCAGTAATCTTGGGCGGTTTGCCGGTTTGCCGGTTTGCCGGTTTGCCGGTCGCCGGTCGTCAGCGGGCGAGCGAGAACACCAGATCGCGAGCGGTGCGGAAGGCGGCTTCGAGACCGGCCGAACCTGTCACGTCGCCCACACGATGGACGACAATCTGCTCGATGACCAGGGGCGACGGCGCGGCGCGTTTCGTATCGACGACCGTGTCGTAGGGCTCGTCGGGTGCGGCCTGTTCGGTGCGCACGCCGGCCGCCCGCAGGTCGTGGACGAGTCGGAAGCGCCCGGGCAGCCCGAGGGCCTGGCCGAACACGCCACTCGGCTCGACGACGGTGACCTCGTGGCCGGCGGCAACGAGTCTGTCGGCGAACGACAGCGCCGGCTTGTCGCCACCGTGGAGCAGCACCCGGTGGCCCGGCGAATCGGCGTTGTCGCCGCCGCGGGCCCAGGCTGCGAGAGGGTCGAGCCCGGGCCAGGCGGTTCCGGTTGCGTCGACGACCTCATTGATGCCGAGTTGGCGGACCAGATCGTTGGACGCCCGCACCCCGAGCCGAATCTCGACGCTCGCCCGCTCGACCTGGCGTATCAGGTAGCGGCGCATCTTTTCGAGCACGGGATCACACGCTCCGGCGAGCAGCAGACGTCCGCCGAGTTCGACGCCGGACTCGACGAGCGTCACCCGGTGGCCCGAGGCGCTCAGCAGCCGAGCCACTTCCAGACCGGCCGGACCTCCGCCGGCGACCAACAGGTGACGGGGATGGGTCGCTCGGGGTGGCGATTCCTCGTCGCCGTGCGCGGTCGCCGCGTTCGACACGCATTCCACGCCGTCGAGCAGGAAGATGTTGCCGATGCAGCGGTACTGGTAGATGCACGGCCGCACATCTGCGGTGTGGCCCGCGGCGAGCTTGTTGGGCAGGTCGGGGTCGGCGAGGAGCTTGCGGCCCATCGAAATGAAATCGGCCTTGCCGTCGGCGAGGACCTGCTCAGCGTCCTCAGGTTCCAACCGCCCGAACGTGATCACCGGCAGTTCGGTGGTCGCCTTGATCGCGGCGGCGAGATGAACGAGGTTGCCCGCAGCGTGGGGCGTGTGGCCATCGGTGATCCCTGTCGCAACCATCGGATTGCCGTACGCGCTCACGTGGACCGCCGCTGCACCGGCTTGCACCGCCAGAGCGACGACCGCGACGGCGTCATCGAGTGTCGTTCCGCCGGTGGTGTGGGGTTCATCGGCGTTCAACCGCAGCCACACCGGCACTGCGT
>JANMJD010000228.1:0-5745 GCA_031371195.1 Actinomycetes bacterium | reverse complement strand
GGATGATGTCGACATACTCGCGGGTGCGGGCCAGTGGCTTGTTCGACGGGCGGCCGTACCACCCTTCCACCACCTGCGGACCGCTCACGCCGAGTCCGAGGATGAAGCGGCCCTCGGAGATGTGATCGAGCGTCACTGCGGCCATCGCCGTCGCGGTCGGCGTGCGGGCGGCCAGCTGCACGACGCCGGTGCCGATACGGATCGTCGACGTATGTGCGGCGATCCATGCCGCGTACGTGAACGCGTCGTTGCCCCACGACTCGGCGACCCAAACGCTGTCGTAGCCGAGTCGTTCGGCTTCCTGGACCTTGGCGATCACGTTGCCGGGTTTGTCGGCTCCCCAATACCCCAGAGCCAGGCCCAGTTTCAGATTCGTCGATGGCATCGTGTCTCCCCGTCGTGAACTCCCGTGCGACCTTACGGCGTCAACGGTGTCGAAGTCGCCGTCTAGCGTGCGCCAACATGGAGGCACTGACCGCAGCCGATCGCATCGAACTTCATGAACTGGCCGCCCGCTATGGCAACGCCATCGACGAGCGCGACTGGGTCTGTTTCGCGTCGGTGTTCACCGAGGACTGCCGCTACGAATTGGCCGGCTTCGGTCGGCTCGACACCGTGTTGCGAGGGCGAGACACACTGCGTGACTTCATGGCCGCATCGACCACCCATCCGGTGGCGCATCATGTGACCAACGTCGAGGTCATCGCCATCGGGGATGTTGTGACGATGCGCAGCAAGATCATCGGCACGCTCAGCGGAGGGTATTCGGGCTCGGCCGACTACCGCGACGTCGTGACCATGACCGACGAAGGTTGGCAGATCGCCGAGCGGGTGGTCACGTTGCGCCGTCCGCCCCGTCCACCGATCGATTGAGCAGCTTGCTCGCCACCAGCCACTGGAACGTCATCCACCCGGCCTGCGGATAGCCGACGGACTCCTTGACCGTCCGGGCCCCGTCGTCGCTGATCGGCTTGGCCCGGTCGCCGGCCTTGACCTGGACTTCGCTGGCCCGCTCGAGCATCACGAACCAACCCACGGCCTCGTCGACGCTGGCGCCGACCGTGAGCAGCCCGTGGTTGCGCAACAATACGGCTCGGTTGCGACCCAAGGCGGCGGCGATCCGCTTGCCGCCGTCGGTCGAGGTGACGTCGAGTTCCTCGTCGTCGAAGATGGATTGGTCGTCGTGGAAGGCGCACGCCTCCTGGCTGATCATCTGCAACGGCTGCGCCATCGCCGCCAGCGGCGTGCCGTATGGAGTATGGGTATGGGCCGCCGAGACGATGTCGGGTCGGGCCTCGTGGATCGGCCAATGGATGTGGTGGGCGGCCGGGTTGATGTCGGTCGACAACCCCTCGACCGGCGCTCCATCGGGGTTGACCAGGACCAGGTCGTCGACGGTGACCTGCGAGAAGGCGACGCCGTAGCGGGCCAGCCAGTAGTGGTCGGTCAACAGGGGATCGCGGGCGGTGATGTGTCCGTCGCCGATCGCCCCCCACCCGTGGGATCCGAACACCTGGTAGGCGAGGGCCAGGCGTCGACGCCGGTGGGCCCGCAGGTCATAGGGATCGGAGATCGTCGGTTCATCGTCCGCACGGCGGAAAGTGGTCGTCACCATGGGGCCATGGTAGGCCGGATCTCCGGGCCGGACAGCCGTGACCGCAGGGTGGTCGGCCCGATGACCGCTCCCTCGACGGGTCCTGCGACGGGCAGCGTGACCACGAGCCGGGCGCCGACGGCCGATCGGTCGGCGACAATGGCTCCGCGGTGGGCGATGGCGATCTCGCGGGCTATGGCGAGCCCGAGCCCGGTTCCACCGGATTCGCGGGTGCGGGAGGCATCGAGCCTGCTGAACCGCTCGAAGATCAGCTCGCGCATCTCCGTGGGAATACCGGGGCCGTCGTCGGCAACCACCAGCCGGACGAGACCGTTCGATGTCCCGAGGTCAACGGTCACGCGGCTGGCGGCGTGTCGTACGGCGTTGTCGAGCAGGTTGGCGATCAGGCGCCCGAGCTGCTCGGCGCTCCCGCGCATCTCGACCGGCGCAACGGCGCTCAGATCGACGACCACGTCGGTGCGGCTGCGGGTGCGGCGGGCCTCGCCGCGCACGACGTCGTCGAGGTCGAGCAGCTCCGTGGCCGGCGTGGCGGCCCCCTCGTCGCTGCGGGCGAGGTAGAGCAGGTCGTACACGATGCCCGACATGCGATCGTTGTCGCGCAACAACGCCGCGAGCACGTGGGGTGCGTCGAACTGTTCGAGGTGAGCGAGAGCCAATTCGAGGTCGGCCCGGCTGGCTGCCAGCGGGCTCTGCAACTCGTGTGAGGCATCCGAGACGAACTGGCGCTGACGATCGGCCGACCCTTCGAGGCGATCGAGCATCTCGTTCATTGTGCGGGCCAGACGGCCTACCTCGTCTTTCGTCCGGGGTTCGGGGACGCGGCGACCGAGTTGGTGGGCGGAGATGTCGGCGACTTCTTGGCGGATCGCGTCGACCGGCCGTAGGGCGCGGGCGACCGCTCGCCAACAGGTGAGACCGACGAGTCCGATGAGCAGGGGGAAGGCGATCAGCAGGATCGTGCGAGCCGACGTCACGGTCTCCTCGATACGGCTGAGGCTGTATCCGGAGAAGATGGTGACGGGCCCGGCGTTGGTGCCCACGATGGCGGTATGCACCCGGAACGGATCGTCGGGGTCGATGTTCAGCCGCAGGGATTGATCCGCCTCGAACCGCTCTCCCGGTGTCAGCTCGAGAACGGGCGGCTTACCGACGAGTTCGTCGCTGGCCGCGATCGGATGGCCGCGGGCATCGACGACCTGGGCGAAGGTGTCGTCGTTCGGCGTGAGGATGTCGCTGTGCAATGTGCCCGTCTCCACGTCCTCGGCCAGCCGCTGAGCGAGGTTGATGACGACGACGTCCTCGTTGGAGATCAACGAGCTGCGAAAGCCGCGGAGGAACAACATCCCGCCGACGACCAACGTCGGCGCCACCACGGCGAGGGCGGCGACGGTGATGTTCGTCCGCAACGATCCGACACGGGGCATGTATCTACCCGCCCTCGGGATCGAGTCGGTAGCCGACCAGGCGAATGGTCTCGATTGCATGTCGATCAAAGGGAGCGTCGATCTTGCGTCTCAGATACCCGACATATACCTCGACGATGTTGAGGTCGCCGTCGAATGCCTCATCCCACACATGTTCGACGATCTCGGTCTTCGACACCGCCTCGCCGGCCCGGCTCATCAGGAACTCGAGCAGCGAGAACTGTCGCGAGGTCAGCTCGATCTCGGTCTCACCGCGCCGACACCGGTGTCGGGCCGGATCGAGCACCAGATCGCCCGCTGTGAGCATGGTGCCGGCGGCTGTCGCCCCTCGCCGGATCAACGCTCGCAGGTGGGCGATCAGCACGACGAACGAGAACGGTTTGGGTAGAAAGTCGTCGGCGCCGCTATTGAGCGCCTCGGCATGTTCGGTGTCGCCGGTGCGCGCCGTCAGCATCAGGATCGGTGTGGTGATACCGAGTTGTCGTAGCTCGCGGCAGACCGCGATGCCGTCCTTGCCGGGCAGCATCACGTCGAGCACGATCACGTCGTACGCCACCTCCGAGGCGCGCCACACCGCTTCCACGCCGTCGCCCGAGATGTCCGCGGCAAACCCTTCGGCCTTCAGCCCGGCGCGGATCACCTCGGCCAGACGAATGTCGTCCTCGACGACGAGCACACGCATGACGGTCCGCCGTGGACGCTACTTCGACAGGACCGGGCCGGCGACGATCACGTCGGGGCCGCGCCGTACACTTCGGCCTCGACCTGGGCCTGGATGTCTTCGACGTGTTCGGCCTCGCACTTCGACGCAACCTTGGCGATCTGCAGCTCCTGGCCCTGGAGTTCCTTGAGCGCCGGGCTGTTCACCGTTCGAGGATCCTCACCCTGGGTGATCGCCTCGAGCTTGCTGGTCAGGTCGTCGATGATCTGATCGGGGTGGTCATAGATGTATCCGCCCTCCTTCACACATTCCGACCAGGCCTTGAGGGCCTTGATCATCCGCGGATCCTGTTCGACCAGCTTGTCGCCCGGGTTGACGTAGGCGCCGCTCAGTTCGTCGGGGGAGTAGAGCTTGTCGGCGGCGGCCTTCGTGCATCCTTGGGTCTCGGAGAAGTCCTCCTCCTCGAGGGCGCGGACGTGGGTCCATTCGGGAGCATCGCCCCACAGGGTGCGGCGATAGGCGTCCTGGTCGGGCGCGGCGAGGGCGGCGAGGACGGCGGTGTTCTTCGGGCCGGCGCCGAAGGTGACGATCGGCTTGTCGAACTGGGTGGTGATGCCGAACCCGTATTGAGCGACGTAGGCGTCGTCGGAGAGACCGGGCGCGGTCTTGTCGCTGTCCATCGCCTGCTTGATGGAGGCGAAGTCGGCCGGTACGTACTCGAATCCGGCGGCCTTCATGCATTCGCCGATGGCGTTCTCGGTGGCCTCGACCCGGGTGGTCAGGGTTTCGAGCGAGAGGCCGAACTCCTCGTTGCCGATCTTGCCCGATCCGCCTCCGGCATCAGCCGCCTTGGGCGAGCTGCTTGCGCCGCAGGCGCTCATGGTGGCGACCCCGAGGAGCGCAGCGACGATGACCGGACGACGACGTGGGCGATTGGGGGGTATTTCGTTCACGTTTGCGCGCCTCTCTACCGTGTGGTGGGAGCAACATATACTCTCCCACGGTGGGGACGCAGCGCGCGGCCGTCATGTATCAGCGTCCAATCCGCTGGTTCAGTACCTATTCAGCCGGATCCGCCTACAACGGGTTGGCGGCGGCAAATGCGGGTCTCGGTGCCGATCGGTTGGATCGACCTCTGGTCGATCCTGGTAGTTGAACTGGAGCAGGAGTTGACAAGACGCAAGATTGCGGGCGGGGTCGTGGCGCTGGTGGTGGCCTCGTCCGTCGGCGGCTGGTTGGTCGGTCGTCGCATCACATCCCCGGCCGAGGTGGCCGCACGCACAGCAGCGCCGGAGGCGTCGCCCATTCTGGTGCCGGTCGAATCCCGGCAGCTGACCAGCGATGTGATCACCCGCGGGAGTGGACAGTTCGGTTCTCCGGAGAAGCTCACGGTCGCCGCCTCGGCGCTCAAGTCCGGCGCGGGAATCATCGCCGAGCTGCCGCTGCTCGGTACCGAGGTGGCCGAGGGACAGGCGATCATGAGCGCGTCGGGTCGCCCCTTGCTGATGTTGCAGGGCGCTCAGCCGATGGCCCGCGACCTTGGTCCCGGAGTCAAGGGCCGCGATGTGCAACAGCTCGAAGAGGGGTTGAAGCGGCTGGGCTTCTTCAACGACCCCCCCGATGACGAGTTCGATACGACGACCGAGTACGCCGTCGAGTTGTGGTACGAGTCGGTCGGTTTTCCGGCGTTCGCGGCGACGACCGACCAGCTGGCCGTCGTGCGCGAACGAGAGAATGCCCTGGCCACCGCCCGCGCCGACAGCCTAGCCGCCGGTGACTCGGTGGCTACTGCCAACAAAGAGGTCGCTGCTGCCGCCGGAACGCTGAAGAGTGCCAGAAACCAGGCCGACTTCGCGCCGGCGGCGTTGGAACGGGCTCGCAAGGAGGCGTCGGCCAACAACGCAGCCGCGCTCATCGAGGTGGAGCAACGCCAGGCCACTCTGGACGGACTCGACCCGAACGCACCGGCGACGACGGCGACACCCGAGGAGATCGCCGCGGCCCGCGCCGAACTCGACAACGCCAAGGCGATAGCCGCCCAGACC
>JANMJD010000210.1:0-17978 GCA_031371195.1 Actinomycetes bacterium | reverse complement strand
CATCGGCTGCTGTTCGTCACCGGCAAGGGTGGCGTCGGCAAGACGACGATCGCCGCCTCGTTGGCCGGACACGCCGCAGCGACCGGTCGCCGCGTCCTCGTGTGCGAGGCCGATGCCAAAGGAGCGTTGGCCGCCGCCTTTGGCCGTGATCGGCTCGACTACGAGCCGATCGAGGTTCGCCCCGGCGTACATGCGATGGCGATGAACACCGAGGACTCGTTGCGGGAGTATCTGCGGTTGTTCGTCAAGATCCCGTTCGTCGGGCGGATCGGTCCGTTGGCCAAGAGCTTCGACTTCGTCGCCCAGGCCGCACCGGGCGTCCGAGAGGTGCTCGGCGTCGGCAAGTTGTGCTACGAGGTCCGTGAACGCCACTACGACCTCGTCATCGTCGATTCCCTGGCCAGCGGTCACGTCGTCGGGCAGATCGCCGCGCCGCGGCTGCTGGCCGATCTGGCCAAGGTCGGCATGGTCCGCGAGCAGGTCGACTGGATGCGCAGGATCATCGAGGATCCGGTGACGACGGCGGCGATCATCGTCACCACGCCCGAGGAGATGCCGGTTGTCGAGACCCACGAGCTGACCGTCACCCTGGCTGATCAGGCCGGTGTCGGAGTCGCTGCGGTGATCGCCAATCGGGTGATGCCCGAGCCGTTCAACCGGCGTGACGCAGCCGTCTTCGACGCGCTGTCCGGCGAATCCGTCCGTCGGATCGTGCGGGCGGCGTTGCCCGAGACCCGGGTCGACGATGCTCTCGATGCGGTCGAGCTGGCCGTCGGGTTGCGCCGTCGCCAGGCCGAACAACTCGATCTGCTCGCCGCGGGCCTCCCCGTCGCCACGCCGGTTGTCCATGTCGCCGAGATGTGGATGGCCGACACCCGGGCCCTGATCGAGCACGTGACGACCGCGCTCGGCGAGGAGCTGTCGTGAGCACACCCGCAGCCACGTCGTGGGCGTCGCGTATCGCCGCGAGCCGGGCGATCATCGTCTGCGGCACCGGTGGGGTGGGCAAGACGACCGTCGCCGCGGCGATGGGCGTCCGCGCCGCCGTTGAATCAGGCCGTCGGGTGGTGGTGCTCACCGTCGATCCCGCCCGCCGACTGGCAACGGCGCTGGGTATCGCCGACGCGGCCGAGGGTGAACGCGAGGTCCGCGTCGTCGTTGCGCCACCGACATCGGGCGAAACAGCCGGCGCATCGACCGGCGAACTGTGGGCGACGATGCTCGATCCCGAGCGCGCCTGGGACGATCTGATCGAACGGACCGGAGCGAGCGCCTCGGACCAGGCGGCCCTGACGGCCAACCCGCTCTACCGCCAACTGACCCGCCGATTCGCCCACGCCCAGGCCTATGTGGGCCTCGAGCGCATGTGTGAGTTGCTCGACGATGAGCGGTTCGACCTGGTCATCGTCGATACGCCACCCTCGCGCAACGCATTGGAGCTGTTCGACGCGCCGCGCCGGATGGAGGAGTTCTTCGGCGGTCGTCTGGTGCGCTGGCTCACTGTGCCCGCTCGATCCCGGGTGCTGTCGGCGATGTCGCGCCCGTTCTACGCCGTTGCCGATCGGGTGCTCGGCGGCTCGTTCCTTCACGACATCGCCGAACTGTTCCGTCTGTTGCAGACGGTCGAGCCGGGCCTGATCCGCCGTGCCCGCCGGGTGACGGGCGAGCTGGCGGCGGCGACGACGACCTTGCTCGCAGTGACCACGTTGGAGACGGCGCCGCTCGCCGAGACCCGGCTGCTGGCGGCCGAACTCACCTCTCGGGGGACACCTCTGTCTGCGGTGGTCGTGAACCGGGTGATCCCCGAACGCTTCGCCGATTCGTCGCTGGCCGATGATGTTCGCCGTTGGACCGTCGACTCCACCGTCGTCGAGCAGGTTGCCGAGGCGGTGTCGGAGACGCCCACGGTGGTGAGCCGGGTTCTCCGTGGGGTTGCCGAACGTGTCGAAGAGACGGCGCTACGGGCCGAGATGCAGCGAGATCTCCTCGCTGGGCTGGAAGAACTCGCCGGCAGTAGCGTGATCCCGTCGACCGATGCTCCGCTTGGCGACGTGGCCGGACTGCTGGCGCTGTCACTGTACCTGTGGCCATGAGCCTCCGTAAGGCAGACTGGTAGCCGAGGAGGACCAATGGCCACGCTTGTCGAGCTGACCAGGCAGCACACAACGCTCTCACGCGACGAGGTGAATCATCTCCAGCACCTGATGGGTGATTGGGGCATGCTCGCCGACTTCTGCTTCGCAGACCTGCTCCTCTACGTCCTCGACACCGAAGGGCGCTGGTTGATCGTCGCCCAGGTTCGCCCGTCGACGGCCCAGACGCTCTACCAGGCGGACTGGGTAGGCGCCTATGCCAATGAGGCCGAGGCGAAACTGCTTCACGACGCGTTCACCTCGGGCGCGGTCACCGAGGGGTCGATCCAGGTCGAAAGCCTGGAACAGGAGGTCTACGTGGTGGCCGTGCCGGTTCGCCGACGCGACAACACGCTGGCCGTGCTCACCCGGGAATGGTCGCCGTCGATCGGACGTCAGCCCGGTGAACTCGAACAGACCTATCTGACGATCTTCTCCCGTTTCGCCCAGATGATCGCCGCCGGCAGCTTTCCGTTCCCCGGTCGCCAGGCGGCGATCAGTGTTGCCCCGCGCGTCGGTGACGGGGTGGTCATCGTCGATGCCGACGCCCGCGTCGAGTACTCCTCGCCGAACGCCACCTCGGCATTGCACCGCGTCGGCATCGCCACGAACGCTCGCGGCATGCGGTTGACCGAGTTGGGATTCAACGACGGACCGATGCGCTCGGCCTTCGAGCGCAACGAGCCGGTGATCGAGGAGTTCGATCAGGGTCCCGACGTGACGCTGCTGACGTACTGCATTCCGCTGCTGGCCGACGGCGTCGTCGATGGCGGGGTGATGCTGTTGCGTGACGTCACCGAACTGCGACGACGCGACCGCCTCCTGCTCTCGAAGGACGCGACGATCCGCGAGATCCACCACCGGGTGAAGAACAACCTGCAGACCATCTCGTCACTGCTGCGTCTGCAATCGCGTCGGTTGAGCTCGGCCGAGGCGAAGGCGGCGGTCAACGAGTCGGTCCGTCGGATCAGGACGATCGCCCTGGTGCACGAGACGTTGTCGCGGGAGGCCGGCGACGATGTGGCCTTCTCCGAAATCGTCAGACCTCTGCTCCGCCTGGCCGAGGAGGGCCTGCAATCCCCCGATCGCCCGGTCCGCTTCACAGTCGCCGGCGACGGCGGAAAGCTCCCGGCGACGATTGCCACCCCCTTGTCGGTGGTGCTCACCGAACTGTTGCAGAACGCGGTCGATCACGGGTTCCCCGAAGGGAGCGCAGGCGGAACGGTGCACGTGCAACTGGTGAACGACACCACGCGACTTCACGTGCAGGTCGTCGACAACGGCCTGGGGCTCGACAACGATTTCGCCCTCGACAGTGCCACCGGACTGGGTCTGGTGATCGTGCGGACGCTGGTGACCACCGAACTGGCCGGAGACATCGCCATGCGGGCGGCAACGCCCGACGAACTACGGATGGCCAAGCTGCCGGCCCCGGTACGGGGAACCGGCACGACGGTGGAACTCAGCGTGCCCCTCGACGCGGGCTGAGTTCGAGCAGGGAATCAGACCGCGGTGGAGCGCTGACGGGCGGCCGCAGCGGCACGGCGCATCTGACGGCGCTCCTCTTCGCTGGTGCCACCCCAGATGCCGGCATCCTGGTTCGTCTCGAGGGCGAACTCGAGGCAATCGACGCTGGCCGGGCATTGCCCACACACTTCCCGGGCCCGCTCGATCTGCACGAGTGCCTGACCGGTGGTTCCGACAGGAAAGAACAGGTCGGGGTCGGTGTCCCGGCAGATGGCGTCTTTACGCCAATCGTACGATGCATTCGCAAGGGCCAGGCTGGACGCGAGGATGGTCACTAAAGATCTCTCCTATTTCGTGAAACCGTTCACGAGCACGCGCCGAGTTGAAATGCGGGCGACTCGGCAGGAAGATGAAAGTAGTACCCGGATTTGAATTTGACAAGAGGCATCGTCGTGTTTTTCGGCACGTTCCCGAATGGAATGGAGACTATCTGTGGTCGAGATACTAGCGCATCGTGGTGCATCGCATGCAGAACGTGAGAACACTGCGGCCGCGTTTCGTCGCGCTGGCCAAATGGGGGCGCAGGCGGTCGAACTCGACGTCCGCAGATCGACCGATCACGCGCTCGTTGTCCACCACAACCCTCATCTGCCCGATGGGCGACTGATCAGAGATACTCCGTACGGGGAGCTTCCTGGGTCGGTACTCACGCTGGGTGATGCCTTGGCCGCCTGCGTCGGCATGTGGGTCAACGTCGAGATCAAGAACGACCCCGGCGAGCCCGACTTCGATGCGACCGACACGATCGCCGATGCGGTCATCGCCCATCTCGTGGAGTGGAACGACGATGGCCGTTGGCTGATCTCCTCGTTCCGGCGCGAGACGATCGATCGGTGTCGGCTCCTGGCGCCGACGATCGCCACGGCGTGGCTGACGGTCGATGTCGACGACGACACGGCGCATCGGGTGATGATCGGAGGGCACCGTGCCGTGCATCCGTGGTACGGCAACGTCACGGCCTCGTTCGTCGCCGACTGCCATGCTCATGGCGTGATGGTGAATGTGTGGACATGCGACGATCCCGAATGGATGCGCCGGCTCGCCTCATGGGGGGTCGACGGCATCTGCACGAACGTGCCCGATACCGCGCTCCTCACGCTCGGCGGCGCTCGATCGGCGTCGGAGCCTCACTGACCCGTCGACACGGCCTCACTTGACGGACAGCCGGATGATCCCGCTGCTGCACGATCCGGCGAAGTCGCATGCCTCGTAGGTCACGATGGCGGCCCCGGTGAAGTCCTGCTCGGGAAGGAAGACGACGGCCCGGCTGCCGATCGCCGTGGCCTTGCCGTGTTCGGTACCGAGCACCTTCAGTTCGCCGGAGCCCGCCCCCGGGTCGCCCTCGTTCTCGGGAGCGGCCGGCAACTGGAGGATGGCCGGCGTATTGACCGTCACGGTCGCCCGTACCTCGGTGGCCGGGGGTGGAGCGATGGCCGGCGACGAGGACGCTGATGTCGATGCTGTGGATGGCTCCGATGGTGGGGTCGCAGCGGGCAGGGACGGTGATTCCGGGACGACGGATGCGTTCGTCCCGGCGGCCGGTGGCGGGTCGATCGAGGGTGGCGTCGCCTCGGTGGTTCCAGCGGTGGGCAGGGTCGCCGCCGGAACCGGAGCGGTCAAGTTCGGGACCGGGTCGACGATGACCTGCGGTTTGTCGTAGGGGGCCAGGCTCATCTGATTGCTGGCCGACGAACCGAGCATGCCGGTGGTGAGCAGGGCGCCGATGGCCACACCGAGCGCCAGCATCACGCTCTCGGTCGTCGCCGGGGTCGACGAGTCCCACCCCTGCGTTCGAGACAACCGCCGCAGGGCCATCTGGGCGAGGCGCACGATGACGAGCACCGCGGCCCACGAGCCGATGCGCAGCAGCCAGGACGTCCCGCTGGTACGCCACGAGACCCAGAGGATGGCGATCGTGGCGACAAGGGCCAACAGCGCACGGAGCAGACCACGGGCGAACCACACCCGAGGGCCCGCCTGTATCACCGCCGGCGGCCTCATGCGACGATTGGATCGTCGTGAGTAGTCATCCGCTCCGTTCGTCACGCGTCGATATTACCGGTGCGTCGATCTGCCCTCCGTCGAACCGATCGGTTTGGGTCGGACTGCTACACCCGGACGAGGCGCACGGCGTTGGGCACGTGCTCGAAGCGCAACGATGTCGTCTCGCCGAGGAAGTCGCCGTCGAGTTGATACGGAAACGGCCGCTCGTGCTCCACGGTCAATCCGCTCACCGAACGATGCTCGTCGAGATACGGGCGGGGCCTGATTCCGCCGCCGCGGAGCGCACCGGCGAGCGACACGATGATCGATCGGGCCGCCATCGTTCGAAACGTGATAACGACGAGCGGCTGATCCAACCCGGCCGCCGGGGACAGATCGAGGGGGAGATTCCCCAGGTAGGTATATGGATTGGTGTTGAGCACGATGGTGAAGTAGCCGTCATCGACCTCGTGGTCGTCGTCGAATCGAAGCCGGAAGTGCGGCTCGGAACGGTCGTAGCGGGCCCATGTCGCCAGCGCCGAGGCAATGAACAGCGGGTGCCCCGCCCAACGCTTGATCGAGGCCCGCTTCTCGACCGAGCGGACCACCGCCGCGTCGTACCCGATGCCGGTATGAAAGCAGAAGTAGCGTCCGTTGACCCGTCCGAGTCCGATCGGGGTGATCGACGTTTCGGGTGTGGCCAACGCCCCTGCGAGCAGCTTGACCGACGCCACCGGATCGTTGGGCATGCCCAACGTGCGGGCGAACACATTGGTCGACCCACCTGGCAGGACGCCGAGGGCCGAATCGGTGCGGGCTATCCCGGTGGCCACTTCGTTGAGTGTTCCGTCCCCGCCGAATCCGACGACGACGTCGATTCCCCGGCGGGCGGCGTCCTGGGCGAAACGCGTGGCGTGCCCCCGGCGGTTCGTCTCGACGGTCTCGACGTCGTGGTGGCGAGCCAGTTCGCGTTGGACGATGACGGTGTTGCGCGCTGTCACCGACGACGCGAAGGAGTTGACCACGAGCAGGAGCCGCAAGGCTTCGAACGGTACCAGCGCCCGACCGGCCAGGGCGACGAGTCGCGACCGTTGACCAGCGCTTCTGCGCCGTACCGGTCGAGTCGACGTGTCCGTTGGCACACCGACAGTTCGCGGTTGGGTCGTTTCCGAACCCATCGGTAACAATTGGGGGATGAACGTGATCGTGTGTGTGAAACAGATCCCCGACCCGGCCCTTCCCGGCGCGCTGGATCCGGGCACCAACACCCTCAAGCGGGACGGCAAGCTCATCCTCGATGAGTCCGACAGCTATGGCGTCGAGATGGCGCTGCAGTTGGTCACCGCGGCAGGTGATGGCGAAGTGAGCCTGGTTTCCATGGCTCCCAATGGCGAGGTCTCCGGCATGCGCACGGCGCTGGCCATGGGAGCGGCCAAGGGCATTCTCGTGTCCGATCCGGCGCTGCAGGGCTCCGATGCCCTGACCACGGCCAAGGTCCTCGCCGCTGCCGTACAGCGCCTCGGAGGCGCCGATCTGATCATCGCCGCCACCGAGTCGTCGGATGGGTACACCGGCACGGTGCCCGAGCAGATGGCCGAGGTACTGGGCCTCCCGTCGGTGACCTTCGCCAAGCACGTGGAGATCGCCGGCGGAACCCTGAAGGTCAACCGGCAGACCGAGGCCGGCTACGACGAGGTGACGTGCCCCCTGCCCGCGCTGATCAGCGTGACCGCCGGTGTCGTCGAGCCGCGCTATCCGAGCTTCAAGGGAATCATGGCGGCGAAGAACAAGCCGCTCGAGACGGTGACGGCCGCCGACCTCGGCGTCGACCCGGTCGGTTGGGCGGGCGCCGGCCAGGCGATCTCGGGTGTCACGGCCGCCGAGGCGCGGGCGGCGGGCGAGATCGTCGAGGACGACGGCGAGTCGTTCACCAAGATCGTCGCATTCCTGGAAAATCTGAAAGTCATCTGAGGAGACATCGACATGACTATTGACAGTGTGTGGGTGTTTGCCCAGGTAAACGATGGCGCGCCGACCTCGGCGACGCTCGAACTCTTGACGAAGGCGCGCAGCCTGGCCCCCTCGGTGACCGCGTTCGTCGCCGGCGACGCCGGAGGCGCCGAGGCGTCCCTCGGCGCCCACGGCGCAACCGCGATCATGGCCACCGGCGACCTCGACGGTCAGCTTCCCGGTCCGGCGGTTGCCGGGGCGATGAAGGCCGTCATCGATGGCGGTGCCGCGCCGGGGTTGATCATGTTTCCGCAGAACTACGAGGGCCGCGACACGATGAGCCGCCTCTCGGTGCGCCTCGATCGCACGGTGTTGACCAACAACATCGATATCGCGGCCGACGGCGACACGGTCAGCGTGACCACGCCGGTGTTCGGCGGCAATGTCCTGGTGACGACCTCGTTCACCGGTCCCGGGCCGCACCTGGCGGCCTTCCGGCCCAAGTCGTTCGCTCCCGAGGAGTCGGGTGGTGCTGCGCCGTCTGTCACCGCCGTGCCCGTCCCCGATGGCGGTGCCGTCTCTGCAGCACGAGTCGTCGCCAGCCATGTCGAGGAATCGAGCGGGCCGAAGCTCGACGAGGCCAACGTCGTGGTTTCGGGCGGCCGTGGCCTCGGTGAGGCTTCAAAGTACGAGATGGTCGACACACTCGCCAAGCTGCTCAAAGGTGCCGCCGGGGCCTCTCGGGCGATCGTCGATGCCGGTTGGGTGCCCTACAGCCAGCAGGTCGGCCAGACCGGCAAGGTGGTCAAGCCCAACGTCTATATCGCCTGTGGCATCTCGGGCGCGACGCAGCACATGGTCGGGATGAAGGGCTCCAAGAACATCATCGCCATCAACAAGGACAAGGAAGCCCCGATCTTCGGCATCGCCGATCTCGGCATCGTCGGCGACGTCCACAAGGTGCTCCCCAAGTTGATCGAGGCGCTCCAGGCTCGCTGAGCCCGACGGCGGGTCGGGCGGCGCACGCCGCGTACTTCAGGGCACGATCTTCACTTTCACTGAACGATGCGACGTCGCCGACCGGCCAGCGCTCGGGCGACAATACCCAGCACGACCAGGGCGCCGACGGTGGTCACCGCCGCCGGCCGCCAGTCGGCGGGTAGCTCGCCGCTGAGCGATATGGCTTCCGACGCGGTCGTCGGTGGGGCCCCCGGCTTGTCGGGCGGGACCCGGCCGTTGACGAGTTCGGGAGCGAGTTCCTGACCGGCCACGAGCGGTGCGGACGGGCTGCATACGTTGACGACGAGCGGGCCGGTCTCGGCCGGGAACTGGTCGGCGAAGATCATCCACTTGCCCAACTTGGGCTCGAGGAGACCGCAGTCGTCGGGACTGGCCAGAGTCGCCACCCCCTGCAGGTAGGTGACCTCGCCCTTGTAGATCACGTCGACCTTGAAGGCGAGCGCGGTCAGCACATCACCGGGCGTCACAGCAGTCAGTTCCCCGGTGAACACGACCTGGTGGTCGAGCATCCCCTGGGCGACGGTGGTCGGTGCGCAGGAGCACGCGGCATGGGCGCGCCCCGCCGGACCGGCCACGAGGCCGAGGACCAGCCCCGCGGCAACCACTATCAGACGTACAAAGTGTCGACCCACTACGTACAGGTTCGCGCTGTCTCCCTACGATCGCCAATATGGATGGAACCTGCAGTGTTCGAGCGACGCTCGGGGAGGACCCGGCATGACGTTTCGATGGAGCAACTGGGCGGGAAACCAGACCGCCGACCCGGCCGCGATCGAGCACCCGTCCAGCGAGGAGGAACTTGTCGCCATCGTGCGCAGCGCGGCAACGCGCCGGGCGCGGGTCAAGGTCGTCGGCAGCGGCCACAGCTTCACGTCGATCGCGCTGACCGACGGGACCCTGGTCGAACTCGACCGATATCAACAGGTACTCCATGTCGACACCGAGCAGCGCCAGGTGACGGTGCAGGCGGGTATCACCCTTGAACGGCTCAACGCCGAGCTCGATCGGCGCGGCCTGGCCATGGCCAACCTCGGCGACATCGCCTACCAGACGATCTCGGGGGCCATTTCCACGGGTACCCATGGGACGGGAGCGGGATTGACAGGGATCGCCGGCCAGGTCGCGGCGTTACGACTCGTCGATGGAACCGGCGAGGTCATGGACTGTTCCCCGACCTTGGAGCCCGAGGTGTTCTCCGCCGCCCGCGTCGGCCTCGGGGCGATGGGCGCGATCTCCACGGTGACGATCAACGTGGTCCCGGCATTCAACCTGCGTACCGTCGAGGGCCCTGAGCGGGTCGACGCCCTGTGCGGCGATCTCGACGCCCAGGTCGATGGCAACGATCACTTCGAGTTCTTCTGGGTCCCGCATACCGGCTGGGCGTTGACCAAACGGAACAACCGGACGACCGATCCTCTCCATCCGATGACCCGGTTCGGCCGATGGCGCGACAAGGTGCTGTTGGAGAACCACGCCTTCGGTCTGGCCTGCCGCTTGGGGCGACTACGGCCATCGGCGATCCCCCGTCTGGCCCGGGCGTTGCCGGCCACCGGCGGCTCGACCCATATCGAGCCGAGTTTCAAGGTGTTCGCTTCCCCGCGGTTGGTCAAGTTCTACGAGATGGAATACGCCATCCCCCGCGAGGCATGCGCCGAAGCCTTGGGGCGGGTGCGCGCCATGGTCGTCGACCGCGGGTTCATGTTGAACTTTCCGGTCGAGGTGCGCTTCACTGCGCCCGACGACATCCCCCTGTCCACTGCGTCGGGCCGACCCAGTGCCTACATCGCCGTGCACATCTTCCAGAAGATGGAGTACGAGCCCTACTTCCGGGCCGTCGAGACGATCATGAACGACTACGGCGGTCGGCCGCACTGGGGCAAGCTCCATTTCCAGGATGCCTCGACACTCGCCGGCCGCTACCCCGAGTGGGAACGGTTCGCCGCCGTACGCCAGCGCCTCGATCCGCATGGCACGTTCACCAACGACTACCTGCGGCGGGTGCTCGGGAGCTGAGAACTCGGCGAACCGAGGCCTGCGTCGTCAGTCGATCACCGCGTCGCGGGCGTTGATCGCCCAGGCCAGACCGTCATGGGGATCGTGGACGGCCAATTGCAGCTGCCAGCCGCCGACGGGATCGGCGGCGTCCCACCAGAACCACTCCAGCTCGCCGGCGATCTCGGCCATCTCGGTGCCGGGCAGCGGCCAGTCGTCGATGGCGTCACCGAGCGCGGCGATGGTCCACCAGGCGGCGAAGCGGCCCGAGGCGCCGCCGCGCCGCCGCCCGTGGGCCCCGCCCGAAGCACCGGCCCAGGCCAGCCAGGCGATGGCCTCGGCGGTCGTCAGCCGGGCGAGGCGGGCTCGAGCAATCGGCACACCCAAGCCGGCGACGGCATCGTGGGCATCACCTTCCACTGCGGCCACCTCGGCGCGGCCGTTGGACGACGCGGTCCAGGGTTCGACGAGTTGACGCACGGCCTGCTCGACGGTCGGGTCGGCCACCAGTCGCCCACTGCGGCTCGACAGGGCGACGAACGCCGCCGGCGCCGGAAACGGAGGCGGGTCGGCGTCGAACCCGTCGATGCGGTACACGGCCAGCGGATATGCCGGCTCCCAAGGTTCGAGCAGCAGTGGGAGTTCGAACGGGTCGAGCAGCTCTCGGGCGAGTCTCCGCAAGTCCTCGCCGCGCAGCACCCGTTCGTGGGCGACGATTCCGGCGGCGGCCGAACGATGAAGGTGCGGGGCGAGCTCGGCCCAGGTGTGGTGTTGGGCGACGACCTCGGTCAACGGTCCGATCGAGAAGTGGCCGCCCCCGTCGTGGACCACCGACGCCGCCCACGATGCCGGAGCCGATAGCGCCAGCCGGTATTCGGCGTGCGTCGCCGCCGGCCACAGCTGCCGGCCGGTCCCGATCGCCCACCGAGCCCGCTGGGCAAGGCGTTGCAGCCGGGCCCAATCGTGGGCGGCAGCGTGCTCGTCGACCAGGCGGATCAGTCCATCGAGGTCGGCGCGGGTGATCAGGCGATCGAGCACCTCATCGTCGTCGGGCGGGTCGTCGTCGGGCCGGTCGTCATCGGGCGGGTCGTCGATGCGGTGGCTCATACCAGCGGCCAGGGATACCGCCGGCCGCCGACGTCGATCGGGAAGGTGCCCTGCATGAGCAGGTGGTCGACCCGCTCCTGGAGCGCGTCGATCTCGTCGGCATCGAGCAAGGCGGCGAGCGACAGGGGAAGTTCGTCGCGTAGCGGACGGATGGCTTCGAGCAACGACTCGGCGATGTCCTCGCCACCGAACTCCCAGATGACGGTGCGCAACTTGAACTCGGCGGCAAAGCACAGGCCGTTGTCGATGCCCCAGAGACGTTCGTCGGGACCGATCAGGCAGTGGCCGGACTTGCGATCGGTGTTGTTCGCCACGATGTCGAACACGGCCATCGCCCGCATCTGGTCGTGCAGATCGCCGCGCTGCTCGTACAACGTGAAGTAGTGCTGAGCGAAGTCGGCTTGCACGAACCATTGCAGCGATCCCTCGCCGAGCGGGCCGTCGTCGCGCAACACCGTTGGCGGGATGACGTCGAGCCCGGTCACCGCCGACAACACGTAGGCGCCCACCTCGCGTTTGTACAGACCGGTGGGAAAGTCCCACAGGGGGCGCTCACCGCGGGCCGGCTTGTAGATCGCCCGAGCCACGTCGGGGCCGTCGGTCACGTTGACCAGGAAAGTGGCGTTCGAACTCCAGGGCATGCGGCCGAGGATCTCGATCTCGCCGCACCTCAGGATGGTCAACGGGTCGACGTGGACGCCCGCCGGCTGGGTCAGTTCATCCGAGGGCATGGGTGACCGTCGGGATTGATCGGCATCCCGCAGAACAGGCAGTTCGGCCGTCCGGCGGCGACGATCTCGGCTGTGCGTTCGCAGAACGCCAAAGCCTGGCCGCGGGTGAGTCGCATCCGCATCCGTCCCTGGTCGCTGAGCGCGGCGAGGTCGGGTTCGCCGTCCTCGTCGAGGGGAACGGCCTCTTCGACCATCAGCACGAAGAGGTCGAGTTCGGTGTCGAACACCAGTCCCATCGGTCCGACGACGAAGCCGACCTCGATCGGGCCGCGCAACTCCATCGACGCCGGCATCGGCCGCTCTGTCGGCGCCGGGAGGTCGGCGAGGAGTTTGCCGAGGTAGTCGGCGAGCGCCGAGACCTGCTGTTTCTCGCACTTCAGGCTGGCCACCTGGCTCCCGGCGCGGGCCTGGAGGAAGAAGACGCGTTGACCCGGCCGGCCGACGGTGCCGGTGGTGAACGAATCGACCTCGTCGAACTCCCAGGACTTCATCGCCCGATCACCCGCTACGACGGCCGAAGCTCGGCGAGCGAACCGCCGGTGGAGTTGACGGTGAGCACGGTCGGTCCGCTGTCGCCGTAGGCGATCGCCGTGACCGAACAGGTGGAGATGACGATCCGCTGGAACAGATCGAGATGGGTGCCCAGCGCGTGGGCGACGGCGGCCTTGATCGGATCGGCGTGCGACACGGCGACCACCACACCGCCCGGATGCTTGGCTCGCAACCGCTCCAACGCTCCGACGATTCGCAGCTGCATCTCCGAGAAGCTCTCGCCGTTGGGGAAGCGGAATCCGCTCGGGTACCGCTGGACCTGCGACCACTCCGGCAGCTTCATCAACGCCTTCAGCTCCTGGCCGGTCCAGTCACCGAAATCGCATTCGAGCAGGCCCTTGTCGATCTGCACCTTCAGGCCCCGTGCCCTTCCGATCGGCGCAGCCGTCTCTCTCGCCCGCTCGAGCGGCGAGGCGTAGACGGCGTCGATCTGCGTCAACTCGGCCAATCGCTCGGCGGCCCGGACGGCCTGGGCGTGGCCGGTGCCGGCCAGGTGCAGGCCTGGGGCGCGACCGGGCAGGATGGTGCCCGTCGTCGACGTCTGGCCGTGCCGCACGAGCAGCACGAGGGTCGTCGGACGCGGGGGTGTGCGCGGTTTCGTGGGCATCGAGGATCTTCAACCTACTGTGGGTCGGCGTGGAATCTGCTGCCGACCCACCCCATTCCGTCGTGCTCGATGCCGAACGGCACCGGGCGATGACGGTGCTCGGCGACGAGGTGGCCGCCTGTCGGGCCTGTCCGCGGCTCGTCGAGTGGCGTGAGCACGTGGCCCGTGACAAGCGCGCCGCATATCGCCACTGGGACTACTGGGGTCGCGGTGTGGCCGGGTTCGGAGATCCCGATGCCCGGCTGCTGGTACTCGGCCTGGCGCCGGCCGCCCACGGAGCGAACCGCACCGGGCGGGTCTTCACCGGCGACCGATCGGGTGACTGGCTGTTCCGGGCGATGCACCGGGCCGGGCTGGCCAACCAGCCGACGTCGATATCGGTCGACGATGGGTTGACGTTGCGCGACGCGTGGGTGACCGCGGCGGTCAAGTGCGCGCCACCAGGGAATCAGCCGCTGCCCGCCGAACGTGACGCCTGCCGGCCATTTCTCGACCGTGAGCTGGACCTATTGCGACACGTGTCGGTGATCGTCTGCCTGGGTGCGTTCGGCTACGAGGCAGCTTGCGCCCAGTTGGCGGTCCGGCCGCGGCCGAGGTTCGGGCACGGCGCAGAGGTCGCCGCCGTCGGTCCTCATGGTCCGGTCACCCTGGTCTGTTCGTTTCACCCGAGCCAGCAGAACACGTTCACCGGCCGGTTGACCGAGCCGATGATCGACGCCGTCTTCGCTCGCGCCGTTGCCCTGGCCGGATGACGGGTTGACATCAGGCGCCTGGGCTCATTGCGCCAACCCGAGGGCGAGGGCTCGTCCGGCCTGGGCCAGGGCCATCCGGCCGTCGTCGAGTTGGTCGGCCATCGAGACGAACCCGTGGAACATGCCGTCGTAGCGAGTCAACGATGTCGCCACGCCCGCCTCGTTGAGTGTGGCCGCGTATGCCTCGCCCTCGTCACGCAAGGGGTCGTAGCCGGCGGTGATCACCAGTCCCGGAGGGACGTTGGCGAGGGCTTCGCGTGGCGCCAGGCCCGGCGAGACGCGAGGGTCGTCGGCCGAGCCGGTCGGTCCGGCCAGGTAGTGACCGATGAACCACGACATCGACGCCCGGGTGAGGAACGGCCCGTCGGCGAACGAGGTGTACGACGCAGTCATCTGGCGGGCGTCGGTGACCGGGTAGATAAGCAGTTGGTACCGCAGGGGGACCACGCCGAGTTGGGCGACCACGGTGGCCAGGTTGGCGCCGGCGGAGTCACCGCCAATGGCCACCCGCCCCGGGTCGCAACCCAGATCGGCGGCGTGGGCGACCGCCCAGCGAGTGGTTTCGGTCGCGTCGATCAACGGTGCCGGATACGGATGTTCGGGCGCCAGCCGGTAGTCGACGCTCAGCACCGCCGCGCCACTCTCCATCGCCAAGGCACGGGCGATCCCGTCATGGGAGTCCAGGTCGCCCACCACCCAGCCGCCGCCATGGAAGTAGATCAGCAGGGCGAGATCGGACGCGTCCCGCGGTCGATAGAGCCGGCATCCCACGCCATCGGCGTCGAGGGCGCGTATCTCGGGCACGACGATCGACGACGGGCGCAGCCGGGCCCGACGGCGAGCCCGTGCGTCACGCGGAGTGTCGTCGGACAGCGAAGGCTCACCTAGAGCGGCAATAGCCTCTAGCAGGAGTTTTGCTTGTGGATGAAGGGGCACGGTGGTGGATTTTGCCAGAGTGGGCCGAGCGATTCATCCTTCACGCGAATGCAATGATCTGCGTCTGGCGTGCTCTACGGTGAGTGTTCCAACGGGCGCTAGAAGAGGGACGATGCGTACAGCACGAGTTGCGGCGATCATGATGGTGGTCGTAACGGTTGTGGCCGGGTGTGGACCCGAGAGCCGTGATTTCAAGCGTGAGGCGGAGCGGTTGATCGAGTCCGACAACGCCACCCGGCTTCCGATGGACTACAACGAGGCGTCCTGCGAAGTGCCCAAACTGCTCGAAACCGGTACGACCTTCAAATGCTCGGCCGTCGGCACCGACGGTCAGAGCTACGCCTTCGAAACGAAGATCACCGGTTCCCGCAAGTTCGTCGTCACCTTCACCGGGGCCGGCTGAATCTCTCCCATCCGGTCGGGTAGCGTGACCCGACGCTCACATACCTGGGAGGAAAGATGCGGAAAACGGTGGGGACCATGCTCCTCGTGCTGGCCACAACACTCGGTGCGGCCGCCTGTGGGGTGGACAAGAAGGGCACGGCCGACAACCTGATCAAGAACATCGAGAAGTCGGCCGGCGACAAGCTCACCGACGGCCAGAAGTCGTGTTTGACCGATCTGGTGAAGGGCTACTCCGACGACGATCTCAAGAAGCTCGACAAGGCCACGGCGGACTCTTCCGATCCGTTGATCGCCGAGTTCAGCACCAAGATGGTCACCTGTATGACCGGGTCCTGAGACTCCGGGGCGATATGTCACAACAGCGGTGCATTCGGGTCGAACAGCTTCGGGTGCGCCGTTGTTGCGCGTTTGTCGCCATATCGGTGCTGGTCACGGCCGGTGTCGGCTGTGGCGGACGCGGCCTGAGCCGCAACGGTTTACGCGACGCCTACGTTCGCCAGATTATTGCCGCCGGGATTGCCAAGCCCGTCGCCGAGTGCGTCGTCGAGCGGCTGTTCGGTGAGATGTCCGACGACGAACTCAAACGGTTCAATACCGAGGGAACTTCATTGACCGACGATCAGACGAAACGGATCGCTCAGCTCGCCGACGCCTGCGGAGCCTGATCTGTCGGAGCCTGGTCTGTCGGAGCTGGGTCGGTGGGCGCTTGGTCTGCCGGAGCCGGAGCGGGTTCCTTCTTCTTGGGCGGGGGGACGCCGACGGCCGGCGCCTTGTCGGCCCACTCGGGCCAACGGCGACGGCTGACGATCGACAGTGTTCGCAGCAGTTTCATCGCCACCTCGTCCTCCTGGGCGGGGCGGGCGATGATCGTGCCGTCGGCGATCATCCGATTGATCACCTCCTCACCGAGTTCGGTGCGCACGATGGTCAGGGTCCAGTCGTTGTCCTTGCCGATGCCGCCCGTGGCGATGTCGGAGTGCTCCGCGGCGAAATCGGGGCAGTTCTTGCAGCCCTCACGCGTCCACGCATGGCATTCCTTCAGGTTGATCTCGTGGTATGAGCCGTCCTTCATCCAGATCTGGAACACGCCCTTGATGTTCATCTTGACCATGTCGGCCTTCTTCAGGCCGTACTTGGCCTCGAAGAGTTCCTCGAAGATGGCGTCGTCGAAGGTCTTGGAACAGAGCAGGCCGATGTTGAACAGGAACGGCTTGGAAACCTTGCCTGCCTTGTGATCCCACATCACCGGCGGCGACGACGTCTGGCAGCCCATCCCGACCAGGGCAAGGCGGCTGAGACCCAGCTCCTTGGCCTCGCGCAGGGCCAGAGGGTTGGCGCAATAGGTGTAGCGGCTGCCGGCGGTGGCGAGCACCTCGTCGCGGGTACGCACGACGACCGGCTTGGCCTTCCACGCGTCGTCGGGCTCCACACCCGAGACCAGGGCCCCCTCGATGTAGTCGTGTTGCAGCAGCCAGTTGAGCATCGCCGAGACGAATCCGCCGTCCTGGCCCTTGGTGTGCTCCTCGTCGTTGGCGGCGCGGGTCATCAACAGCTGGCGCCAGATTCCGGCCATGTCGTTGGGCTCGCGCACCCGGCCGAACAGATGCATGTCGGCCGTCGGCTCCCACGCCCGGAAGCGGGGGCAGGCCCTGGTGCACGTGGTGCAACCCTTCTCGCCGTGGATGCAGTTGTCGAGCCCGAGTTCCTCCTCGAGGTGGAACGGGATGTACTTGCCCTCCTCGTGCTCGTAGCCGATCACGTCGTGGGGGCACGTGACCACACAGCCGGCGCATCCCGTGCACAACCCGGTGGTGATGACCTCGGCGTACAGCTCCTTCCACTGCGCGGTCCACCGCTCGGCCTTGGCCTGGGGCGGCGGATCGGTCGTGGCGGACTCGGTCATCGTCATCCCCCGAATCTAGATCGGCTCCGCCGATGCGTCCCGTTCCGGCGCACGTGTGGTGGGTTGATCACCCAACGAGTCGGCGGTGAGCCGTACGACCCAATGGCCTTGAGGACCAAGGGGAATACCGTTGAGGGGCAAACGAGCGCCCTCGCCCCGGCGTGACTTCCTCGAATGGCGGATCAAAGGAAGTCGGCGGTGCTCACGACCAGGCAAAGGCGAACGGGAATGGTGCGTACACCGAGCAGACGGATTGGGTTGTCACTGGTGCTGACGATCGTCGGCACGGTGATGGGCGTACTCGCCCCCCGAATCGGCCCACGCCGCCAACGGCGCCGTCCCGATCTTTGCCAACCCGACGCTCGACCTGCAACGCACGAT
>JANMJD010000185.1:0-14022 GCA_031371195.1 Actinomycetes bacterium | reverse complement strand
CGATGCAACCAATCGGTGGTTCTGTGCGTGTATGTGACGTGGATGCTGTTGCCGCTTGGGACGACCACGAGGCCGACGTGGTCGTCGGCCTCGACGTCGAGACAGGATTCACCGAGTTCTATGCCCGCACACACGACGGGCTGACCGGGCTCTGGCGCTCACACTCGGCGATATCGACCTCGGGGCCGATGCGGCCGATGAGGCGCTGGCCAGGGCATACCTCCGATGGGAGCATGTCTCGCGCCTCGACAACCCTGGCGGTTGGGCCTATCGCGTCGGGCTGAACTGGGGCCGCTCGGCGCTGCGCAAACTTCGCCGGCCGCCGCTCCTCATGGACCCGACGACCTTCGAACTCCCGCCGGTCATGGAGCCGGCGCTCCTTGATGCCGTGCGCGGACTGAGCACCCGCCACCGATCGGTCGTGGTCTGTCGCTACCTGTTCGGCTGGTCCGAGGAGATGACCGCCCGAACTCTCGGCCTGCGGCCGGGCACGGTGCGCAGCTGCCTCCATCGAGCGCTGAGACAGCTGGCCACCGAATTGGACCACCTACGCGAGGACCACCACTGATGGACACGTTCGATACCCTGGATGACCGTCTCACCGCCACCCTGAATGCCGCGACACGGGCTATGGACGTCGCTCCCGGCAAGCCCGGTCGGGCCATCCACCGCGCCGCCCACATCCGCCACCGCCGGCGCCGGGCCAGTCTGCTCGCCACCTCGGCCGTCCTCGTCGCGGCCACGATCGGCGTGGTCCAGATGACCGCCGCCGACAACAGCCGTCGTCTGATCACGATCACCGACGAAGTCTCTGCCGACACAGGCCCGGTCACCTCCGCACCCGAATCACCGTCGACCGATCCGATCCCGACGTCGACGGCCAACCCGGACCAACCTGCCGCCGTTGCCAAAGCGACCATCGTCCCGTCGCCGCTGACTTGGCAGACAGTAGAGCCGACACGGCGAATTCCTTTCGCCAGCGTCGTCGAGAGTGACCCGACGACGGGGGCGTTGTATGCGGTCTCCACCCAGCCGGGGATGCCTACCTCGGCAACGAGCCAACCGGTAGTCGAAGCGATCAAGTCGACCGACGGCCTCTCATTGCAGACACTCGGAGAGGTCGGCCTGGGCGTCTCGCGGAGCATGGCGGTGTATGACGGAAAGTTGTACGCACTCGGCACAGCGACATTCACCGGCTCGAACCAGGTCGAAGCACCTGAACCGGTCATCCGCACATCATCGGATGGAGTCAGTTGGACAACCACCCACCTCCTGGCCGACTTCGCCGCCGTTCGAGCCCGCCTTAGCAGCCTGTCATACCCTTCGTTCGACGTCGCCGCCGGATCGAAGGGGGTCGTCGTTGCTCAAGGACTCGGTGCCTTTCCCGATGAATTGGTGAGGATGATTCCGGGCTTCTCCGAGCAGTTCGGCTTCTCCCAGGTGGCCGATGGCCTATGGGTCTATGGGCCGCCCTGTCCCAACGGTTGGCAATTCGCCGAACCGTCGCGGCCGGACCCGACCATCGACCCCGACGCGCTGGCGAACAACGGAACGTGCACCTCGACCACAGGCGAGGTGCAGTTGGTACCATCCGAGACCTGGCGTGGCCCCGGTCGTCTGTGGACTTGGGCGGAGTTGGGAGTCGATGCCGCCGACGTTGCGCTGTATCAGAGCCGACCTCGATTCTACTCCTCCACCGATGGCACCACTTTCGCCGAAGTCAGCCCGACACTTCCTGATGCTCCGCAATACGCGGCTGTCAAGCTGTTCGCCGACGCCGATGGGTTCGTCGCAGCTGCCCTCCCATTGCTCATGGATACGAACAACGAGTTACTCGCGGCCGATATCCAGGTCATGACCAGCGGAGACGGCGTCAACTGGACGAACGAGACATCGTTGCCCGACTCGACCACGTTGTACGACGTCACCCGGGTCGACGGCTGGATCGTCGTGGTCTCGGGCACCGCGACCGGCGATGTGGTGATCCATCGGCAAAATGCCGCCGGTTGGCAGACCATCCGGACGCCCGACATCGTCGGTTCGGCCTTGGGGACCGCGGGAACTGCCGGCGTTCGCCAGGTGGCCGTTGGCGAAGGCCGGATTGCGCTGGCGCTCGACTGGAGTGCAGCGCCGCCGGACAGGCCTGCGATGCGCATCGAACATCGGGCGTACACGCTCCTCATCGACGCGACAACGGGCGAGATGACGATCACTGACGAGGCGGGCGCTGAACTTGATCGAACCACGCAGGGCCGGTTCTTTACCGACCGAGTCCGCAGGCGGGCCGATGGCGGGTGGGCCGTCGTCGATGAGCAGGGGAACGTCGTCGATGCCTTCACTGCGCCGGAACTCCAGGCGGCCGGGTACGCCGTATCAAGGCCCGAGAGTGCGCCGTACATAGCGTTGTCGACGGATCTGGGTGCGACGTGGTCGGTCACGCCGTTGGCAGAGTTCACCGGTACGAATCTCGCTTACGTCGGGACGCTTGCACTTCTGCCGAATGGCGGCGTGCTGACCCAACTCCTGGTCAACGACAGGCGCCAGGTGGTGCTGGGCTCACCCACCGGAAGCTGATCCTCCGCAATCGCGCCCCAGAATCCTCGGTTTGGCACCGTTCACTCCCAGAACGGGCATTGCTGGGCGCGTTTGGGGCCTCGATCAGGCGAGATCACGGGCGATCTCGCGCCATCGCCATCGCGCAAGCGACGCCCGCCAGGGCGATCAGCGGGGCGGCGCCCAGAGGGCCTCGCCGGTCGCGGCGGTAGTCGACCAGGTCGGATCGCAGCCGGAGGTGAGCAGGAGCCCGAGCGGGCCGGTGACCTCCCAGAGGACGGCGGGGCGGTCGCCGTGCCAGCGCAGGGCGAACGAGATCGCGCGGCCGCCGGGAGCGGGCAGGCCGTAGGTTTCGACCGATTGCCCGAGCCAGGCCTCCCGATGACCGTCGGGCATCAGGACCGCACCCTCGCCGGCCGGCCGGGCCAGGGAATCCTCGATCCATGTCACGGCACGGATACCGGAGGGAGGCTGCAACGCGGCCGACGACCGGCCCCGGAGGCGAGACCGGACCGCCGCGACATCACGAACGCCACGCGCGTCATCGACCAGGGAGAAGACCTGGCCCGCAGCGAGCAGGGCGCGGTCCTCGTCCCACCGGGGACCGCCACCGCGTCGGGCGATCGATGCGGCCAGCGACGAGGCCACGCCGGCGATGTCGGGCAGCCAGTCGTCGGCCGACCAGCCGAGACGGGCGAACTCGCATGTCCCGAGCAGGAAGGCGATGGCATCCTCCGTCGGATCGTCGACGCCGTTGAGCACCAGGTCGCAGCGCTCCCTGACGACCCGGTGCGACAGCGACTCGTCGGGTACCACCAACCGGGACGCCTGCTCCATCTGAGACAGCCAACCCCGCGCCACCTGCAGCGGGGTCGGGAGTCCCGTAGGCAACGCGCCCGCCCGAGGCGACATGTGAGCCAACGCCACCTGGACCGTCGCGTGGTGGCCGATCGGCACGACGATCGATCCGACGGGCAGGTCGATCCCTTCGATCGGCACGTCGGTCGGGGGCCGGGTCGTCAGCAGATCCGAACGCGAGAACGCCACGGCAACCGGCAGTGGCGAGTCGTTCTCCAACTCGACAACGGTCAGTCCGCCGTGGTCGGCGACGGCGTAGACGCGCTGGACGACGTCGCCCTGGGGTACCCGTACGCGCGTCTCGATCACCGGAGTTCCGTCGATCAGCGTCTGGCGCACCGTCTGCTCGGCCGACGGATCGTGCCAGCGGTCATCAGCGGCGACCCACCAGTCGAGCCGCGAACCAGCATCGGGCACCAGCGCTCCCCACGGGGTCACCTCGGCCCGCCAGGAGTGGCCGACGACCCCGATGGTCGTCGTCGGCACGGACAGGGCAGGCGAGGCCGAGGGTGTCACCGCAGAATTCACCCCCAGACGTTGACAGCCCGGGGCGGGTTCACGCCATTCCCGCAAACTCCGGGCCGGTGGCGCGGGCCATCAACGAACTCAGCGCATCGGCCGCCGAACGGTTGTCGTGGCACACGGCGACGACCTCGGCGGTGATCGGCATCTCGAGTCCGACACGCTCGGCCAGGGCCAACACCGAGGCGCACGACTTGACGCCCTCGGCGACCATCTTCATCTCGCCGACGATCTCGCTGATCGAGCGACCCTGGCCCAACTGCAGCCCGACCATGTTGTTGCGACTCTGACGGGAGCTGCAGGTGGCGATCAGATCGCCCATGCCGGCCAGCCCGGCAAAGGTCATCGGCTGACCGCCCAGGGCGACACCGAAGCGGGTCATCTCGGCCAGACCGCGGGTGATCAAGGTGGCGCGGGTGTTGTCGCCGAAGCCCATCCCCTCGACCATCCCGGCGGCGATGGCGATCACGTTCTTCATCACCCCGGCCACCTCGCAACCGATCATGTCGGGGTTGGTGTACACGAGCAGACGCATCGTCGAGAAGATCTTCTGCAATGCGTGCCCGATCACGTCATCATCGATCGCCACCACGCTGGCGGCCGGGTGCCCGGCCAAGATCTCCTTGGCGAGGTTCGGCCCGGTCAGCACGGCGACCGGATGGCCGGGGAGTTCGTCGTTGACCACCTCGCTCATTCGCTTCAACGAGCCGTGCTCCAGGCCTTTGGAAAGGCTGACGATCGGCACCCACGGACGGATGTGCTCGGCCACGCCCGCGGCGACCTCGCGGAAGCCGTGCGAGGGCACCGCCATCACGATCACGTCGGCGCCCACGACGGCCTCGGCCAGGTCGGCGGTCGAACAGAGTTCGGTCGGCAGGTCGAATCCGGCGAGGTAGTCGCCGTTGACATGGTCGGCGTTGATCTGAGCGGCCAGCTCGGCGCGCCGGCTCCACAGCACCGTCGGCGTGTTGGTCGATGCCAGTGCCGCCACCGTCGTGCCCCACGATCCCGCACCGATCACCGCGACTCTCATTGGGCGCACCATAGACGCTCTCACCACCCGCGATTTCGGCCGAGGTGTGCGGATCGCCCGTAGCCTGCCAGGCGTGCGTGCGGGGGTGCTGATCCCGATCAAGGCGTTCGACGCCGCCAAGGGACGACTCCGCCACCACCTCGACCCGGCCAGCCGCGCCAGGCTCGCCCGAGCGACGGCGGAAACGGTCGTGAATGCCGCCGGCAACCTGCCGGTGCACGTGGTGTGCGACGACGACGCAGTCGCCGCGTGGGCGACCGCGCTCGGCGCCTCGGTCATCTGGCGTCCCAGCCGCGGCCTCAATGCGGCGGTCGCCGACGGCGTCGAAGCCTTGGCCCACCTGGGTTTTTCCACGGCGATCATCGCCCACGGCGACCTGCCGCTGGCCGACGATCTCGGGCGTGTAGCGACCGCCCGTGGGGTGACCATCATCCCGGACCGTCACGACGACGGATCGAACGTCATCGTGCTCCCGGTCGATGCCGGCTTCGTCTTCGCCTATGGTCCGGGCTCGTTCCACCGCCATCGGGCCGAGGCCGGGCGTCTGCGGTTGCCGTTGCGGGTGCTTCGCGACGCCAGACTCGGGTTCGACCTCGATACCCCCGACGACCTGCTCCATCCGCTGATCCAGGAGGCCCTGCCATGGCTGCCAACGAACCCGGCCAACCGGCCCTGACCAACCACGCCGGCTGGTCGGCCAACCTGCCGACACCTCGGATCGCCCTGGCCATCGGTGCCCACCCCGACGACGTCGAGTTCGGTGCGGGCGCGACCCTGGCCAAGTGGGCGGCGGACGGCTGTGCGGTGCATCATCTGGTGCTCACCGACGGCTCGAAGGGCACGTGGAACCCTGATGCCGACATACCGGCCCTGATCGAGGTCCGCCGGGCCGAACAACGTGCCGCGGCGCGAGCCCTCGGCGCCACGGGCGAGGTGGTATTCCTTGGGCAGGTCGATGGCGAGTTGGACAGCGGACTCACACTGCGCGGCGAGGTCGCCCGGGTCATTCGCCAGGTCAGGCCGGATGTCGTGCTCGGCCACGACCCGTGGAAGCGGTACCGGCTCCACCCCGACCATCGTCATGCCGGGCTGCTGGCCTGCGAGGGCATCGTCGCCGCCCGCGATCCGCACTTCTTCCGGGAGCAGGGCATCGCCCACCATCGACCCGACACGCTGCTGCTCTGGGAGGCCGACGAGCCCGACCATTGGGAGGACGCGTCCTCATCGGTCGATACCAAGCTGGCTGCGTTGGCGGAGCACACCAGCCAGTTCGAGTCGACGATGAAGGCCGCCGACGACACGGAGATGGCCCGATTCAACGACCGCATCCGGGCCCGGCTGAGCGGCCTGGGCGAACCGCACGGCGTGCCCGCCGCCGAGATCTTCAAGCGGATCGGCGACCTGTAGTCCAACTGTTCGCAGGACAGAATGGTAGTGAGCAGTTACAGAATGCCGTATTCTGGCGAACATGGCCTTGACCATCAAGAACGACGAAGCCGAGTCGATGACCCGGGAGTTGGCAGCGATAACAGGTGAGTCCATCACCGCGGCAGTCACCATCGCGGTCAAGCAGCGCCTCGATTTGATTCGTCGGCAGCGCACCAGCCGCGCCGCAGCGCTCCTCGAGATTGGTCGCTCGGTCGCCCCGGTGCTCCGCGCCCGTGGCGCAGAGGTCGAGGATCTGTACGACCACGTCGGGCTGCCGACGTGATCGTCGACTCCTCGGCCGTGGTCGCGATTCTGCGCGATGAACCCGAGGCCGAAGCCTTCGTCTCCGCAATCGTCGACGATCAGCAGCCGACGATGTCAGTCGTCTCGTGGGTCGAGTCGGCGGTCGTTCTCGACAGCGCCCGCGATCCAGTCGTGAGCCGGAAGTTCGACGAGTTCATTCGGACGGCAGGGATCGCCATCGCCGACGCAACCGATCAGCAAGCCCGCTTGGCCCGCGAGGCCTACCGAGACTTCGGGCGCGGCAGTGGACATCCAGCGCGACTGAACTTTGGTGACTGCTTCAGCTATGCGTTGGCGAGATCCCGAGACGACACGCTGCTGTTCAAAGGCAACGACTTCAATCACACCGACATCAGGCCGGCCGTGTCGCCGCAGGAGTGATCGTTCCGTTCGGCAAGCACAGTCCAGCGGGGTCAGGACGTGGAGCGTTCGTCGACCGCATCAACCCGAGGCACTCCCGGATGGGAGGCTTGGCACGATGAGGGTGATCGGTGTGGACGGCTGCCCGGGCGGGTGGGTATGCGCCGCTGTCGGCGGTGTCCGGGTGGTCGAGCGCCTGGCTGAAGTGTTCGAGATGCTTGACGGCGACACGACGATCGGTATCGACATGCCGATCGGGCTGCCGGCCAGCGGTACGCGGACGTCGGACCACGACGCCCGGGCGTTCCTGCAGCACCGGGCCAGCACGATCTTCACGACGCCGCCGCGTGATCTGATCGCCTTCCACGACTACGCCACGGCGAACGCGGCAAGCAAGGAGCGCCACGGTCGGGGGATCGCCAAGCAGGCCTTTCAGCTCCTCCGCCGGATCCGCGAACTCGACGACCTGATGTCGCCGAGCCTCGAAGACCGCGTCGTCGAGATCCACCCGGAGTGCAGCTTTCAGGAGATCACGGGCGGCTCGCTTGCCTCGAAACACGGTCCGGTCGGGCTCGCCCACCGCCGGGCCGTGATCGGCGAACTGTTCGGTGACGTTCCCGAACGGCTCCCCGGAGCCAAACCCGACGACATCCTCGACGCCTATGCCGTGCTGTGGAGCGCCGAACGGTTCGCAGCCGCCAGCCATCGAACCCTGGGGGATGGCGAGCGCGACGCCCGCGGGTTGGTCATGCGGATCGTGATCTGAGCCGGTCCACCTCGTCGCGGATGCGGGCGGCATAGTCGGCCCGCTCGGCAATGTCGGCGTAGCGCATGCGGGGCCAGAAGAACCCGCGAAGGCCGTCTTTGAACCTGCGGGGGACGACGTGGGCGTGGAGATGGGCGACGCTCTGGCTGACGGCGTTGTTCATCGCCACGAACGTTCCGTCGGCACCGAGCGCGACTGGCACCGCCGCGGCAATCTGCTGCACACGCTCGAAGTACGGCCCGACCTTCTCCATGGCCAACTCGGGCAGCGTGACGACGTGCAGGCGCGGGACAACCAGCACGTGGCCCTTGAAGACGGGGGAATGGTCGAGGAAGGCCACCGCGACATCGTCATCGGCGACGACGTCGGCCTCGATCGACCCGGCGACGATCGCGCAGAACGTGCAGGCCAGCGTCATCGATCTACGACGTTGGATCTTGCGGCATCAGCGTCGCGGACGGTGGTCCGTCATCGTCCGGCGTTACGACCACCCGTTCGACACTCACCACTCGCCCGGCGACCTTCGGCGATCTGCTCGGCTGCATCGGTGCCTGCGGCCGTCGCGCCTCGCTCCGCAACAGGTGCATGCCGGCGAGCGCCATCACGACCGCCAGGCCCAGCAGGCCGCCGAGAACCATCAGGGCATGAGGCGGAGGCATCGACACGGACACGACGATAGGCACGCACGACGGACCGTCTCGCACGCAGCCACGCAAGCTCCGACCACCGGCCCTCCGAACTATGGTCCCCGGGGTGAGAGTCGAGTTGTTCGTGACCTGTGTGGTCGACATGTTTTCTCCCGATGTCGGCGCGGCCACGGTGCGGGTGCTCCGGTCGATGGATATCGATATCGGCGTTCCTGCAGGTCAGACGTGTTGTGGTCAGCCGGCGTGGAACTCGGGGTTCCATCACGACGGGGCTCGGGTGGCGGGAGCGAGCCTCAAGGCGCTGGCCGATGCGCTGGATGCCGATCCCACTGCGGTCGTCGTCGTCCCGGCGGGCTCGTGCGCCACGATGATCCGGGTGTTCTGGCCCGAGATGTTCGAGCTGACCCACGACCACGAGCGCGCCGCCCTGGCCACGCGGGTAGGCGAGCGAACCTTCGAGTTCTCCGAGTTCGTCGCCCGGCATGCCGAGCGCCTCCCGGCCGGGCTCGCAGTGCCGTCGACGGAGACCAACTCGAGCGCGTACCACCACTCGTGTCACATGCTGCGGGAGCTGCGGATCGAACAGGCGCCGACCCAACTCCTCGAACACTCAGGCCGGCCCGTTGTCGAGTGGTCGGCCGATCAGCGGTGCTGCGGATTCGGCGGTCTGTTCTCGTTCAAGCTCCCCGAAGCCAGCGAGGCGATGGCAGATGACAAGTTGCGCAGCCTGCCGACGGAGTGCCGCGAGATCATCGGGTGCGACTCGTCGTGCCTGCTCCACATGCAGGCACGCGCCGCTCATGAAGGCCGTCCGGTAGCCGTTCGCCATCTGGCCGAGGTGCTCGCCGAGGCCACCCAAGCCTCACCCCGGCCATCCAGATCGGGGCCATCCTCATCCGGCCCGGGAGTGGGCTGATGTCGGCCGAGTTCACCCTGTCGGGCACCACGTTGCGCGACCGCACGGCCCACGCCACCGACGACGAGCGACTGCGCCAGGCATTGGAGCGGGCGATGGGCCGCTTCGCGGGAGGCCGCGAGGCCGCGTTGCTCCTGGTCGACGACCCGGAAGCCCTGCGCAGCGCGGCGCGCCGTATTCGGCACGAGGTCCTCGCCGACCTGCCCCGGGTCGTCGGCCACTTCGCCGATCAGGCGATGGCCAATGGCGCCCACGTCCATTGGGCGCTCGATGCGGCCGACGCCAACCGCTACATCACCGACGTCGCCCGACGCATCGACGCCCGCGTCGTCGTCAAGGGCAAGAGCATGGTCGCCGAGGAGATCGGACTCAACCACACGCTGGAGGCGGCGGGGGTGACCGTCGTCGAGACCGATCTGGGCGAGTGGATCATCCAGCTCGCCGGCCACACTCCGAGCCACATCATCGCCCCCGCCGTCCACCTCGACCGGCACCAGGTGCGCGACATCCTCCAACCACAGGCCGACCCCGGCGTCGTGCTCGACTCCGATCCCGAGGCGTTGGCCGGCTTCGCCCGGAGCCGGTTACGCGAGGAGTTTCTGCGGGCCGACCTCGGGATCACCGGCTGCAACTTCGCTGTCGCCGAATCCGGTTCGATCGTACTGATCGAGAACGAGGGCAACGGGCGCCTGTCGACGACGGCGCCCCGGGTCCACATCGCGGTGATGGGGACCGAGCGGATCGTCGAGAACTTCGCCCAACTCGACCTGTTCCTCAACCTGCTGGCGCGTTCGGCGACCGGGCAGCACCTGTCGGTGTACACCAACGTGATCACCGGGCCCCGCCGACCAGACGAGCTCGACGGACCCGACGAGGTCCATATCGTGATCGTCGACAACGGCCGCAGCGAGTTGCTCGGCACCGAGTTCGCCGAGGCGCTCAACTGCATCCGCTGCGGAGCGTGCCTCAACGTCTGCCCGGTGTACCGCCAGGTCGGCGGGCACGCCTACGGCTGGGTCTACTCCGGGCCGATCGGCGCCGTGCTCACTCCACTGCTCGCCGCCGAACACGAGGAGGCGGCCGAGGTGGCCGACGCGTCGACGCTGTGCGGGGCGTGTATGGATGCCTGTCCGGTGCAGATCCCCCTGCAGGACCTGCTGCTCGGTCTGAGGCGACGCAAGGCTGCGTCGGCCGCCACGGTCGAGAAGGCGGCCTGGCGGGCCTGGGCCCAGGCGTGGGGGCGACCAGTGACCTATCGGGCATCGCTGAAGGCGATCGCCACCGGGCGGCATCTGAGTCGGCTGGCATCGAAGCTTCCCGGTCTGCGCCGGTGGAGCGATGGCCGCCAGGTGCTCACCCCGGCGGCCCGATCGTTCACCGAACGGTGGGAGGCCGGCGAGATATGACGACGTCACGGGCATCGGCCCTACCCGGTTCGGGTCCGTTGCAGTCCGGGGATCGCGCCTCGTTCCTGGCCCGTCTCGCCGGCGGATTGGTGGAGTCGCCCCCGCTCAACCTCGCCCATCCTCTGCCCGGACCACTGGTCGACGGCATCCCGAAGGTCATCAGCTCACGTCTCGATCCCGATGACCTGATCGGCTCGTTCTGTCGAAACGCCACGGAGGTGGCCTGCACCGTTCATCGGATCGTCGCCGACCAACTCGACCACATCCTGGCCCAGATCGTGCAGCGGCACGGCGTCACCTCGGCCGTCGTCTCGGGCCAACCCGAGGCGGTCGCCAGCGCGGAGATGCTCACGCGCCTCGGCGTCGGAGTGGAGTCGATCTCCACGTCCACCAGCTCGGCGGCGACGATGGGACTCACCGTGGCCGACGCGGCGATCGCCACGACCGGCAGCATCGTCCAACGGAGCAACACCGTCGGCGGGCGCAGCGCCAGCCTGCTGCCGCCGGTGTTCTGCTGCATCGTGCCCGCCGAGCGCATCATCGCCACGCTCGCCGAGGCGCTGATCGACGTCGATCCGTCCCAGATGCCGTCCAACATCGTCGTCATCACCGGCCCATCGAGATCGGGAGACATCGAGAGCGTCATCGTGCGAGGCGTCCACGGTCCGGTCGCCGTGGAGCTGGTGGTGATCGACGACGCCTGAGGGTGCCGAAAGTGCTTTACATCGGACACGGGTTCATTTAGTGTTAAATAGAGATCACCAACTGTTCGATTCACCACCACCACCGAGGTCTCGCGATGACCATTCTCCAGGTCGTGTCACAGCCGAGCGCGGACACCGACCCCACCTGGCACGCTGACGCCATCTGCAAGGGCCAGACCCGGTTGTTCTTCGCTCCCCGAGCCGAACGACCGCAGGCGCGGATGAGGCGCGAGGCGCGCGCCAACCAGCTCTGCGACCGATGCCCGGTAAGCGAGATCTGTCGCTCATTCGCCCGCGACAACCACGAGTACGGCTACTGGGGTGGCGAATCAGAGGAACTCCGCCACCTTGCCGGGTACACCGTGGCCGCCCCGATCGGAGTGCGGTCCCACATGTTGTCGGCCTGACGGCCGCCCCCCGCTGCCTCACGGCCGTCATGTTTGCCCACCGAGGCTCAGCGACCCCAGTAACTCTGTGAGACCCCTCGCGTATGGTGTCGGGCGTGGTGGAGTTCGCCGACGCCGGTTCCGGCGTGCCCGTCAGCCGTGACATCGATGGCGTGCGGTTCGCCGTCGTCGACGTGGAGACGTCCGGGCTGTCGCCTCGTCGAGGTCGAGTGCTGCAGGTGGCCGTGGTCACTGCGACGGCCGACGGAACGGTGCTTGGACGCTGGTCGAGCTACGTGCGGCCCCGCTGGCGCTGGCTGTTCCGCCTCGGCCCCAAGCGGATCCACCGCATCGAACGAGCCGTGCTCCGCCACGCACCCACTCTGGGCGAGGTCATGCGCCAGTTCAACGAAGCGACCGACGGTTCGGTCCTCACCGCCCACAACCTGAAGTTCGACCGCGCCTTCCTCGTCGCCTCGGCCCAACGGGCCGGGCTCAACCTGCAACGCGGTCACGAGCTGTGCACGTTGGAGCTCTCCCGATCACTCGACCCCGAACGGCAGTACTCCCACGGTCTAGCCGGGTTGTGCCGCAGATACGACATCCCGCTCACCCGCCACCACGATGCCCTCGCCGACGCCGAGGCCACCGTTGCCCTGCTCCCCCACCTGTTCGCGGCCAGCGGCATCAGCCGGGTCGACGAGTTCGCTCAGTTCGTGCGCTGGTAGCGCGCCAGAATCTGATCGGCGGTCGTCGCGGCGAGTGACTGCCACCGCGGCGGCTCGACGGCGACGACCGCGGTTCCGACCCGCAGCAACAACCGCGCCAACCATGGTTCGCTGGTCACGTCGAGGAGCAGCTCCAGGCGGCCATCGGGACGTTCGGTCACGGCACTCATCGGGTAGCGCTCCGCAATCCACGAGGCGCTCGGTTCGACGGTCAGGTGGGCCTGGGGCAGATCCGAGCCGGTGAACCAACCGGTCGTCGTCTGCGTCACGACCGGGCGGGAGACAAAGGTCCGGCCGGTCCGGTCGACGGCGGTGACCCGATCGATGCGGAACGTCCGCTCGGCTCCCGACCGCTCGTCGTCGGCCACGACGTACCAGTATCCCCGGTCGCTGAACACCCCGAGCGGGTTGATCACCCGTTCGCTCACCTCGTCGCGATTGGCCGCCCAGTACGTGATCCGCAACTGGGCGCGGTCATCGACGGCGCGGGCGATGCCGTCGGTGTTCGGCGGACGGTTGAGTTCGATCTCCAGTCCGACGGCCCCGAGCGCCGCTTCGAGCTTGGCCAACGCCCGAGCCAGCGGGCCGTCCGGGTCGGCCCCCGGCAGCAGCAGGGCGGCCCGGCCGGCCGCCAGGAGAGCGAAACCCTCGGGCGCGGACAGTCGCAGCGGCCGGGTGAAGATCCGCGGCACCCCGGCATAGACGATGCCCTCGTCGACGTACAGATCGACCAGGTCCCCGGGCTCGTATGGTGGGAGTCCGCACATCGACACGCGCTCGAGATCGGCGAGCACCTCGGCCTCGGGGAGTTCGAAACGATTGGCCACCTCGGCCAACGACACCTCGCCGCGTTCCATGATCCACGGCAGCATCACCAGCAGCCGACGCAATCGCTCGCTGGCCGGGCGCGGGCCGCGGCGCTTTGGTGCACTCACGATGACTCCTGCCCTGTCGACGGGCCCGGACTCCGGGCTGTCGACGGCGCGCGCCCCGTCAGCACGGTCAGCCAGGAGATGAAGTCGGCGCGGACCTCGGGCGGGCCGAGAACCTCGGCGTGGGTCAGCAGCCCGAGCAGCCAGTGACGGAACGACAGCGGGTTGGTGCAAGGCACCTCGACGACGATGCCGTCGCGGCGGCGTTCGATCACCGCCGCGCCACCGAGCTCGCGCTCGATGGCCTCCGCCCGCACTGCGTCGATCCGCACCGTTGCCGTCTGCACGGCCAACTCACCGGTCACCATCGTCTTCGGATCACTCGCCAGGGCGGTGCGGGGATCGAAATCGGCGGGGCGTTCGAATGCCCCAGGCGGCCCGACACGCACATCACCCTCGATCCGGTCGGCCCGGAACGTCCGTTGTTCACCGCGCACCTCGTCGTGACCGACGATGTACCACACCCCGTTGCGAGCCAGC
>JANMJD010000176.1:0-19630 GCA_031371195.1 Actinomycetes bacterium | reverse complement strand
CCGCCTCGGCGCAGTGGTCGTCGCTGCTGGTGTCCTCGCTGCTGGTGTCCTCGCCGCTCTCGTCGTCGCCGCTCTCGTCGTCGCTCGAAACCGAGTCGTCGACGGTCGTGTCCGAGCTGGCGTTTCCGGGAACGGTGCTGTTGGCGACGGTGGTGTCGGGAGCGACGCCCGCAACGCCTTGCGGCGGCCCGGCAGCCGGCACGCCGGCGCACTCGGGATCACCGAGATGCTCGGCCTCGGAGCACCGGTCGCCGAGTTCACGCCAATCGTCGTTCGTCGTGGACGTATCGGCGACCGTGGTGGCCGGCTCGGTGGCGGGGGCCGCCGGTGTGGTGTCGACGGCGACCGTGGTCGCCGGATCGGGGGCAACCACCCCGATCGAGATCGTGGTGTCGGCCGGCGCCTGCGTGAACACAGGCTGAAGTACGGCGAAGGCCGGAATGCCGAAACCCACACTCGCCACGACGACTCCGGTCCAGATTGCTTGCTTCTTCATCTTGTGTCCTCCCGAACGTTGGATGCGAGGGACACGCCCTCGTTATCCACATGGTTTGGCACGCCGGGGGTACTACGACCAAAGGACAATACGGCCCTCCAGCTCGGCTCAGAAGTACGGCAGGTACTCGCGCAGCTCCCAGTCGGTGATCACACCTGCGTCCCAGGCGTCGCCTGAGGCATCGCGGCGGGCGACGTCGTAACGCTTCAGGGCGAGGTAGGCGCGCACCAGATCAGGTCCCATCGTGGCGGCCAATTCGGTGTCGGCCTCGAGCGCGTCCAGAGCGTCGGCGAGGGAGTGGGGCGTGTGGCGGTCGGTGTTCGGCTCGGCGTCGCCGTCTCCGACCTGCGGATCGCCGCACGTCAGCCCGGCTTCGTAGCCGAGCCGGGCGGCGTTCAGCGTCACCGCCGCGGCTAGGTACGGGTTGGCCGAACCACATGGCATGCGGTTCTCGATGCGGGTGGCGATACCGCGCTCGCCCGGCACCCGATACGTCGAGATGCGGTTGTCGAGGCCCCAGTTCGCCCAGTAGCCGGCGATCAGACCGGGCTGCAGCCGCTTGTACGAGTTGGTGTTCGGCGCCAGGAACGCGGCGGCACCCTCGTGGTGAGCGACGAGGCCGCCGATGCACGAACTCATCAACGAAGAGAAGCCGTATCCGGCCGAGTGGTCGTCGAAGGCGTTGGCGCCGTCGGCGATCCGTGACAACGAGAAGTTGACGTGCAGCCCGCTGCCGACCAGCGTGGCCGACGGCCGGCCGATGTAGGTCAGTAGGTGGCCTCGCTCGGCGGCGATCTCGAAGGACATCTCCTTGAACACGAACGCCCGATCGGCCGACTCGAGCGCCGGGCAGTAGTGCATGTTGAGTTCCATCTGACCGGGGGAGAATTCGCCGGTGACCCCTTCCACGTCGAGCCCGGCGTCTTCTGCGGCGTCGAACAGGGCGAGCAGGATGCCGGTGGTGTCACTACCCTTGCCGGTGCCGTAGACCCGGTGCTTCGGGTTCTGCAACGTGACCCACCCGCCCGGAGCGGATTCGTCGGGCTGCATCACGTAGAACTCCATCTCGAAGCCCAGCTGTGGTTCGTAGCCGAGCGCCCGCCACTTGGCCACGGCCTCGGCCAACGTCGAGCGGGGGCACAGGGCGAGCGGATGGCGATTGAACGACAGGTCGGCGACGGCGACGTCGGTATCGGCCTCCCACCCTGATCGGCGCGACATCACGTCGGTCTCGACGGTCAGGTCGGCGAAACCGACGTCGGGGCCATATCCGTCAACCGGAATGATCTCGCCGTCGATCCCCATCGTCAAGGTGGTCACGGCGTGGTGGGTGTGCCCACCGAACCGTCGTTCAGGCACATAGCGCCCGTGCGAGATGCCGTTGAGATCACTCCAGATGATGCGCACGCGACGATGTCCCATGCGGCGGAACCGTAGCAAACCCGCCGATTATTTGGCACCAAATGATTTGCTACCCTGGGGAAATGCAGGACATCACCGATCACGACGTGTTCGTTCAAGGTGTTCCCCACGAGACATTTCGCCGGCTGCGCGATGACGATCCGGTCAGCTGGTGGGACGAGCGGGACGGCTCGGGCTTCTGGGCGGTCACCCGCTATGACGATCTGCTCGCCGTCAGCCGTGACGTCGAGACGTTCTGCTCGGGTGAGGGTGTCACGCTCGAGGAGATGGGCGCCGAGGCATTCGAGGCCCGTCGATCGATGATCGAGCACGACCCGCCGTCTCATACCCGCTACCGCAGGCTGGTCTCGAAGCCGTTCAGCCGTCGTGAGGTGTATGCCTACGAGCACGCCATCCGGTTGCTGGCCCAACAGGTGCTCGACGAGGCGTTGGCTCCGGGCGTCGCAGAACTCGACTTCGTCGAGGCGATTGCCAAGCAGCTGCCGATGCGGATGCTCGGCCGCCTGCTCGGCGTGCCCGACGAGGACGGGCCGTGGCTGGTCGAACGGGGCGACGCCCTGCTGGGCAACTTCGATCCGGAGATGACCGAGTTCCCCGTCGACATGGTCGACACCAGCGACTTCGAGATGATGCCGTTCCGTTCGCCGGCCGGCATCGACCTGTACCACTACGCCGAGCGCCAGGCCGCCGCTCGGCGCGCCGATCCGACCGACGACATCATCACCGATCTGCTGCGACCGACGATCGATGGCGAGCGGCTGAGCGAGCAGGAGTTCAAGAACTTCTTCGTCCTGCTCGTCGGGGCAGGCAACGACACCACGCGCTACACGATGACCGAGGGGATCAAGGCGCTGATCGAGCATCCGGCACAACTCGCCGAGCTACGCGATTCGATCGGTCGCGAGCCGCAGCTGATGGACTCGGCGATCGAGGAGATGCTGCGTTGGGGAACGGTCACCATGCACTTCCGTCGAACGGCCACTCGTGACGTCACTATGCGGGGACGCGACATCAAACGAGGCGACAAGGTGGTCATCTGGTTCGTCTCGGCCGACTACGACGAGCGCCAATTCCCGGAGCCAGAACGGTTCGACATCCACCGAACGCCCAATGAGCATGTCGCCTTCGGGCGGATGAGCCCGCATCTGTGCCTCGGTGCTCAACTGGCTCGGATGGAGCTGAAGGTGATGTTCGAGGAACTGCTGCCCCGGTTGTCCGACGCCCACATCGTCGGCCCCGCGCCTCGCCTGCGCTCGAACTTCATGAGCGGTATCAAACATCTGCCGATCGGGGTGTCGCTCGCCTAACGGTGTGTGATGGTGCGCCCGAACGCTCAGCCGTGCACGTCGGCGCGATGGGCGATTCGGATTACGGCAACGACGCGTACTTCCTCGCGGATCTCGTAGAGCACACGGTAGGCGCCGACACGGGCCGAGTGCAGCCCGGCGAATTCCTTCCCGAGTTGCTTGCCGACCCGATGCGGTGTCGCGGCGAGCGGGCCGGCGATGAATGCGGCGACGGCTTCGAAGATCTTCGCCGGAAGGCGATTCAACGACCGCCGGGCGGCCGATGACAGCACGACCTCAAAGATCAAGGGGTGCGACTCGCCAGGTACTCGGCCAACGGTGTGCCCTGCGCCGAACGTGCTTCGGCGATGTCGTCATGAATCCCCGGTACCGATCGCCAGAAAGCCGTCTCCTCGATCTCCTCCCACTCGTCGGCGGAGATGATGACGACGGCCGGGCGGCCGTTCTTGGTGACGACCACGTGCTCCGACAATGTCTCGACATCGGCCACGACCGAGCTGAACTGCTGACGTGCTTCGGCCAGGGTCATCGTGCGCATGTGCAGAATTATAGTCACGCGATCGTCGGCCGGGTCACCCGGAAGGGCTGAGTTGCTCGCCGTTGAGTTGGGCATAGGCGCGGGCGACGGCGTCGCCGAGGGCCGACGTAGGGAACGGCCAGTCGTCGAGTCGGCGAGCATCGTCGACCGATAGCCCGGCGGCGTGGAGTCCGCTCAGCCGTTCGGCGAGGGCGGCGAGGTCGTCACGTTGACGCGACACGAAGGCGAGGTCCACCGGCTTGCCGTGACCCGGCACTACGACCCGCTCGCCCGGTTTGCTCGTAAGCCAGTCTTCGAGTGACCGCAGAGTGCTGGGCCATTCCAACGGGAAGCTGTCGTCGCCGAAGGCCGGTGGGGCGGACTCTTCGACGATGTCGCCGGCGAACACCACCCCGGCGTCGGGCACGACGACGACCAGGTCATTGTCGGTATGGGCCCGCCCGAAGTGGCGGAGGTCGGCAATCCGGTCGCCGAGATCGATAACGACCGAGTCGTCGACGAGGTGGTCGGGCAGCGTGATGACGACCTCGTCGAGGGCGGAGGCGAAGGCCGGCATCGACTCCCGCAGACGGACGAACAACTCGGCGCGGTACGCGTCATCGAACCACGCGGCCAGCCGTCGGTGGCCCCACAGCTCCAACCGCTCGTCGACCTCGACGAGACCGTCGTCGAGTTTGCCGGCCGCGGCAGCGAACCGACCGTTGCCGAAGACATGATCGAAATGCGAGTGGGTGTTCGCCACCCAACGGACCGGGCCTGGACCGAGCCTCCGTAGATCGCCAAGGAGCTCGGTCGCCTCGCGGTGGTCGCCGCGGGTATCGATCACCAACAGCCCGTCGGAACCCCGCACCACCCCGACGTTGACGTCGAACCGCTCGTAACGCCACACGAAACAGCCGTCACCAAGCTCGTTCCACACACGGCCGGTCTATCACCCCGCCGTCGCCGGCCGGTTGAGATTTCCACGACCTACTGTGGCGCACCCGGGCTGACTGGCAATCGAAGACAGCGTGCCGGGTTGCGGGTCGCCCAGGAACTGGCGATGTCTGACTACGCGCGGGTCCACACCGAGCCCGAGGTGTAGCGGCGCAGGCCGAGGTTGAAGACGGCGACCGCGGCGGTGGCGAAGATGGCGGTGATCAGCAACATTGCGACCGCTCGTCCGAGGTCGAACCGGTCGATCAACTGGGCCGGCACGGTGGCCACGAAGGCGGCCGGAACCACGGTGTACAGCAGAAGTTTGGCGAGCCCGGCGAACACGTTGACCGGGTAGTTGCTCAACATCAGCATCGCCGAGAAACCCAGCTCACCGCTGTCGGCGCGGCCGCCGAAGAAGGCGAGCGAACCGGTGAGCACGAGAAAGCTGGTCAGCAGCACCGCCGACGCCGTCGACGCTCCGAGAAACACCAGCGTACGCGTCGGCGTCGGATGGCCCGCAACGGCGAACAGGCCGACGCCGAACACCAGGTCACCGAGATTGACCGGCTCGATGCGCCGCACCAGCAGTTGGGCGAGCGGGTGGGCCGGCAGGCTGAGCAGCGCGTCCAGCCCGCCGCCGGTGACCATCGTGCCGACGTGGCGGGCGTTGGCGACAATGCCCAGGGTGACCCCGCCGCCGGTCGTCAGGACCGCCTGGAGGAGCACGATCTGGTCGACGTTCCAGCCCCGAACGGTGCCGGCCTTGTGGAAGAATACGACCCAGAAACCGATCCACACGAGATCGTTGACGACCATCACCGCCGCCTGGAACAGGAACGCCCGACGATTCGAGACCGACTCGATGAGGGCCGCCTTCAACGTGGTCAACCACCCGCTCATCCCCCCACCACCTGGAGCCGACGTTCGCCGCTCCCGAAGACGAAGGCGGCCGTCGCACCGAGGGCGACCAGCCACAGGGCCTGCACACCGATGAGATGGAGTTCGAGATGACCGGCGGCGAGGCGGGCCGGGGCGTAGGCCATCGACGGGAACGGTGTGGCGTTGGCGATCGTGCGGAGCCATGGAGGCAGGACCTCGAGGGGGATGAGCATCCCGCCGAGCATGAACACGAGCTTCTGATAGAGGAACCACATCGCCTTGCTCTCCCGCAGCCAGAACGCCGCGCCGGCGAACGCGTGCTGGGCGACGATGTTGCAGGCAACGGCCAGTGCCAGGCTGGGAACGGCCAAAAGCGCTCCCGTGCCATGGGGAACAGGTCCCTCCGTCAGGCGGGCGAGCACCCACCCGGCCACGATGCAGACGGCCAAGCGGGGGAGCACCCGGCCGACCTCGATCAGGACTCGTTGACGCAGCACCGATGTGGGTCGAAGCAGCTCGACGGCGATCGTTCCCGAGGCGATGTCGGTGCCGATGTCGTCGATCAGCCGGGAGTTCATCGAGATCGTTCCGGCCTCGGACGTGGCGATGTACCAGGTCACCGCCGTCGCCGAGTATCCGGCGATGCTCCCGCCGTTGGCGTCGGCCGCCACCCGCCACACCCCGGAGAGCACGGCGACGACCAGCGCATCGAGCACGGCGGTCATCACCAACCCGCCGGGTTGGGCGACGACGCGGCGCGCGGAAGTCCACGCCGTCACACATCCCGCTCGGGTGCTCATGCCCGTGGCCGGGTGTAGATCGACGCGATCACGTCCTCCAGCGGGGGATCGATGACCGTGATGTCGCCGAGCGCGGGCCCGTCGAGCAGCCGGTCGAGGACGGCGCGGATCGAGGTGACGGTGGTGTCGACGACCAGCTTCATTCCCCGTTCGGTGTGCGCGTGGGTCGTGACCCCTGGGGCGATGACCTCGGCCATCGGCATCGTCAGGCCGACCTCGATCACCTTCGACGACAGCAGCGTGCGGCGCATCGCGCTCACCGCATCGTCATAGATCACCTCGCCATGGTTGATGACGATGGCCCGCTTGGCGACGTGCTCGATGTCGGCGACATCGTGAGACGTCAGGAAGATCGTCGTGTCCCGCGCCTCATTGACGTGCACCAGCAGGTCGCGGAACAGCTGCTTGGCCAACAGGTCCAACCCGATCGTCGGCTCGTCGAGAAACAGCACCTCGGGCTCGTGCAGCATGCAGGCAGCGAGCTCGACGCGCATCCGCTGGCCCAACGACAGGTTGCGCACCGGTGTGTCGAGCAGGTCGGCGGCATCGAGGAACTCGGCCAACTCGCCGATCCGGCGGCACTCCCGGTCGCGATCGAGGCCGTAGATGGAGGCGAGCATGTGCAGGCTCTGTCGGGGAGTGAGTTCGGCCCACAGCATGGAGCGTTGGCCGAACAACGCGCCGATGCGGGCGGCCAGCACCCGTCGCTGCTTCCAGGGAACGATGCCGAGGACCTCGGCGTGACCGTCCGTCGGGTGAAGGATCCCCGTGAGAATCTTGATCGACGTCGACTTCCCGGCACCGTTCGGCCCGATGTACGCCACCCGTTCACCCCGGTCGATCCGGAACGAGATGCCCCGCACCGCCTCGACCTTCTGCCGACGGGACCGTCTGCCGACCTCGAATGTCTTCGTCAACCCGTCGACCGTGATCCCCATGGTGCAACACTGCCCGACCGGCACCGTCGGCGCACTTCGAATTCACGGGTCGGGAATTCCCCGCCCTTCGGGCCTCCGTCAGGCGAGTCGTAGTCTGATGACATCGCGACAGAGGAGGGCGTCATGCCGATCACGACCGGTTTCAATCACGTGGCCACGTTGACCGCCGACATGGATCGGTTGGTCGCCTTCTACTCCGAGGTCTTCGGCGGCGAAGTCGTCCACGAGGTACTCCCGAGCGAGGGCCATCCGCACCTCGTGATCATCGATCTCGGTGGTGGTGCCGCTCTCAACGTGTTCGACGTTCCGGCGGCGACGATCATCGGCGAGCAGCGCAAGATCGGTGGTCGGGGAGCGATCGATCATTTCGGTCTGGCGGTCGATTCCCTTGCCACGCTCGAGACGGTGAAGGACCGGTTGGTGGCCGCCGGAGCCGACATCGGTGAGATCCAACGGCTCGGTGCGGAGTGGTCACTGTTCTTTCGAGATCCCGACGGCATGGAGCTCGAAGTCTGCGCTCCCGGCGACCGGCCTGCAGATTCACGAGCTGGAAACACGGCGTGAACATGCCGGACACGGCACCCCGTCAGACTGCCCCTCTAACAGGGGGCAGAATCGGATCACCATGACTGAGCTGCGGATCACTTCCACGACCTGGGACGAGCTTCGTGATGTCGACGGGCGTCCCCGCCCGGCCGCCGCAGCCCTCCTCGACCATGTCGACCGTCTCGGGTTGGCCGAGCTGCAGGCCCGCCAGAACCTGGCCGACCTCGACATTCTCGCCCAAGGGATCACTTTCACGGTCTACTCCGATGGTCGCGGCATCGATCGGGCGTGGCCGATGGACATCGTGCCGCGGATCATCGAGGCCGCCGAATGGCACCGGATCGAGGCCGGGTTGCGACAGCGGCTCATCGCGCTCAACCGGCTCATCGACGACATCTACCACGATCAGTTGATCGTCCGCGACGGCGTCCTGCCCGCCGAGATGCTCACCGGGTCGGTCAACTTCCGGGCCGAGTGCGTCGGCGTCTCGCCGCGGTTCGGTGTGTGGGCGCACGTCTGCGGCAGCGATCTGGTGCGCGACGCCGATGGCACCACGTACGTTCTCGAGGACAACCTGCGCGTGCCGTCGGGGGTCAGCTACATGCTGCAGAATCGCAACGTCTCCAAACGGGCGTTCGCCGACCTGTTCCATAGCCAGAGCATCCTGCCGGTCGACGATTATCCCGACCGGCTCCGAAAAATGCTCGTATCCCTGGCCCCGCGAGTCTCGGCCGGCGCTCCGAACGTCGTCGTACTGACTCCGGGGATCTACAACTCGGCCTACTTCGAACACAGCTACCTGGCCCGACGGATGGGGATACCGCTGGTCGAGGGTGCCGATCTGCATGTCGATACCGACGGCATCGTATGGATGCGCACGATCGACGGCCCGGTGCGCGTCGACGTGGTCTACCGCCGCGTCGATGACCTGTTCCTCGACCCCGACGCGTTCCACACCGACTCCACGCTCGGGGTCCGGGGCTTGATGCGGGCCTGGACCCAGGGCACCGTGGCCATCGCCAACGCCCCCGGCGCCGGCGTCGCCGATGACAAGGTGATCTACGCCTGGGTTCCCGATGCCATCCGGTACTACCTCGACGAGGAACCGTTGTTGCCGAACGTGCCGACCTACCGGTGCTGCTATCCCGATGAACTGGCCTATGTCGTGGAACATGCCGCCGAAATGGTGTTGAAGCCGGCCAACGAGAGCGGCGGATACGGACTGACGATCGGTGACCGGGTGACCCGCCAACAGCTGGCTGCCGCGGTGCGAACGGTCAAGAAGGACCCCCGCAACTGGGTGGCTCAGCCGATCCTGAGCTTGTCGACTGCGCCAACCCTGTGCGACGGGACACTGCAACCTCGCCACCTTGACCTTCGGCCATTCATCCTCTCGGGCGCCGACACGTATGTGACCACCGGTGGCCTTACCAGGGTCGCCATGGTCGAGGGGTCGCTGATCGTCAATTCCTCCCAGGGCGGTGGCTCGAAGGACACGTGGATCGTCGAGGTCCACTAGTGCTGCTCTCCCGGGTGGCCGAGAATCTGTACTGGGCGGCCAGATATCTGGAGCGGGCCGAGGGGACGGCGCGGATCGTACGCGAGCACACCAACCTGATCATCGACATGCCCACCTCGGTGATGTCGTCGTGGGAACCATTGCTGGCGATCACAGGGACCAGGGCCGACTACGACATCAGGCACGCCGTGGTCAGCGAACCCGATGTCGTCGGCTACCTGCTCGCCGACCGCACGAACCCGGGCAGCATCCGCGCGTCGGTCGATCAGGCCCGCGAGAACTTGCGGAGCTGTCGCGAGATCATCCCCGGGCCGGCCTGGGTGACCGTCAACGGGTTGTTCCTGTATGTCGAGCAGCACGACGTCGAGGGGGTCGCCCGGCGGAGCCGGAGTCGCTTCCTCGACCGGGTCGTCACCGATCACCAGCGTCTCATCGGCGTCCTCACCACCACGATGAGTCGGGACGCGGCCTACACGATGCTGCGCCTCGGCCGGCATATCGAGCGGGCCGATATGGCCACACGGGTGCTCGACGTGTGGGCGGCAAGCCTGCTGGAAGACCGCACCGGCGTCCTCGTCCGCTACGAGCACCTTCAATGGGCCAGCCTGCTCCAGGCGCTGTCGGCATTGCAGATGTATCAACGCTCGCCGTTGTCGGAGTCCAGTCGGACCGGTCCGATCCGGTTCATTCTCGACGACGCGGCGTTTCCTCGATCGTTGAGATACTGCCTGGTGTCGGCCGCGCACAGCGCCACCCAGCTGCCCCGTTCGGAACCCGTGCAGCAGGCGCTGGGTGACGCGGCGGCAGTGCTCAACGGGCTGGACGCTGCCGAACTCGACGCAGCCGGCGTCCATCGTGCGGCCGATGACCTGCAGATCGCCATCGCCGCGATCCACCAGCGGATCGACGATGTGTACTTCAGGGCCGTCGACGAGCCCAGCTCCGCGGGATGATGACGAAGGTTCCGGGCGGGTATCGGCCCCACGCCGGACGATATGACGAACTTGTGGACGAGGCCGGAACGCTGCGACCGCACTGGCGGGCCGTCATCGACGCCTGGCATCGCCTCGGCCCTGTCGAGATCGCCCGACGGGCCGATGGCGCCGAGCGCCGCCTGCGCGCCGAGAGCGCCGGCTACGCATATGACGATGATGCATCGGCGCCGCTCAGCGTGGACGCGCTGCCGTACGTCATCGCCGCCGACGAGTGGGCAGTGGTGGAGCGGGGGCTCGTGCAGCGCGCCGAGCTGCTCGAACTGGTGCTGGCCGACCTTTATGGACCGCGGCAGCTGTTCTCGGAGGGATTGGTCCCTCCCGGCGCTGCGCTGGCGGCCCGGGCCTACCAATTGGCCGCGGTCGGGGTGGGCGTGCCCGGGGCCCGTCTGGTCTCGTACGCCGCCGACATCGTGCGCGATGCATCGGGTCGGTTCCTCGTCATCAGGGACCACACCGACGCTCCAACGGGAGCCGGACAAGCGCTCCTGCATCGAACCGTGCTCGCCGCAACCCTGCCCGAGGCGCAGGCGGGACTACGTGTCCGAACCCTCGAAGCATGGCTGGCGCAGATGCGCACGGCGATGGCCGACTCCGCGATCCGGGGGGTCGCCAGCCCGCGAACCGTCGTCCTCGGCCCGCCGCCGGAGCATCCCGAGTTCGTCGAGGCCTCGTATCTCGCCTCGAATCTGGGCTATCACCTGGCCGGGAGTGGAGACCTGACGATGCGGGCGGGCCGTATCTGGCTACGCGCACTCGAGGGTCTTGAAGCAGTCGATGTCGTCATGCGCCGGGTGGCCGATCATGCGGCCGACCCGCTCGAGCTGGCTCCTCCATCAGTATCGGGTGTCGCCGGCCTGCTGCAGGCGGTGCGGGAGGGGACGGTCTCGGTCGTCAACTCCCTTGGCTCGGGGGCCACGGATCGCCTGTGGCTGCAGCCGTTCCTCGCCGACATCTGCCAGCGGTTACTCGGAGAGCCGCTCAAGCTCGGCCAGATCGAAACGCTGTGGTGCGGTGATCATGACCAGCGCACGACGCTGTTGGAGGACTTCGACCACTACGTGATCCACGATATCGATCCGGTCACGCCGCGGGCATCGGTTTTCGCCGGCGACTTGAGTTCGGCGGCGGCCGACGAGTGGAGACGGGGGATCGAGGACGCGCCGCACCGGTTCATCGCCCAACGCAAGATGCTGTTCGCCACGACGCCGATTGCCGAGGTCGGCCCGGCCTACTCCGAGATCGTCCCTGGGATGGCGACGGTTCGGGCCCAGGCGGTGCGTTCCGGTTCTTCCTTCGTCGTGCTGCCCGGTGGTCACGGCAAGGTGGTGACCGCGACTCGCCCGGTGATCGATCCGGCCCCGGCTGCGGGTAAGGACGTATGGGTCGTCGCATCGATGGACGACCGCCATCGTCGACGTCTGCCGATCGCCGTGCTCCCGCAGATCGACCTGCGCTCGTCGATTCCCACTCGTTCGGCCGAGTCGCTGTTCTGGCTCGGTCGCAACAGCGAGCGAGCCGAGTTCGTAGCCCGGCTCACCCGGCTCGTCATCGCCCGGGTCGACCGCGACGCACCGTTGGGCGACACCCCGTGGCTGACGGCCGTGCTGTTCGGCCTCGAAGTCGTCTCGACCGGCGCTCCGATGCACGTGGTGCCGGCCCAGCCACCGTTCCCGCCGCTTGGCGAACGTCTTCGCGTGGCCCTCGCCGGGGCGCTCGCCGAACGGGTGGGGAGCGTCGGTGACAGCTTGGGGCACATTCTGAGCGGTGCCGGTGTCGTGCGCGAGTTCCTCTCGACGGCCTCGTGGCAGGTGATCAACACGCTCGCGTCCGAACGTCTGGAAATCATCGCCTGCGTCGACAAGGGCGACACGTTCCTGCTGTCCGAAGCGTTGGACCGCACCGTGCTGGCGCTCGCCGCCTTCTCGGGATTGGCGATGGAGAGTGTCGTGCGCGGACCGAGCTGGCGATTCCTCGACATGGGCCGTCGGATCGACCGCGCCCTGCTCACCGTGCGATTGCTGGAAGCGACACTCAGGTTCGACGCAGCCGAGGCTCCGGGTATCGACGTGCACCAGGCGCTGTTCTCCCACGTTCTGGCCGGTTGTGAGAGTCTGGTCGCCTATCGTCGGCGCTACCGCAGCGACGTTCGAATCGACTCGATCCGCGAGCTGCTGCTCGACGACGACACCAACCCGCGTTCGCTCGCCTTCCAACTCGCCCGCGTCCGCGACCATGTGCTCGGACTGCCCGCCCGCGCCGGGTTCCTCGAGCAGCTCTCGATGATCAACGAGATGGACGCGGCGCGGACGTCGACGAAGGACCTGCCCACGCTGCTCGCCTCGGTCGGGTTGGGGCTGGAACGTCTGTCGGCGGATCTGATGGCGATGTGGTTCACCCAGCCGCCTCCCCTGCAATTGCGTCCGCAGGGCTGAGAGATGCTGCCCACCCGCTACGTGGTCGAGCATCGGACCGACTACACATACTCGGTGCCGGTGGCCATCGCTCATGGCGTCGCCCACCTGCGGCCCCGGACGACCGTTGCCCAGTCCGTGCTGACGAGCGTGACCCGGATCGACCCGACGGTCGATCATCGGGCCGAGTACCTCGACGCGTTCGGGAACTTCGTGGAGTACTGGTCGATCGAACACGCCCATCAGGCGCTGAGCGTGACGTGCCGTTCGCAGGTGGAGGTGTGGCCGGCGGTCGTTCCCGTGACGAGCCCGGCATGGGACTCGGTTGCCGCCCTGTTGCATGACGAGGCGGGCATCGATGCGACCGAGGCCGGCATGTGCTGTGTCGAGTCGCCGCTCGTTGCTCCCACAGCAGCCCTGGCCGATTACGCCCGGTCGTCGTTTCCGGCCGGCCGCCCGATCTTCGCCGCCATCGCCGACCTGACCGGGCGGATTCATCGAGATTTCGAGTTCGCCCCCGGTGCAACCGATGTCACCACGCCGCTGGACGAGGTCCTCACCACTCGTCGGGGCGTGTGCCAGGACCTCGCCCATGTGGCCATCGGCTGCCTGCGGTCGCTAGGGCTGCCGGCCCGGTATGTCAGCGGCTACATCGAGACCGACCCTCCCGAAGGCCGCGCCCGGCTGATCGGTGCCGACGCCTCCCACGCCTGGTTCGCCGCCTACATCCCCGGATGGGGTTGGCTCGACGCCGATCCGACCAATGATCTGACCCCACCCGATCGGCACATCACCGTCGCCTGGGGTCGCGACTACGGCGATGTCGCGCCCATCCACGGCGTGGTCTTCGGGCCGCCCGGGGAGCAGTCGCTGTCGGTTTCCGTCGATGTGCAACGTCAACTCCCGGCCGGTAGTTGAGATGGATTGCGGGGCCCGCTGAGCGTGACATGATGCGGACGACGACGAATGGGGGTTCGTGAATGTCCTTTGATCTCGCGATAGAGGTTGAGAATCGGCCGGGTGCGCTGGCGCGGGTCGCCGCGGCGATCAGCGATGCGGGGGTGAACGTTGCCGCGGCGACATGCGTCGGAGCGGGCGACCACGCCGAATTGCACATCCTGGTGCCGCACGCCGAACCGGTTCGCCACGCGCTGGCGATCTCGCAACTCGCCGTGACGAGCGAGCGCGAGGTTGTCGTCGTAGCGGTCGCCGACCGCCCGGGTGCGCTCGCCGACGTGACCCGGGCCATTGCCGCCCACGGCGTCGACCTCGACCTGGTCTACGTCGCCACGAACAACCGCGTGGTGTTCGGCAGCACCGATATCGCCGCGCTGAAGGCGGCGGTGGCCGACTTCCACTGAGGAATCGTTACGCACCGTCGACGACTTCGCCGTCGGTCGCCACGATCGCCCGATCGGCCAGCACGCTGTTCAGTTCCGCCGACCACAACACCACGGTGACGGTCAGTTTCACCCACGTGAGCAGTCCGATGACGAAGGCGATTGAGCCGTACGTGGCGGACGCCTTGGTCACCACCCGGTTGAGGAACCAGCCGCCGCCGGCGTGCAGCACGGTGAGCCCGATGCCGCCGAGGACGGCTCCCGGGGCCAGCCGTCGCCAGTTGTCGTGACCGGGGATGGCGACGGCAAACATCACCCCGAGGAGGAGCGCATTGGCCATTGCTGTGACCACGAAGCCGAGCGGAACCACGACGCCCGGCAGGTCGACCGCAGCAACGATGCCTCCGGCGGCGGCCGTGACCAGCAGACCGGTCCCGAAAACGCCCAGCAGGGCGAGCGCTCTCAGCCGGCGCTTGAGGAAGCCGAGAGTCTGCTCCGACGAAGTGTTCGAGACGGCATGAATGGTGTATTCCAACGCATCAAACGCATGTGACCCGGACCAGAGGGCGGCCACCCCGGCCACCACGGCCGTTATTGGGCTGCCGGTGAGCGTACCCGTACCGGCGTTGGCCAGGATTTGATCGCCGATGACCGGGAAGTTGGCCAGGACGGAATCCTTGATCCTGGAGCGCCATGATCCGTCGGCCATCATCCCGATGATCGACACGAAGACCAGTAACAACGGGAAGATCGAGAAGAAGGAGAAGTACGACACGACGGCCGACAAGCGTCCGATGCCGTCACGACCCCCCTTCTTGATGACGGACATCGCCAGATCGAACGCAGCGTACCGCTCACGCAGGCGAGGGATCAGCAGCCGGGCGGCGTTGGTTCGGTCGGTGATCGACGTCATCGTCCGGGCAGACTAGGGGCTGCTCAGCCGGCCCGGACCATCTGGTCGACGAAGTGTCGGAACAGCGATGCGTCGCCCTCGTCGACGATCTTTTCGGGATGCCACTGCACCGCCAGCACCCGGCAGGCGACATCGGTCGGTTCGATGGCCTCGATGGTGCCGTCGGGCGCCCACGCCACCGCCCGGAAGCCCGGTGCCACAGCATCAACCGCCTGGTGGTGGATCGAGTTGACGGTGTGATGGGTCGACCCGTCGTATGCCGCCGACAGCCGGCTGCCCGCGGCAATGGTCACCGGATGGCGGGTGCCCATCACCTCGGCCGGAACCGAACCGATCGGTCGGTGGATGCCGTCGGGCGTCGTCATGTCCTGGTGCAGGGTCCCGCCCATCGCCACGTTCAAGACCTGGTAGCCGCGGCAGATGGCGAAGATCGGCATGCCCATTCCCATCGCCGCCCGGGCAAACCCCAGGTCGCTGGCGTCGGCCGACTCCGACACCCCCTTGTTGCAGCCCTGGTCGTGCTGTCCGTAGCGGGCGGGGTCGACATCGTCGCCGCCGACCATGACCAGACCGTCGAACCCGGCGAGCACATCGGCGCAGTCGGCCGGATCGTGATGGGGTAGCAGAATGGGCAGCCCTCCGGCGGCGGCCACCGAGGCCGGATACTCGGCGCCGAGGGTGAACAGATCGGTGAACTCCGAGATGAACGTGGGGATCACCCGGCGCCAGGTGGTCACAGCAATGCGGGGCTTGGGCACGGCGACATTCTGCTCGGTTCGGTGCGGGATGCGGCGGCCGATCACCCTGCTATCGCCCGGTATTCTGACGGGATGCGCCGCTGCCTGGTCATCCAACACGAACCGAACGGCCCGGCCGGGCTGGCCGGCGAGCGATTGGTCCACCACGGCTATGAGCTGCACGTGATCCAGGTGATGGACACCGTCGGCGTCGGTCACTCCGAAGTGCTGTTCCCCGATCCCACCGAGTTCGATTTCGTCCTCTCCCTCGGGTCGGTTCAGGGTGTGTACGACCGTGAGGCGATCGGTTCGTGGATCGACCGTGAACTCGATTGCCTGCGCGCCGCCCACCGCCATGGTGTGCCGATCCTCGGCCTCTGCTTCGGAGGTCAGGCGTTGTCGGCCGCGCTCGGTGGAACGGTGGAGAAGGCGCCCGGCCACGAGGTCGGCTGGATCGAGCTGGAAACCTTGGCCCCCGAGATCATCGTGCCCGGACCGTGGTTCGCCTGGCACGTCGACCGCTTCACCGTCCCTCCCGGCGCCATCGAGTTGGCGCGCACGGAGCTGTGCCCCCACGCCTTCCGCCACGGGCGCAGCGTCGGTCTGCAGTTCCACCCCGAGGCCGACGAGGTGATCGTCAAGGACTGGGTGGCGTGCTGCGACGACGACTACTTCGCCGCTCATGGCGTGGTCCGTGACGACCTGTGCGGCGGACCGCAGCGTCATGCCGATGCCCGCGAGGCGTTCTTCGGGATCATCGATTGGATGGTTGACGACCTCGCCGGCTCATAGGCTGCTCGTATGAGTGATCCGTCGACGACGTGGTGGCCCAACGCGGGTCACTGGTCGGTGCAGATTCCGCTGCACACCCCGCATCCGCGCCTCGATGTGCTTGCCGACACCGGCTACACCGTGCTCGACGACGCCGATTTCGAGGTTCCATCCGCCGAGTGGATGGCGTTGGAGTACATGAACTGGAAGTCGGGTGGCGACACCAATTTCGCCCCACTGGCCAGCGCCGATGGGCAACTCGACTGCCGTGGTTTCTGGGACAAGGGCAAAACCGACAAGGACGCCCGGTGGACGTCGAACGCCGAGCTGACCCCAGTACTCAAGGGCTACGTCGATCGCGTCGGTGCCAACTTCGGCCGGGTACGGGTGATCAAGCTCGAGCCGCAGGGCCGAGGCGCGGCGATCCGCAACATCCATCGCGACGACAACAACCGGTTCAACCCCGACGACCAGGGCTGGGTGGTCCGTTCGTGGCTCGAGTTGACCGACAACCCCGACAGCTACATGCTGCTGATGGACAACGGCCCCGACGGTCTGCCCGACCCCGCTACCGAGGTGCGCGTGCCGTTGCATCGTGGGTCGCGGTTCCTGGTCGATACGCAGCGCCTGTGGCACGTGGTCGTCCATCCGGGTGCCGCGCCCCGCTATGCGTTGATCACCAGCTTCGAGAGCGGTCCGCCGCTCGCACGCTGGGTCACGCCGTCGCGTCGCGTTCCCGTCTGAACCGAGGTCCGGCAGGCGACGAACTACTCGGTCGAGACCTGCCCGGCCTCGCCGGCCGTCTCTACCGAGCGCAGGACGAGCCGCAGCAGATGCGACAGCTCGCTGCGCTGCTCACCCGACAGCTCGCGGGTGACGACGGCTTCTTGACGGTTGAAGTTGGGCATGATCGTGTCGATGGCGTGGTGGCCCGACTCCGTGGCCGACACGTTCACCCGTCGCCGGTCGACCGGGTGCGGGTCGCGCTGGGCGAGTCCTCGCTTCTCGAGCGTCTTGAGCACGCCGGTCAGCGTGCCGGCCGTGATCCCGGCCTCGGCGGCCAACTGATGCGATTCCTGCGTTCCCCACACCCGCAGGACGAAGAGCACGACGAACGCACTCCACGACAACTGCTCGTCGCCCAGCACGGTGTTCTCCATATGCGTACGCACGGCGGTCGCCGCCCGGAAGATGTTCGAGACTGCGAGCAGCGGCCCCAGATCGAGGTCGAGATCGCCGAGCACGGCGCGCACATCGCGCTCGGCCCGATGGAGTTCGACATCGTTGGCGCTCGTCAGGGCCCGGTGCACCCGAGCACGATACTTCGACGATCGATGGGTACGCTGGCCGGGTCGAGACGCCCGGGCGGGGCGGCCCGAGCATGCTGCTCTCACATTTCTCGTCAGACCAAACCCCTCCCCTGGCCCAGACGTGTCTGGGTGTGGCAATGACCGCGTCACTGATGGACGAACTCACACACATCGACGACTACGAGGCGATGTTCCGCGCCCACTACGGGCGCCTCGTTCGCGCCATGACCTTGGTCAGCGGCAACAGCGAATCGGCAGCCGACGCAGTACAGAGTGCGTTCGTCAAGGCTCACGTCCGCTGGCGTCGGCTTCGGCACTACGAAGACCCGGTGGCGTGGATTCGCCGTGTGGCGATCAACGAGTTGCGCGACGAAGGTCGTCGCAACGTCCGCAAGCAGCGGGCAGTCGAGAAGCTCGGCTCCCAGTTGCAGGTCGCCACCCATGAACCGTCCATCGATCAGATGGCCGAGCTGTTGGCGGAACTCCCCAAGCAGCAACGCTTGGCCGTCTCGATGTACTACGTCGAGCAACTTACGGTGGCGGAGATCGCCGTGGCTCTCAAACTGTCCGAAGGTGCAGTCAAGTTCCACCTTCATCGCGGACGCGAACGTCTCCGCGTGGTGCTCACGGGAAGGGGCGACCCAGAATGAGCGAGTTCGATGACCCTCTGGTGCGTAATGCACTCGAGAAGCTCGCCGGATATCTGCCGGACGAGGATGTCGCATATGCGACGGTGCGCTCTCGAGCGCGGACCGTGCGCCAGCGTCGGGCCGGGGTGATGACGCTGGTCTGTGTCACCGCCGTCGGAGTGGGCGTGTTCTCGGCGAGCCTGCGCCAGTCACCTCGCGTCTCGATCGCCGATGCGGTGGAGAACTCCACGACCATCGGTCTCGTTCCATCCTCGACGTCGGCGGTGTCGACGACGTTGCCCGAGACGACCGTGCCGACGGTTCCTCAAACGGCTGCACCCCAACTCGACGACCCGGTGGCCGGTCAACAACCTCAGCTCGAGCAGGTGACGACCGTCGTCGCCCCGCCGGCCGATCAGGCCCCAACCGACACGCAACCGGCCCCTGTCGGCAATACGCGTCCGCCGCGGCAGGCTCCGCCCGCAGTGACTGCCCCGGCAACCGGCAACCCTCCGCAGAACCCGGCGCCAACTCCGGCATCGTCGAACACGCCCCCGGCAGCGAGCCGGCAGAGTGCTTCCAATTCGTCGGGTGGGGGCTCGGTGACGGTCTCGACCGATGGCACGTCGGTGAAGATCGAGAGTGCGACGCCCAACGACGGCTTCTCCGCTGACGTCACACGGTCGGCAGGAAGCTCTGTTCGCGTGACCTTCACCGGTCAAAATGTCACGTACCGTGTGAAAGCCACGCTGGATGGCGGCAGGATAGTCTTTGAGGTTCAGAAGGAAGACCGTCCGGAGCCCACTAATACTGAGTTCGCCGACAATGGCGGAACTCAGGGTGGTAGCGGAGATGGAAGTATTGACGGTAGCGGTGACCATCGCAGTGGTAGTCGCAGCGACAGCAGTGGGAGCAGTAGCACGGTCGGTTGATGGTCGGGGGGTGCCGGGCGTTCGACGTCTGGAACTCCTCCCCATTCGGGCAGGGCGGCACGGGCGATGATCGCCCGGCGTGTTCCTGGGCGGCGGGGCCGTCGCATCATCGTGATCAGCGGACTCTCGGCCGCGATGGTGGTCGGCACGGCAACGCTCGCGCTGGCCGCCGGTGACGCCACTCATCAGCCTGCCGGTGTTCAGGGCTCCGAGGCGGCTCCTCGGGATG
>JANMJD010000276.1:0-7094 GCA_031371195.1 Actinomycetes bacterium | reverse complement strand
ATTCCGGCCGTGCACAATTCCGGCCGTGCACAATTCCGGCCGTGAACAGTTGCTGGCTCGCCGGTTACTCCCCCGGTGTGTCGAGCTTCACGTCGTACACGCCATCGATCGCTCGGAGTGTGCGGACCGTGACGTCGAGGTGATCGGGGGAGGCGATCTCGAATTGGAAATGCATTCGGGCCGCGCCTGCTTCGGTCTTCGTCGACGACGACATGATGTTGACGTACCCGACCGACAGGGCAATCGTCACGTCGCGCAGGAGACCGGGCCGGTCGAGGGAGATGACCTCCACGCCGACCAGGAACGCTTCTCGGTCCCCGGCGTTCAGATCCCATTCGACATCGACGGAGCGCGCTGCTCGCTCGACTCCGGCAGCCAAGGCGTTGGTGCAATCGGAGCGATGCACCGTGACCTCGCGGGTGCCCCGCAGGAAGCCATCGATCCGGTCTCCGTGTTGCGGTCGACAGCAGCGGGCGAGGCGCACGATGACACCGTCGACCCCGTTCACCCTGATATCGCCCGCCTCCGGTTCGGCACCGGCGTGCGCCGGTCGTTGTGCGTCGGCGGCTCGGGCGATCCGGTGGGCGATCGTGCGGGCCGAGAGATGCTGATCGCCGACGGCACGCAGCACGGCGTCGAGATCGGCGTAGTTCCCCTCGGCGATCTCGAGCGCCATCTCGTCGGAGGCGAACGCCTCGTCGGCGGCGATTCCCTCGGTGGCGAATGCCTCGGTGAGCAGGTCACGGCCACTTTCGATCGAGTCGTCGCGTCGCTCGCGTGAGAAGAACTGTCGGATCTTGTTGCGTGCCTTGGGCGTGGCCACGAATTCAAGCCACTCGGAGCGGGGGCCCGACGGCATCACCTTCGACGTGATGATCTCGCAGGTGTCACCCGAGCTGAGCTGATGGCTGAGCGGCACCAGTCGGTTGTTGACCCGGGCTCCGACGCATGTATGGCCGACCTGGGAGTGGACGGCGTAGGCGAAGTCGACCGGCGTCGCCCCGGCGGGCAGGCTGACGACGTCGCCCTTCGGGGTGAGCACGAACAACTCGTCCTGGGCGAGATCGCGGGTCAGGCTTTCCATGAATTGCGCCGGATCGTTGAGCTCGGCCTGCCAGTCGATGATCCGGTTCAACCAGTCGAGCCCGGCGCCCTCGCCATCCTTGTACGACCAGTGCGATGCCACGCCCCACTCGGCGCGCCGGTGCATCTCGGGCGTACGGATCTGGAACTCGACGACCTTGCCCTCCGGGCCGATCACCGTCGTGTGCAGCGACTGGTAGAAGTTGAACTTGGGCATGGCGATGTAGTCCTTGAACCGACCGGGAATCGGCATCCACGCCCGATGGATGCTGCCGATCGCCGCGTAGCAGTCCTTGTCGGTGGCCACGATCACCCGCACGGCCACGACATCGAAGATCTCGTCGAACTCCCGCGCTTTTTGCACCATCTTCTCGTAGATGCTCCACAGGTGCTTGCCCCGGCCGGTGACGTCGGAATCGAGCTTGATCTCGGCCAGCCGTTGACGCACATCGGCGACGACCTTGGCCAGGTACACCTCGCGCCCCGGCGACCGGGTGGCGATGAGGTGGTCGAGTTCGGCGAACTGCTTCGGGTACAGCGAGGCGAATGAGAGGTCCTCGAGTTGCTGGCGGACCTCCTGCATGCCCAGCCGATGGGCCAGCGGGGCGTAGATGCCGAGTGTCTCCTGGGCGACGCGGCGCTGCTTGTCGAGCGGGGTACCGCCGAGGGTGCGCATGTTGTGCAGGCGATCGGCGAGTTTGATGACCAACACCCGCAGGTCCTTGGCCACGGCCACCAGCATCTTGCGCATCGTCGCTGCCTGTTGGGCCTCCTTCGAGTCGAAGTGCAGCCGGTCGATCTTGGTCACGCCGTCGACGATGGCGGCGATATCGTCGCCGAACGTCAGGCGGACCTCGTTGATCGTCAGGTCGGAATCCTCGACGGCATCGTGCAGCAACGCAGCGGCGATCGTCGTGTCGTCGAGGCCGATCTCGGCGACGATCTTGGCCACGGCCAGCGGATGGTTGATGTACGCCTCACCACTCGTGCGCATCTGGCCGCGGTGGGCCGCCTGTGCGACCTCGTAGGCCTTTGACAGCAGCGCGGTCGAGGCGCGGGAGTGGCGGGACTTGTAGGCGGCGACGACCGGGGCGAGTTCCTCGGCCGTGGCCACGGAGTGGCGCCGCCATGGCAGGACCCGATCGACGGTGGCCATCGCCGGTCGCCCTCGTCAGTCCCCGAAGTAGTTGATCAGGCTGCGCACCGGGCGCTCGCCGAGACGGGTCCGACCGGCGAGTACGCCGATCTCGATCAGGAAGCAGTAGCCCGCCACCACGCCACCGAGGCCTTCGACCAGGCGACCGGTCGCCGCTGCGGTGCCGCCGGTGGCGAGCACGTCGTCGACGATGAGCACCCGCTCCCCCGGATGCAGCGCGTCGCGGTGGATCTCGAGTTTGTCGGTCCCGTATTCGAGCGAGTACTCCTCGCGGGCCACGGCCCACGGCAGCTTGCCCGCCTTGCGCACCGGCACGAACCCCGCTCCCAGGCGATAGGCCACCGGAGCAGCGACGATGAAGCCGCGCGCCTCGATGCCCAGGACCCGGTCGACCGGGATGTCGTCGTACAGTTCGACTAGGGCGTTGATCGCATTGCCGAATGCCTCGGGGTGACCGATCATCGGGGTGATGTCACGAAATGTCACCCCGGGCTTCGGGTAGTCGGGGATGTCTCGGATCAGATCCCGAAGTGCTTGTACGTCGACGGCCATCCGGGCGAGCCTAGCGCCGGCGCTTCTTGTGGGGCCGCGGCGGATGGGTCAGTGCCGCCGTCGGATCCTTCGGCGTCGCCACCACGCCACCTTGGCCTGCGGGGCCACCAGCCGCCACCGGCGCGCCGGCGACCCGGGCTCGGACCCGCATCAGCTCGTTCGAACCGCTACTGCGGCTCTTCAGGTTGCGATACCTCGGCTCGCGCTCCTTGAGCATCGCCAGCACCGGCGTGGCGATGTAGATCGACGAGTACGAGCCCGTGATCAGTCCGACGAGGAGGGCCAGGGCGAAGTCCTGCAACGAGACGGCGCCGAGGATCGAACCGCCGACGACGAGAATCGACAGAACGGGCAGCACGGCGGCGAGGCTGGTGTTCAGCGAGCGCATCAGCACCTGGTTCATCGACAGGTTGACGATGTCGCCGTACGGGGCACGGCCGCTGTACTTGAGCGTGTTCTCCTGAACCTTGTCGAACACCACGATGGTGTCGTAGAGCGAAAAGCCCAGGATGGTCAAGAAGGCGATCACCGTGGCCGGGGTGACCTCGAATCCGAACAACGAATAGATGCCAACCGAGATGAACACGTCGTGGGCCACGGCGACGATGGCGGCGAGTGCCATCTTCCATTCGAACCGCCACGAGATGTACAGCGACAGGACGATGAAGAAGGCGATCAGCGCGGTGATCGCCTTCTTGGTGATCTCCTTGCCCCACGTGGGACTGACGACGCTGTCGGAAACCTCCGACCCCGAGAGGGTGGCGAACTCCTGCTTGATCTTGGCCTGCACATCGGGCGGCTGGTCGCCGACCTGCACGCGTAGACGGCTGCCGTCGGATCCGCTGAGGGTCTGCACCTTGGCCGAGCGAACATCGATTCCGTTGTCGGACAGCACCGTATCCACCTGGTCGGTGGTCACCGAGTTGGCGGTGAACTCCCACGACACGCCCCCCTCGAAGTCGATGCCGAGGTTCAGACCCCGGAACGCCAGCGAGAAGATGCTCAGGAGGATGACGATGCCCGAGACGACGAAGCCGACATTGCGTCGGCCGACGAAGTCGAACGTCGTCTCGCCGTTGTACAGGCGATGCCAGACGCTCGACTTCGGCGCACCCGGATCGGCCGGACTGTGGTTGTCGATGGCGGTCACGCCGCACCTCCGGTGGCCTCGACGGCGCCCACTCCGAGGAGCCGGTTGTTGCGGTAGCGCTTCGAACGGGCCAGCAACAACACGGCCGGACGGGTGAACAGATAGGAGACCACCAGGTCGCACAGGGTGGACAGGCCCAGGAAGAAGGCGAACCCCTTGACCGAGCCCACCGTCAGCATGAACAGCACCCCGGCGCCGATCAACGACACGATGTCGGCGGCGAGGATGGTCTTCCATGCGCCCTTGAAACCGCGTTGGGCTGAGGAGCGGAACGTCTTGCCGCTCTTCACCTCGTCCTTCAATCGTTCGAAGAACACGACATACGAGTCGACCGTGACGCCGACCGACACGATGATGCCGGTCACGCCGGCGAGTGTCATCGCCAGACCGCTGGTCGTCGACAGCAACGAGATCAGGCTGTAGAGCAGCGACCCCGACACGATCAGGCCGATCACCACGACGAAGGCCAGCGATCGGTAGTAGGCCAGCATGAACAGCAGCACGAGAGCGATACCGATGAGACCGGCGATGATCGCCGCTCGCAATGAGTCCTTGCCGAGGGTCGCCGAGACAGTCTGGGCCGCTTCGGCCTTCATCTCGACCGGCGTGGCGCCGTACTTGAGCACCCGCTCCAGCTTCGACGCCTCGGCCGAATCGAAGTTTCCGGTGATCTGGATGGTGGGCGAGCTGAAGAAGCCGCCGCTGTCCTGACTGGGCGACGGGGCTGAGATCACCCGGTGGTCGAGCACGAACGCCATGCCACCCGAGCACTCTGTCGAGTCGCCCCCGCTGTACAACGCGGCGTAGCACTTGGCCGCCATGGCATTCCAGGCGTCCAGGCCGTCGGCGCCACGCTTGAGCACCAGTTCCACGGAGTATTGGCCGTTGTTGATCCGTGCCGTGGCCGAATCGATGGCCAGCTCACCCTTGGCGAAAGCCGGGCCGAGCTGGTAGATCGCCGTGCCGTCGCGGTTCGGGAGGATCACCGACGACTCGGGAAGATCCTGCTCGACGGGGGTGATCAGCGTCGTGAAGTCGAACGGGGCGACGGTGGTCGTCGGCGCGTTCGGATCGACCGTCGTGGTCGGGGCGTTCGGGTCGACGGTCGTGGTGACCGCATCGGTCGAGGCAGTCCCGGCGATGGTCGTGGCCGTCGATGCGCTGCCGGCGACGGTCGACGCGGAACTCGTGCTCTCTGAACCGGCTGCCGTCGTCGACGGCGAGGCAACCGTGGTGGCCGACTTGACGACCGAGGTCGTCGAGGCACCCGACTGATGAGGAATGCGGGACGGGCCGGGCGACGACGTCGCAGTAGCGGGTTGCGTCGAGGAAGCGCCGGACGCCGTCGCCGTCGTGGCCGTCGCGCCGACGGCTGTCGTCGCTGTCGCGTCGGCGGCGGTATCGCCGACCGTGGTGCTGTCGGGGGTGCTGTTGGGCGATGCGGCGTCACCGGCAACGCTCACCGTCGGGCCGGTCGACACCTGCGTGACGTTGATGCCCGTGCCGATCTTGGAGAAGTCGATCGGAGGATTGGCCGGGATCGGCGACCCGGTGACCGGTCGGAACAACACCTTGCCGGTGGTGCCGATCAGCTCAAGCGCCTTCTCCTTGTCCTTGACGCCGGGAAGGTTGACGACGATGGTGTCTCCCTGGCGGAGGATTTCGGGCTCGGCGACACCCAGGCTGTCGATGCGATCCCGGTAGATGTTCGGGATCTCATTCAGAGCTTCGCTGGTGTAGTCGACCCCGGCCTGCCCGAGCGGTCGCAGCGTGACCGACGCTCCGCCTTGCAGGTCGAGTCCGAGTTGGGGCGTGTTGCCGGCGATGACCGTCCCCAACAGCGACCCGAGGGCCACCACGAGGATCGAGATCAGGGAGACCAGTAGTGGACGGCGCTGCATTATCTAGTTCTTGTCGCTTTCTGGAGATTCCGCGTCGCCTGCGATTTCCTTGGTGGGTTCGCCGCCGGCCGGCTCGACCTTGGGGTCGATCCGGCGGGCGATCGACGAGCGATGCACCCGGATCTCCACATTGTCGGCAATGTCGAGCCAGATCGTCTCACCGTCGATGGCGTTGATGAAACCATAGATCCCGCCAGTGGTGATCACCTCGTCACCCTCAGTCAATTGCTGGAGCAAAGCTTGCGCTTCGCGCATCTTGCGCTTCTGCGGCCGGATCATGACGAAGTACATCGCCACACCGATCAGCAGGATCGGCAACAGGCCGAGCAGCGAGCTGCCGGACTTCTTGGTGGCAGCAGCCTTGGCGACGGTGTCGGCAGTGGACAGGAACAGGGAAGTGAGCATCACGCACCAGTATGGGGAGAAGGGCGAGCCGAGGTTAGCGACTGATCAAGGAAAACCCGGTGAGCCCCACACCGAGAGCACACGTCGGCGCAGCGCGTCGAACGTTCCGTCGATGATCGCGGCGCGCATCCGGGCCATCAGATCGAGCGTCCAGGCGATGTTGTGCAGGCTCACCAGTCGCGACGCCGTCGGCTCGCCGACCTGGAAAAGGTGGCGGATGTAGCCGCGCGAATGACGGGCGCACACCTCGCACGGGCACTCGGCATCGAGCGGTACGTCGGCGTGAATGTGGCCGGCGTTCTTGATGTGCAATTTCCCCTCGTTCGTGAGCGCTGTGCCGTGGCGGCCGATGCGGGTCTGCATCACGCAGTCGAACTGGTCGACACCCAGGTGTACCGCCTCGATCAGCGACGCCGGGTCACCGACCCCCATCAGGTATCGGGGGCGATCGGCGGGCAATTCCGCCAGCGCCGCCGCCAGGGCGGGCAACATCTGCTCACGGGTCTCCCCCACCGACAGACCGCCGATGCCGTAGCCGTCGAACCCCAGCGATGCCGTATGGCGGGCGCTGAGCGCGCGCATCGCCGGATCGATGCCACCCTGGACAATCCCGAACAGCGACTGATCGTCACGCCGGTGGGCGGCGCGGGCCCGCTCGGCCCACGCCGAGGTGCGATCGACGGCGCGCTGTACGACGTGGGACTCGGAGGGCAGCGGCGGACAGACATCGAGCACCATCTGGATGTCGGCGCCGAGCAGTTCCTGGGTGTGCACGGCGATCTCGGGGGTGAATCGATGCGACGAGCCGTCGTAGGTGCTGCGGAACGTCACGCCGTCGTCGTCGACC
>JANMJD010000144.1:0-7951 GCA_031371195.1 Actinomycetes bacterium | reverse complement strand
CCGCCTCGTCGCCTGTCGACATGCTGCAGTGTGGACGGCGGGCCCGCCAACCGGGGTCGTGCACAACGCAAGGAGCCGCTCGACACCCAAGCCGACGTGGCGTACGGCGCGACAACGGCCCTGGTCCTCGCTCCGTGTACTCGTTCTTCCTCGGCCCCCACGCGGCAAACCTCCCGGACACTCAAATGTTCCATAATCTAGCGACCAGGACGAACTGCGGCGACGGCGCACCAATTCGATCGGGATGTCTCAGCCGCGAACCCGCACCACCTCCGGCCTCTTGTCGTGATTGAGGTGTTCGGTATCGCTGGCGCGTCCGATCGGGTTGTTACCGAGTCCGATAGATGTCGGCTCGGTGGTCGATGCGCAGGACGGTCACGGTGTAAGCGGCATCGTCGATGCGATAGAGCACGCGGTAGCTCCCGCGTCGGGCACTGTGAATGCCGATGAGGTCGACGCGTAGTTCGTGTCCGACTCGATGCGGGTTGTCGATCAGTGCCCCGGTGATGAGGTCGATGACGGCCGCGGCTACGGCTTCGGGCAACTGTTCCGCGATCGTGCGGGTTGCGGGACCGGCGACAATCAGTTCGTATGGCTCGTCGGTCATCGATGAGTTGGCGGACGCAATGCTCGTACGGCGTCGACGCCGCGCACGACGTCACCGGCGGCCACCGCGGCGTGGGCGTCGCGCAACTCGTTGATGGCGGTCTGATTGCCGAGCAGTTCGAGGGTTTCTTCCAAGCTGGCCAGATCGTCCGGGCTGATCAGCACCGCTGCTGGACGACCGTTGCGCGTGACGACGACCCGCTCGTGTTCCCGGTCGACGCGATCTACGAACTCCGAGAATCGATCCTTCACGTTGCGCAACGACTCCGTCATCATGGTCACAATTGTGCCACAGCTTCGGCCCGGGAGCAACGCCTCCATATCATCGCCGATATCGCTGGCTGGTATGCCACAGCAGTCCAATTCCAGAGCCCGACAGACGCGGCGGGCACTCCGAGATCAAGAGCGATGGGCTCACGTCCGGGGCCCCGCTCGATTCCCCACCGACTCGAGGTTTACGTGAGACCCATTCGCACTCCAGCTAATCATGCTGCTCCGATCGAGGCGACCGGGTACGGTCCGGCCTCGTGGCTTGGCGCGATCTGACGGTTGACACGACGCCGTTCCGGGTCAACCGCCAGTTCCGATTGCTGTTCGTCGGCCAGGCGTCTTCGGCGATCGGCAGCCGAATCACCGACGTCGCCCTGCCACTCCAGGTCTATGCGCTGACCAGGTCAAACCTGGCCGTGGCATTCATCGGCCTGGTGACCTTGGCACCTCGGCTCGGCCTGTCGTTGATCGGCGGTGCGGTCGCCGACCGGGTCGAGCGGCGACGCCTGATCATCGGTTGCGAGCTCATCGGCCTGCTCTCGACCACCGCGCTGGTGGCCAATGCCTTCCTCGACAGGCCCCATCTGTGGCTCGTCTACACGATCGCTGTGGTTCTCGCCGCCGCACAAGCGGTGGCGTCACCGGCCAATCGCTCGGCGGTTCCGCTGATCGTCCAACCAGAACACGTCACGGCGGCGATCGCCTTGAAGAGCCTGATCTACTCCGGGTCGTGGTTGATCGGGCCGGCGATCGCCGGGGGTGCGAAGGCTGTCGGCGGAATCAAGCTGGCGTTCGCGCTCGACGTCCTCAGCTATGTGGTCGGTCTCAGCGTGTTCATCCGGATGGCGGCGATTCCGCCGATCGAAGCGCATCCCGACGAGGCCGAAGAGTCGACGCTGCGCTCGGTCGCCACCGGCCTGAAGATGCTGCGCGGCAACCAGCCGCTGATCGGCTCGTTCCTGCAGGACATGAACGCGATGGTTTTCGGGTTCCCAACCGCTCTGCTGCCGGGCCTTCTCGACGAGCGCTACGACAACTCGAACCTGGCGACGGTGCTGTTGTACGCCGCCCCGTTCGGCGGTGCCTTCGTCGCCAGCGCGATGAGCGGCTGGGCGCCGAAGGTTCGTCGCCATGGTCTTGCCATCAGCGCCTTCGTGGCCGGCTGGGGACTGGCGATCGTCGTGTTCGGCATGGTCAGACCGCTGTGGGCCGCTGTCGCCGCCTTGGTGGTCGCCGGTGCGATGGACATGTTCTCGGGTGTGTTCCGCCAGGCGATGCTGATCGACGCCACTCCCGCGGCGATGCGCGGCCGGATGGAAGGAGTCGGCATGGCCGTGTGGACCACCGGTCCGGCGCTCGGCGATATGGAGGCCGGGACGGCCGCCCGCCTCACCTCGACGGGAACGGCCATCTGGTCCGGTGGAGCGCTCTGCACGATCGGCGCCGTCGCCATCCACCTCGCCCTGCCTCGATTCCGCAACTACGTCGCGGCATCGCCCGTCGACCAGCCCGCCGTGACCGCGACGTAGTGCACGGCTGCCACCTCGATCAGGGCCGGCTCCGCCCCACATGACCCTGCCGCTCACACGCGCAGGATGATCACCCGCCGCCCGAGGTGGCTCGCGATTCGCTCGATGTCGGCGACATCACTCGTCGCCACGGCAAAGTCCTTCTCCGGCGACGCGGCCAGCACGGCCCCGATGTGCGCGTCGGCGACGGAAACTCGCAAGCTCCGAACAAGCGCGGCGGCCGTGTTCGCCGTCCGAACGTCGAGATTGTCGTCGACGATTCGTTGCCGATTGATCACCGCCGCGCCGGGCATCGATCGGTCCCATTCCGCCTCGACGCGCACCGTTGTCGGAACGACGACCTCCGTGTTCCGCCGGGCCGCCGCCTGCAGTATCTCCAGTGAACGACGATGTTTGGGATGTCGAGGACTGAGGAGCGCCTGAACCGCCTCATTGTCGAGCACCAGGCACGCGGCCGACTTCATGCGGCCGCCACGAGACCGGCGGCGTAGATCAGAACATCATCTGGCGTCGCCGCTTCTCGTATCTCTTGCACGTCGCGCGCGGCCCGCTCGATCACGTCGAAACGATCGGCCAGGGGATTGCCGTCCAACTCCGCCATAGCGATCGCAACGCCGGCGAGAGTCGGTCGCGCGTCGGGAAACTCGTGGTAATGGGCCTCGAGAACGGCTCGCTGGGCGATGTCCTCCAGCAGCCGGCGGAGGCCCTGCGTGGTCAAGTCCGTTGTCGAGTCGCCGTATCCCAACTCCGCGGCCAGCGCCGCCGCCCGTCGGAGTTCGACCGGCAGGCGAATCGACGTGCCGGCGACTCCGCTGGTCGACGCACCCAAAAGTTCGAGAAATCGATGCAGGCGCTCGTCCATACGCAGATCGTACCACGAGCATGTGGTACGACTCTCGGACTCGGCGGTTCTACTCCGAGGCCTCGGCGAGGGCCTCGGCGAGGGCGGGATGAACGAGCAACGACTCGACGATGTCGGTGACCTTCAGATTGGCGGTGACCGCCAACGCGATCACCGAGATCAGCTCGGCCGCGTGGCGTCCGACGATCGAACCTCCGAGCACCACCCCGGTCGCCGGGTCGGAGATGATCTTCACGAAACCGCGGGTATCCCCGTTGATCAGCGCCTTCGGCGTTGCCGAGAACGGCACCTTGGTGACCCGGATCTTGCGCCCGGCCGAAAAGGCCTCGGCCTCGGCGAGCCCGACGTCGGCGATCTCGGGCTCGGTGAAGATCGCCGAGGCCGCCTTGTCGTAGTCGAGATGGCGGTGCGCCCGGGTGTGCAGGCCCATCACGTGCTCGGCCACCTTGCGACCCTGCATTGCGGCCACCGACGACAGCGGCAGCTTGCCCGACACATCGCCGGCGGCGTAGATGTCTTTCACGTTCGACTGGCAGTGCTGGCCGATCGGGACGTATCCCCCACGATCCATCGCGACACCGGCGAGTTCGAGACCGAGATCGTCGGTGTTCGGCACCGATCCGATCGCCAGCACGGCATGGCTGGAGCGGACTTGCCGCCCATCGTCGCATCGGACCAAGACCTGGTCGCCGTCACGTTCTATCGCCTCGGCCCGGGCGCCTTTGAGCAGCTTGACGCCCCGTTGGAGGAAGTCCTCCTCCAAAACGGCGGCGACTTCGGGGTCCTTCGAGGGGAGCACCTGCTGGCGGCTGACGACCAGCGACACCTTGGCCCCGAGCGACGAGAACATATGGACGAACTCGACGCCGGTGACGCCCGAACCAACGACCGTCACGCTCTCCGGCAACGCCGGCGGCGGGTAGCAGTCACGCGTCGTGAGGATGCGCTCGCCGTCGGGATGGCACCACTCCGGGATGCGCGGCCGAGTCCCGGTCGAGATCAGCACGGCATCGGCATCGAGTACCAGGACGCCGTCGACGGTCGTCACCTGGATGTGCGTCGGATCGAGGAACCGGGCCGTGCCATCGATCATCCGCACGCCCTGGCTGTCGAGCAGATCGGTGATCGTCGCCTGCATTCGGGACTTGATCCGGTCGATTCGGGTGACGAGCGCTCCCCGGTCGATCTCGGCATCCTGCTCCTCGAGTCCCATGCCCTGCAGGCGACGGGTGAAGCTCATCGCTCCCCCGGTGGCGATCATCGTCTTGGAGGGGATGCAGTCCCACAGATGAGCGGCGCCGCCGATCACATCGCGCTCGACGACGGTGACCTCGGCACCGAGACGGGCGGCATGGGTGGCCGCGGTGTTGCCCGCCGGCCCACCGCCAATGATCACGAACCGTACGGGCACGCAGGGACTCTAGCGACCGGACTCCAGTGACCATGGCCCGACCCGCTGCGGTGTCCTCGGTGCGCGGCGACGCCGTAGCAGCGAGGCTGCAGGCGGCATGCTGCTACCCCTCGGCGGCGAAACCGTCCTGGGCGAACATCGTCGCCAACGACGACGGCCGAGGCACAGGCGTCGCTCCTGCCGGAACCGCAGCAGGTGAGCTGATGTTCGGACAATAGGTCGAGGGGTACAACACCTGATCACGCGGTTGGCCGACCCACTCGAAGTGCATCCCGTCCCTCGACAGGAAGTTGCCGCCCCAGGCGAATCCCCATTTGCGAAAGATCCGCACGATCCGGCAATCCAGATGCGGGATACCGCCAAGGGGATTCGTCGACACGTTGATGTCGAGCGCCTGGCCCCATGAATGGCGCGAGATGAACCCGAGATTCCCGGTCACGCGGTTGTAGCGCGGGTTGAAACATCCCCCGACGGAGTTGGTACTCGCGGTATCGACCAAGGCGGTCAGGCCCTGAGCGGCGATCTCGCTCAGCGCACCTTGGATCGCCGGATGGACGACCACATGGCACGCGGCGCGCACGGCGACTCCGTCGAACTGGGCCCGAGGGTGGATGTGGCTGTCGGCCCAGTTGTCGGCCAGCCGGATCTCGTCGCCGACGCCGGTGGCATGGAAGGCGAACTCGCCGAGCAGCTTCTTGGTCTGGGCGAGCCCGATCACCGAATCGGGGCTCGGTGGATCCCACGAACGACCGATCCGGATCCCGTCGGCGACCAGGCCTTCGGCCGCCATCGCGGCATCGATGGCCGCCCGCGACGTGAAACCCCAGATCACCTCCCGCGTGAGAGTCGTGACGCCGAGGCGATCGGCGATGGCCGGTGAGGCCACGAGTTCGGCGCCTCCGACCTCGTCGTCGGTGGCGACCCGGCCGATCGGCAGCGCAACCAGCGAACCGTTGGCCGCCTGCAGTTCGATCGTGTCACCGACCCGAGCGTCGCGCATTCCTGCCGATGTGGCGCTGATGACCACCTGGCCCTGGGCGATCGCTCCCGACACCTCGGCCGACATCAGCCGCACTGCCATCTCGGGAGCCAACACGGTGAATCCCATCGGAATGAAGAACCCCGACGGTGCCTGCTGAACCACCGCTGACGCTCGGGTGATCCTCGTCATCGGGATCATCACCGATCGGCCGGGGAGCGCTACGGCATGCGCCGCGGCGGCGGCGCGGGCCGCCGCGGCTTCGACCGATGGTGAGAGCGCCGACAGCTGGAAGACGGTCACAACATCGACAGCCGGCTGGTCGCGAACTGCCGGCGAGTCGACGGTGGCCGGGTCGATCACGTCGGGTGCGGGAGCTGCGGACGCCGTGATCCCGCCCAGGACCACGAGCGCGCCGACAAGCGCGGCTCGGAATGGCATGGGAGGACCCTACCCGCGGTCGCTAGCGTGTCGAACTCGTGAGCGACGACCAGACGAACCGGGGCGCAACTGCCGACGCCGATGACGCCGAGGTGCTCTCGGGCAGTGGGTTGGCCGCCGAACGGGCCAAGCGGTTCGCCAAGATCGACGCCCAACTCGAGGCCGGTGGCAATCCGTACCCGTACCGTTTCGACCGCTCCCATACGCTCGCCGAGATCCGAGCCGCGCACGGTTCGCTGGATGCCGGGGTCGAAACCGAGGCCGTCGTCGCCGTCGCCGGGCGCGCCATGCTCATCCGCGAGCAGGGCAAGCTGATCTTCGCCACGATGCGCGACCGCTCGGGTGAGATCCAGCTGTTCGTCTCCAGGGCCGTCGTCGGCGACGAGGCGTTCGCCGTCTTCGGTCAGCTTGATCTCGGCGACTGGGTCGGCGTCCACGGCACGGTGATGACGACCCGCAAGGGCGAGTTGTCGGTGAAGGTCACCTCGTTCGAGTTGTTGGCCAAGACCGTGCGGCCACTGCCCGACAAGTGGAAGGGGCTCACCGACACCGACACCCGGTTCCGTCAGCGCTACGCCGACCTGATCGTCAACGCCGAGGCGCGTCGGGCGTTCGAGGTGCGTCACGAGATGATCGCCTCGTTCCGCCGCACGTTGCACGGGCTCGGTTTCATCGAGGTGGAGACTCCGGTGCTCCATGTCGAGGCCGGCGGGGCCCACGCCCGACCGTTCATCACCCATCACAACGCCCTCGACATGCAGCTCTACCTGCGGATCGCCCTGGAGCTCCACCTCAAGCGCCTGATCGTCGGCGGCATGGAGCGGGTCTACGAGATCGGGCGGATCTTCCGCAACGAGGGTATTTCGACACGCCACAACCCCGAGTTCACGATGATGGAGTTGTACTGGGCCTTCGCCGACTACTCCGAGGTGATGTGGGTCACTGAAGAGCTGATCCGCACTGCTGCGCAGGATGCCAACGGCACCACTGTCGTCGACATCGAAGGATCCCCGGTCGACCTCGCCGTGCCATTCCGCAGGGCCCGGATGATCGATCTCGTCGCCGAGGCGATCGGGGTCGAGGTCCACCCGTCGATGCCGCTGGAGCAGGCTCGATCGCTTGCCGCCGAACACGGTGTCAACGTGCTGCCCCGCTGGGGCTCGGGCAAGATCATCGAGGAATTGTTCGAGGCGACTGCCGAATCATCGCTGGTCACTCCCACTTTCGTGACCGGCCATCCGGTCGAGATCTCGCCGTTGGCCCGCGTCGATCGCAACGATCCGTATCTCACCGAACGGTTCGAGCTCTTCGTCGCCGGACGCGAGTTGGGCAACGGCTATACGGAGCTGAACGACCCGCGCGAGCAGCGCGCCCGCTTCGAGGACGAACAGCGATCGAAGGACGCCGGGAACATCGAAGCAGGCTCGGTCGATGAGGACTACCTCAGGGCCCTCGAGTACGGCATGCCACCGACCGGCGGCCTCGGCATCGGCATGGACCGAGTGGCCATGCTGCTCGCCGGCACGCCCTCGATCAAGGAAGTCATCCTCTTCCCGACCCTGCGTCCGGAAGTGCTCTAACCCGTTCACCTCGTTCTGGGCATCTGCTGCCTCCTCGATGCAGGAACAGACCGAGAACGCTTACCACCAAGGATTTCGACATGCCCGCAGCCTGGGGAATCGGACTTGCCACAGTCGCCGCCGACGGCACCGTCCTCGACACCTGGTACCACCACCTGGGATGGGGCCACGCGGCACCCACTGAACACCGGGACTCGATCGCCGGGGTTCCCCCCAGCGACCCGCGCCGCAACGTCACCATCGAGACGGTGGCACCGGTCATCGACACCGACG
>JANMJD010000091.1:0-4208 GCA_031371195.1 Actinomycetes bacterium | reverse complement strand
CGCGGATGAGGTTCTTGCACATTTGGTGGGCGGTGGTGAAGTAGCCGCGGTAGCCGGCTTCGACGGCGACGGTCGCGAGGGCGACGGCGAGGTGGGTCTTGCCGCATCCTGGTTGACCGAGGAACAAGATGGGCCGGTTCTCGTCGATGAACCGCAAGGTGGCAAGGTCCTCGACGAGCTTGCGGTCGACGGAGGGTTGGAACTCGAAGTCGAAGTCGGCGAGACGTCGCCGGTAGGGGAATCGGGCGTAACGCAGCCGTGCCGCGAGCCGGCGGTCTCGATCGGCGGTGGCTTGCTCGGCGACGAGGCGGGCGAGGAAATCGATGTGGGACCAGTCGTTGGTGCGGGCCTGCTCGGCCAGCACGGCGAACGATGTTGCTGCGGCGTCGAGGTGCAGGTAGCCGAGATCGGTTTTGATCTGTTCGTAGAGACTCATTGGAGTTCGCCGCCGATGCCGTAGCGGGTGTCGAGATCGGGTGTGTCGACATCGAAGTCGCCGACGCCGATATGCAGCTGGAGCTGGTCGATGTCGATCGGTGTGGGTGCTACGAGATGAAGATGGCGACCGTCGGTTCTCGGGCGGCCGTTGAGCGCGATCCGTTCGGTGGCGGCGCGGTGGGCCGGGTCCCACACGATCCCGTGGCCGGGATTGTCTGAGAGTTGGTGGGTGACCACAACTTTGCCGGCCCAACGGACCGTGAACTCGGTCGCATCAACCGGGCGGCGGACCTCGACGAGTTGTCCGAGGACCTCGGGTGGCACCGAGTAGCGGCCCCCGTCAACGGAGATGAACGGGACGATGTTGTGGACCCGGCGGGTCTCGACGTAGTCGGTGTCGAACCGCACCCGCGGTAACGGCGACAAGAACGGTCTCTCGACCTGCAGCCGCTCGGCGGGAGGTTCACCAGTCGACCGAGACGGCACCTGATGCACCCGCGCCTGCAGCCAGCGTTCGGAGCGACGGTTCAACTCGCTGAGATCGGCGGGGACCCCGTCGAGCTCGACCTCGGGCAGGAACGTCTCTTGCAACTGACGGAACGGCCGCTCGACTTTGCCCTTGCGCTTCGCGTCGCGGGCCTTGCACGACGTGATCGTCGTCGCGTGATGCGCAGCGAACCCGACCGTCGGCGGGTGCAACACGAACCGGCGACCCTGCGAACGGCCGAGCGCGCCCATCCGGTCGGTCCGGTAGGCGGCGGGGATCCCACCGGCGGTGTCGAAGAACCGGGCGATGCCCTCGAAGGTGTGCTCACGGTCCTCGGAGGTCGTGAACCACCACATCCGCCACCTCGACCAGCACAAGATCATCCCGAAGCACCACAACGGTGAGGCCCAGCCCCACCGGCGCGCCCAATCCGACAGGTCGCAGAAATCGAACTGTGCCTCCTCGCCCGGGTCGGTGTGGATCGGCATCGACGCCGCATCCGCCGCTCGGAACCGTGGCCCGCGGATCGCCCGCAGTTCACGGGTGACGGTCGAGTAGCCGCCGGTGAATCCCTCGGCGTGCAGCTTGTTGTGGACACTGATCCCCAGCAACCGCGGGTAGGCCCCGATCAAACCCTCGATGCGTTGCTTCCAGCGGGCGTTCATCACCAACGCCGTATCCGGCACCCGTCGACGCGTCGGGGGCTCTTCTGACTTGAGCTGGATCGAGATCGTCTCCGGGTGGAACCCGGTCTCCGCGGCGATCTCGCCGATCGTCCAGCCCTGCTTGCGCAGGTCATGCACTTTCACGTATGTCTCCTGGTTCATCATGGAGAGCGGCTCCTCCGACGTTGTCGTTGCTTGGTCGCTCGACACGTTGGAGGAGCCACCCCCAAGGGGTGGTGGATGGTCAATGCCGGCCAGAAGACCCCAGCATCAACCGCGGATTTCAGTGAGCGCAGATCGCGGATCTCACCGAGCGCTCACAGACGAGATGGTCACCGTCGCCGCCGAGCCGATCGTCAAGAGCAGCGATCCGTCCTGCGGACGGATCAGCATCCTCCACACCCGATGCACCGGTGGTGCCCGTCGCGCCGGTGGCCGTGATCGTCGGTGAGCAGGGGCGGACGGGACAGCACCAGCCGGCACGGCCGCTCCGGGTTGGCGCGGCAGGCAACCCTGCGGTTGCAATCGTCTTCAGGTGACGTTGCCGGCCAAGACATCGACGACCGCGGCCCCGACGGCGACCTCCGCCTCCACCTCGAAGCCATCCAACACCTCGACGACGACGAGAAACAGGTCCTCCGCACCGTCATCGAAAGCTCCCACTCCGCCACCAAGCCCGCCGCTACGCCCCCGCCTCCTACCCAGCCGGAGGTGCGCCTGACGTGCCGCGCCCCCGAGGTCAGTCCGCTGCGGAGCAGACGATGCTCACCGCAGACTGCTCGACGCCGCTCGAACTCGGCGCCGCCGCGACACAGCGACCGTCGGGCGCAACCGCTGACACGCCATAGAGCGCCGACAGCCGGACGAGTTCGTGAGAGCCGACGTCCACTCGCCACAGGCCAGCTTCGCCGTGCACCTTGCCGCTGAACACGATGCGGCCATCGGCGGCCCACGCCAGCGAGGTGTCCCACGACACGTCGTCGACGATCCTGGTCAAGGACTGGAAGTCACGATCCGTGACGACGAGTGAACCCGGCACGCCCCACCGATCCGGGCCGCTGACTCCGACCGTCTTCGGGAAGACGAACATCGCCAACTTCTCCCCGGTGGGCGACTCCAGCGGACCTGCAACCAACGCTGTGTTCGAGCAGCTGCCCCCGCTGCCGATGGCATCACCGAGCCGCCAGCTCACGCCGTCGACCGTGATGCGCTGCTCCAGCGGCCGAACCCCGCTCGAGCTGACCGCTCCGACGCCGGCACAAACGCCGCCCGTGTTGAGCAGCCCCTCCGACTGCCCGGCCTTCCAAGACACCGAGCCAGCCGCGGCAGGATCCCCGGTCGACGTCGTCGTGAGCGGCGCAAGTTCCTCCAACGCCGACTCAGGGTGCGCAGGATCTCCCTCGACCAGATCGAACACGCCATCGCCGCACAGCCGCTCCAGCACCACACGACCATCGCCCCGAGTGCCTACGAGGTGCAGTTGGCAGTGGCCGTCGCGGTCATCAAACGCGAGCGGCACCGGTGGTGCGTTCGTGTTCGGGTTGACTCGAACGATCGCGGTCCCTGCCGAGGGCCGCTCATTGTCGTTGTCCCGCTGGACGATCAGCTCATCATCGTTCACCCACGCCATCGCAAAGACGTTCGGGCCCGCGGTCTGAGACAACTCGCGGGTGGTCACCTTGGCGCCACCAGCACCGCCCCCCGAGCACGCCGCCGCCAGCAGGACCCCGGCGAGCGCCGCCCTTGGACGCATCGAGATCACCGGCGCCCGAAGAACGTCGCGAGGTGGTTCCACGTCAGCCCATCCCCGCGTCCGGTCAACTGACAAGCGACATGGGCAGTGCCCGGATCGACCTCCCGAAAGGACGTGCGATATACGCCGCACTCCCGGACCGAGATTTCGGCTGACTCGATACCGCATTTCGCTGACCGTGACATCTTCAAGCCCGCTCAATGAAGAAGTCATAAATACGATTCATAGCAGGAGTCTCATGCCAGTACCGCTCAGCCAGATCGAACGTAGAACCTGACGTACGAGGATCGATAGACTTGTAGAAGTCATTGGTAATCGACTGTCCACACTCATAGCCAGCAAGTGGAACACCACCCATGATGCCCATTGCCTCGCACGCGCTACTCTGAATTCCAAGCGCACCGTTCGCCGACTCCGGGTTGCGCAGCGCGGCACGGTAGAAGTTGCCGGCGTCGATGAGAAGGAACCGCTCCCGGTCCGTCGGAGACATGCCAAGCCCCCGGGCCTGCTCGTAGCCGTAGTCGGTAGCCCATTGCTCGGCTGTACCCCAGATCCGCTTGAGTTCTGCCGCCTTGTCATCCGGCGGCTGCGCCCCGTACTCGCTCACCTTCCAGAAGAAGTTGCGCCACTCATTGGCCCCGGGTGCATAGTGCCTCGACGCGTTCCCACGGCGCGAGTCCTCCGCCAAGTAGAGGCCCTGCTCGATCGCATCCAAGATGTGGGAATCGACGACCGACACCCATGACCCGGGAGCACCGACATGCTCCTTGTCGAAGAAGTTCAAGACACCCTTGATGTTCTCGAACCACCCTTCAGCCTTGAACTGCGCTGCGTGACCGGTGAGAAGCTGACCGAAGAACCGCTG
>JANMJD010000084.1:0-7053 GCA_031371195.1 Actinomycetes bacterium | reverse complement strand
CCATTGAAATTTCCGATGCAACAAACAAGGATTTTGAATTATCGGAAGGTGTTGTGGAGAGTAAAGAATTTATTGTAACAGGCGTTTCTCAGGCCACTGAGCGCAGCCGCACGCCAACACCCGTAGCACTTGTTCCTAAGTCGGCATTGTTGCAAAATACTTCAACCAACATCATTGATGCGCTCGCCAAATCGGCACACGGGGCCGGACATGGCGAGTTCGTTGCCACGCTGGTCGATCAGTTCGCCAACCAAGCCGCGGTCGAACTGTGGCCGCTCGCCGCGGCTGACGGTACGTCGGACCGAATCACCGAACTCGAGCTGATCGCAACATTCGAGGCGGCCGCAACGGAGTCAGCCAGCGCTGTGGGCCCTCTCGTGTTCAACATGTCGCTCGGTGGTTATGGGTGCGGTGCGGCCGGTCACATCGGCTTGGCGAAGGCCTTGGCCGATACCATGCCGAGCGGCGCCATCTTGGTGGCGGCCGCCGGCAACGAAGCACACGACGTCGAACACTTCCCAGCGGCGTTCGGTTGGAGCGAATTTGCCGGTGAACTCCGCGCATACCTGGACAAGGCCACCGAGGATCGTAAGGCCGCCGTTCTGGAAAAGTTGACGGAGAAGGGCGTTGAATCTCCCCGCGAAACTGCGGCAATCGATCTGGTCGCCAACCTGGCGCCGTCTGTGGTAAGCGTGGGCTCTGCGAGCACGGTGAACAACGCTCTCGTACGGGATTGCTTCTCGAACTACGGCGACTGGGTAGAGGCCTGGGCGCCAGGGACCGATCAATTCTCGACGTTCCCCGGCGCACCGAACGCGACAGGCACGACGGATTGGGTCCATTGGAGCGGCACCTCGTTCGCCGCTCCCAGGTTCGTGGCCGAGCTGCTGACCCGCGGAGGCGACATCAATGCGACGATCACGGCGATGACGACGGCAAAGGCTGCGGCTCCTTCGGCGTGCCCACCGCTTGCGCCATAGCGACGGAGACGCTCACTCGTGATACCGGCATCGACCGGAGGGGGAGTTCGGCTGACCTCCGACATCGCCTGTGCCTGGGCCCTGCGCCAGTCTGTCGTCATTCACGAATGAGGAGATCGATGACCAACACATTGGCCGGCAAGGTCGCCATCATCACCGGGGCCGGCCGCGGCCAGGGGCTCGCCGAGGCCGAGTTGTTCGTCGCCGCCGGTGCGCAGGTCGTGCTCACCGACGTGCTCGACGATGTGCACGAGGTGGCGTCCGCCCTCGGCCCGACGGCCCGATCGATGATCCACGACGTGACCGACGCCAACGCCTGGCAGGCGGTCACCACGATGGCGGTCGAGGCGTTCGGCGGCATCGACGTGCTGGTGAACAATGCCGGCATCCACCGGGTCGCCGGCCTGCTCGAAACCTCCGAGGCGTTGTTCCGTGAAGTGCTCGAGATCAACCTTATGGGCGCATGGCACGGCATTCAGGCCGTTGCGCCGGTGATGATCGCTCGCGGTGGCGGATCGATCATCAACACCGCCTCCATCGCCGGGATCCGTACCGTGCCGACCAGCTCCGCGTACATCACCTCGAAGTTCGCGCTACGTGGACTGACCAAGGCTGCGGCCAACGAACTCGGCCCGCACAACATCCGGGTCAATGCCATTCTTCCGGGCGTGATCCGCACGCCGATGACGGCCTATGCCCTGGAAACGCGCGAGACGGCGATCAGCGCGGCGATCCCGCTGCGCACGATCGGCGAGCCAGGCGATGTCGCCGAGTTGGCGCTCTTCCTGGCCGGAGACGGATCGCGCTTCATCACCGGCGCCGACCACGTGATCGATGGCGGCTCGACCGCCTGACGGCGCACTGACCCGAACCCGTCAGGCCATGGCGATGTGGAGGTCGAGACGTTTGAGGCCCCGCAGCATGAAGCTGGGGTGATAGGCGAAGTCGTTGGTATCGGCGAGTTCGACGGACTTGAGACGTCGGGCGAGCACCTCGAACGCCACCTGCATCTCCAAACGGCTCAGCGGAGCGCCGAGACAAAAGTGGATGCCCTTGCCGAAGGCCACATGGTCCTTGTGGTTCCGACGATCGGGGTCGAAGGCGTCGGGGTCGTCGCCCCACACCGACGGATCACGGTTCGCCGCGGCGTACATCAGGATCACCCGCGCTCCTCTGGGCACCGGGCAGCCATCGATCTCGGTATCGCGGGTCACCTTGCGGAACATGCCCTGCGTCGGCGTCGAGAGCCGCAGCACCTCTTCCGTGACGGCCACCGACCGTCCCGCCGGGTCGGAGCGGAGACGTTCCCACTGCTCGGGATGGCGGGCGAGCAGCATCATGCCCTCCGTCAGCGCCTTGGTCGTCGTCTCGTTCCCGGCCACGAGTAGCTGCTGCAGGATCGACAGGGCCTCGGCCGTCGCCAACGGTCGTTTGCCGTCGGCCTCGCGGGCGGGGTCGCCCTCGTCGGCGTCGATACGGGCCTGCACCAGATCCGAGATCAGGTCGCCGGTCGGCTCGACCCGCCGACGATCCATCTGCTCGGCGAAGTAGTGCTGGAACTCGACGATGCCGTGGTAGGCGGCAACGCGCTGGTCGTCGGTGATCGCCGTGCCGATGTTGGCGATCGAGTCGTCGCTCCACCGCTTGAAGTCGGCCATCCGGTCGTTGGGCACGTTCAACACACGGGCGATCGCCTCGATCGGCACCGGCACGCCGAACGCGGTGACGAAGTCGATGACCCCCGCCGCCGGAAAGTCGTCGATCAGCCGGTTGACGATGTCCTCCACCGGTGCTTTCAGCTCAGCCATCCGCCGTGGGGTGAAGTAGGTGGCGACCGTGCCACGAAAGCGTGTGTGGTGGGGCGGATCGATGGTCAGCATCGTCGGCACCTGCGGCCATCCGTCGGCCAGGACCGCCTTGATCCGATCGATCACATCGCCCTTCGCCGGTTCACCGGCCGAGCCGAAGTTGTTCGAGAAGGTCTGAGTGTCGCGCAGGATCGGGGTGATCAACTCATGGCGGGTGACGATGTAGAAGTCGGTCCCCGGAACATGATGGACGGGAGCCGTCTCCTGCATCTTGCGGTAGTAGACGTGCGGGCATTGCTGCACCACCGGATCGAACGGGTTGAAGCGAGCAAGATCCACGGACTCCGGCGTCACGATCTCGGGAGTCACGGTCTCGGGAGTTACGTCGGGCATCGGCCCATTCTTGCGCTCACCCCCGCCGTTCATGCGATCGACGGCCGATGGCGCCCGAGGCGATGCCGACCCCTCAGCCGTCGGGTGCTTGCCATCTGACACACTTGCCCGGTGGACAACGCAATGGGCCGCCTGACGTCACGGCGAATGTTTCTGATCGGTTCGCTCACGACGGTGATCGCCGCGTGTGGATCGTCCAAGCGGGCGGCACCGGCCGACACGACCGTTGTCGCATCGTCGACGACACCTCCGGCCACCGACCCGGCAACGAACGCCGTCCCGGTAACCGACGCCGTTGCGACGACCGAGGCCGCGGCCGTGGAGACCGCCCCACCGTTACCGCCAGGCTACGCCGGGGCCACCGACCCGTTCACGCTCGGCGTCGCCTCGGGCGACCCCGATGCCACCTCGGTCATGCACTGGACGCGCCTGGCCCCCGTGGACACTCCGCTCGATGGCGAGATCACCCTGACCCTCGAGGTCGCCACCGACGAGCAGTTCGACACCCTTGTGTCAACCCGGGCGCTTGTCACCGACGCCACCCAGGGATACAGCGCCCACGGGCTCACCACCGGACTCCAACCCGACACGTGGTACTGGTATCGCTTCCGCACCGGCGAGTTCACCAGCCCGGCCGGTCGCAGCCGCACGACGCCCGAAGCCGGCGCGGCATCGTCGCAGTTGACCATGGCCACGGCCTCGTGCCAGCACTACGAGTCGGGGTTCTACACAGCCCACCGTGACATCGCCGAAGCCGGGCTCGATCTCGTCGTCTGGCTCGGCGACTACATCTACGAGGGCGACGCCCGGCCGATCGGCGACGGAGTCGTGCGCTCCCACGAGGGACCCGAGCCGAAAACGCTCGACGCCTACCGCGCCCGCTACGCCACCTACAAGTCCGACCCAAACCTGCAGGCCGCCCACGCCGCCTGCCCGTGGCTGGTCATCTGGGACGATCACGAGGTGGAGAACAACTACTCCGGCAACATCGCCGAGGACGGCAGCGAGCTCGGCGAGCGACGGGCCGCCGCCTATCGCGCCTGGTGGGAGAACATGCCTACCCGCATCGAAGCACCGACGACCGCTGATGCGGTGATCTACCGCGGGTTCGAATGGGGCTCGCTGCTCGACATGTCGTTGCTCGACACCCGCCAGTACCGGACCGACCAGGCGTGCGGCGACATCACTCTGTCCACCGATCCGCCGTGCGCCGAGACGTTCGACGCCGACCGCACGATGATCGGGCGCGAGCAGCGCGAGTGGCTGTTCGACCGGCTCGGCAAGGCCGGCGCGACGTGGAACGTACTCGGTCAGCAGGTGATCTTCGGCAACTTCACCCTGAACGGTGCCGTGCTGAACTTCGACCAGTGGGACGGGTATCCCGTGGAGCGCGACGCCGTGCTGCAGACCGTCATCGACAAGCAGATCTCCAACTTCGTGGTGCTGTCGGGCGACATCCACTTCGCCGGGGTCGGCGACGTGCGGGCGCCCGGCGGACCGGACAAGCCGGTGGTCGGTGCCGAGTTCGTCGCCACGTCCATCTCGTCGTCGGGCAACGTCGACCCGGGCCTGATCGATCTCGTCAAGAGCCTTGGTGATGTGGTCGACGCCGATCTCGTCCATCGCGGTTGGATCAAGCACACCATCACCCCCCAGACTTGGAGCGCGGAATACCGCATCGTGGCCGACGCGCTCGTGCCCGACTCCACCGTCTCGGTGTTCAACACATTCGTCGTCGATCCCGGCGTCCCGGGCATACGCGTCTGAACGACGCCCTCATTTCACCCTCGTTGACCAGGAGAATCATGTGACCACAGGATTGCAGTACGAGGGACGGGTCGCCGTCATCACCGGCGGTGCGAGCGGGCTCGGTGAGGCCACCGCCCGGCTCCTCGTCGCCCACGGCGGCAGGGTGGTGATCGCCGATTACGGAGTCGATCGGGGTGAGGCCGTCGCCGCTTCCCTCGGCGATGCGGCACGGTTCGTCCGGTGCGACGTCACCGATGAGGCCACCGTTGCGACCGCCATCGACACTGCGGTCGACACCTGGGGCCGCCTCGACGGAGCGTTCGCCAATGCCGGCATCGTCGGGGTGGTCGGACCGATCGCCGACACGCCGATGGACGACTTCGACCGCACGATGGCCGTCCTCGCCCGAGGGGTGTTCGTGACGATCAAACACGCGGCGCGGGCCATGCAGGCATGCGGCAACGGTGGCTCGATCGTGGCGACCTCGAGCATCGCCGGCGTGCAGGGCGGTCTGGGGCCCCACGTGTACGCCATGGCCAAGGCGGGCGTGATCGGCCTCGCCCGTTCGGCCGCCTCCGAGCTGGCGTCACACCGCATTCGGGTCAACGCTGTGGCCCCCGGCTCGATACCCACGGCGATGACCGCTCACGTGACGGTCGGGGACCCCGACGACATTGCCGCCGCCACCGCCCATATCGGCGCCCAGTCTCCGCTCGGTCGCGCCGGGCACGCCGACGACATCGCCAATACCGTGCTGTTCCTGTTCGGCGACGCCGGTTCGTACATGACCGGCCAGACCCTCGTCGTCGACGCCGGTGTCACCAGTGGCGCCACGATGAAATCGACCTGGAGTGCCAGCCGGATGGTCGTCGCCCGCTGAGTCTGCGTCCGCCAAGGCGAGGCGAGGCTCAGACGTCCCAGGTGCGGAACACGTCGAGCAATTCGTCCATCATCCCGGGGTCGATGTCTTCCTCACGGAGCCGGCCGGTCAGGGCGATCGTCGCTCGGAGCTGCTCGACGTAGGCCGGGCACGGATCGCACATCGCCAGGTGGCCGGCGACGCGCTTGTGCACCTTCTTGGGAAGCGTGCCTTCCAGATAGTCGCTCAGTAGCTCGACCATCTCCTGGCACATCAGTTTCTTCTCGCGTAGGAACGGAAGTCTCATGTTCCGGCCCCCTCACGCTCGAAGTGGCGTTCGAGCGCTGTCCGCACCCGCGCTCGACCGCGATGCAGCAGCACGCGTTGATTCGCTTCGGTGATCTCGAGCGCGTCGCAGACTTCGGCCGAGGTCCAACCCTGTCGATCGCGCAAAATCACCACCATTCGTTGTGTCTCGGGGAGTTGCGTCAATGTCTCATCGACGAACGCCAACGTTTCATTTCCGGCCAGAACGTCGAGAGGCGTGGCCCCCCACCCGGCCGGTTCGCTGCGCCACATCCCCATGTTGTCGAACCGGTCGGGGTCGACTGCCGGTCCGTCGTCGGCGCCCAACGAACTGAACGGCACCGAACGCCGCTCCTTCACCCCCCGGGTCTTGGCCCGGTTCGAGGCGATGCGGAACAGCCAGGTCTTGAACGACGAGCGGCCCTCGAACTTGTCGATGCCCTTGATCACACCGAGCCATGTCTCCTGCACGACCTCCTCGGCCGACGCCCTGGTCGACACGTGGGCGCGGGCCACGGCGATCAACGGTGACTGGTACCGGCGAACCAACTCGCGGAAGGCCGCCTCGTCTCTCGACTGCAACCGACGGACGAGATCCTCGTCGGTCGCATCGGGGAGACCGCTCATACGCCGACCGACCGTAGCCGTCCGACCAGGGGGTGGGTGGGGATCATCGCGACGAACGCATCTCGCGGTACCAGGCGATCGACGCAGTTGTGGATGAATCGTGGGCGTCGGGTGCCGGAGCCTCGGTGGCCGTGAGTTCAGGCGTGATCCGATTGGCCAGCGCCTTGCCCAATTCCACCCCCCATTGATCGAAGGAGTTGATCCCCCAGATCGCCCCCTGCACGAATACCTTGTGCTCGTAGAGGGCGATCAACTGACCGAGCACGCCAGGAGTCAACCGCGGGGCCAGAATCGTCGTCGACGGACGGTTGCCCTCGAACACCCGGTGGGC
>JANMJD010000499.1:0-2301 GCA_031371195.1 Actinomycetes bacterium | reverse complement strand
TGCCCGAAGCTGCTGTCGTACTGCGGAGCGCCGGCGACAGGGTGGCCGCGCCCGGCGAGGCCCGACAACCACTCGTCGGGTGCGTGTCCCTCGATCGTGACCGTCGGCGCCTGGCCGCTCGTCCACGTGTCGAAGCCGGTGACCGGACCGTGCAGCGCCCAGCGTGGCGCGTAGACGGCAGCAGCCGGCGATTGGCCGTAGTGGAAAAGCCGGGCAGCCAACTGCAGCAGGATCTGGGGCTGCGCGTCGCCTCCCATCGTGCCGAACACCCCGCGAAGCGCGCCGTCGGCCGTGGCCATCGCTGGGCACAGAGTGTGCGGTGGCCGATGACCGGGCCGGAACTCGGCCGGGTGCCCCTCGCGCAGGTTGAAACCGAGGCCGCGGTTGTGGAGGTTGATCGCGGTGTTCGGCTCGGCAAGCCCTGACCCGAAGCCGGCGGCGTTGGATTGGATCAGCGAGACGCCCATACCGTTGCCGTCGATCGTGCACAGGTACGTCGTGTCGCCATCGCGGCCCGGAGCCCACCGATTCGACGCGCGCTCCGTGTCGACCATATCGATCCTGCCGGCGATCGCACCCAGGAGGGCTGCGCCGTCGGCCGAATCACTCAACACATCGGGGCGATCGAACCCCGCCGCAGTCGCCGCTTCGATCAGCAGATGGGCGAAGCGCACGTCGTTGGGGTCGGCGGGCAGGTCGAGCCGGCCCGCCAGTTCGGCGGCGCCGAGCGTGAGGTAGCCCTGCGAGTTGGGCGGAAGCGTCCACAGGTCGACGCCGAAGGTGTGGACCATCAGGGGGGTGACCCACTCCGACGAAAGTCGGGCGAGGTCGTCGTCGGTGTAGAAGCCGGCGCCCAGCGCCTTCAACCCGGTGCCGAACTCGCCCTGATAGAAGGCGGCGCGGCCACCTTCGACGATGTCGGTCAGAGCGCGGGCCGCACCGGCGCGCCGAACCCGGGCGCCCGGGCGCGACAACTGGCCGATCAACTCGGCGAGGTTCTCTTTGGCGCCCTCATCCGCCCTGGCGGCGGCGCCCACCAGCAGCGGGCTCGCTGGGAATCCCTTCGCCGCCAGTTCGATGGCCGGCTGCAACAGTACCGACAGCGGCAGAGTCGCGAAGCGCTCGTGCAGTGCCATCCAGCCATCCACACAGCCCGGGACCGTGACGGACCGGATGTCGTGGCGGAACGGCATCTCCGTCCACCCCTCGGCCCGCAACGCGGCCGCGTCGGCGCCCGATCCTGCCCGCCCGGTGGAGTTGAGGGCGACGACCTCGCCGTCGCAATGCACGAGTGCGAACAGATCACCGCCCATCCCGCACAGTTGCGGCGACGTCACGGCAATCGCCGCGTTGGTCGCAATCGCTGCGTCCACGGCGTTGCCACCGAGGACCAATGCCCGCACTCCGGCCTGCGTCGCCAGTTGATCGGCGCTGGCCACCAACCCGGATGACGAGCGAATGGAGTGGAATCGAGGCGAGGCCATGACCGGAACCTACGCTGCGGCTGTGCACCGCATTCTCATCGGGCGGGTGATGGCCGGCGTCGGTGCGTTGGCGGTGATCATCGGCACGTTCCTTCCCTGGGTCCGGTCGGGAACGCGGCGTCGCAGCAGCTACGAGATCTTCTCGCTCGTCGAACGGCTGGGCTTCTCGCCGTCGAGCGTCGTCGGCTGGGGGCTGCGGCTGTGGCCGGTGGTGCCGTTCCTCGTCACCCTCGCCGTGACGTTGGCGTGGTTCCCGCGCCGCTGGGTCACCGACGTCGCAGCTCTGGTCGCCGTGCTCTACGTGGGCGGCGTCGCCGCTGCGGTCGAATCGGCGCCCTCGACGTCGCTCGTCAGCATCGAATACGGCCCCGACATCACGCTCGCCGGGGCGGTCGTGCTTGCTGCAAGCGCCCTGCTGAGCGCCGCCGGGCGCCCAGCCGGCGCCGCCCGCCTCGTGAATCGTCAGTGACGATACGAACCCTCCGGCGAACGATCTGGGCGCCACGCTCAGGCTGTGAGCCAGGTAGCCGGAAACCTTGGCGCCCAGATCGGTTGAACGCACGACCTCGAGTTTCGTCACGGACGATTCACGAGGGATCGCCGGCGACCTAGGTGTTCCAGGCTCCGCGGGATTCGAGCACCTCGCGGAGCACCAGTGGGCGGTCGGTCATGATCCCATCGACACCGAGGTCGAGCAGGCGGTTCATCTCCGGGGCGTCGTCGATCGTCCACACGTGGACCTGCATCCCCAGGCGATGCGTCCGCTCGACGAACGCCGTGTTGACCACGGTCAGCGGGCCCTGCTTGACCGGTACCT
>JANMJD010000433.1:0-9151 GCA_031371195.1 Actinomycetes bacterium | reverse complement strand
AAACGGCGTATAATTCGCCAAACCCTTACCCGCCAACGTCTTCGAAATAGCCGCCGTCAACGTCGTCTTACCATGATCAATATGACCCATAGTACCGATATTCACATGCGGCTTATTCCGCTCGAACTTTGCCTTGGACATTGGACTACTGCTCCGTTTGCGTGATAAGGGGTGTCAAGGATCGGACGCGACCGGGGACTCCCGGGCACAAGGCCTACCATCCTAGCGCGCCGGCCAGCCGGGGAAAACTCCGCACCCGGGCAAGTCGGTCGACCCGGCCTACGCCGGGGGACGGAGCAACGACTCCTGGGCGACGATCGCCCCGAGCACGCCGTCGGCCTGGTACATCGATCCGCCGTAGAGTCCGCGGGCGCCGCCTGCCATCAACGGCGACATCTCGAACAACACCCACCGATCAGCCCGCAGCGGCGTACGGAACCACACGGCATGGTCGAGGCTCGGTCCACCCCGAGGCAATCCCGGCACGTCCAGCCCGGCGAACCCCGAGCCGATGTCGGAGAGGTACGTCAGGGCACATGCCTGCGCCAACCGGTCGTCGCCCAGGTCCTCGCCAACCCGCAGCCACATCGTGGCGCCGAGCAGGATGCCGTTCGCACCGAGATGACTGGGCGGCGCGATGCGAGCCTCGGCCAGCGGGAAGTTGCCGCTGAACGCCTCCAATGGACATTCCTCGGGTGCCGGGATGCCGGCGCCCATCGGTACGGCGTACTCGCCACCCGGCTCAGCGACGTGAAAGGAGGCCGTGAGATCGAAGATGACCTCGCCGTTCTGCAGCGCGGTGACCCTGCGAGCCGAGAACGACCGGCCGTCACGATCTCGTTCCACCCGGAAGACGACCGGGCGATTGCGCCACCCGGGCCTCAAGAAGTACCCGTGCATCGAATGGGCGAAGCGGTCGTCGGGAATGGTCAGACCGGCAGCCATCAACGCCTGCGCGGCGACCTGACCACCGAACAGCGTCGGCTGGCCGTTGTCTGGCACCTCGTTGATCCCTCGGAACAGATCGCGATCGAGTTCCTCGAGATCGAGTAACTCCGCCATGGTGGGAAGATGCGGCACCGGTGGCGGCCGAGTCGCATCACCGTCCGGCCGAGTCACGGCTCTCAATGTACTCAGCTACTCGATCCCCGGAACCGCTCGGATCAGCCGGTGATACAGATCGTCGGCGTTGGCATCGGCGACACCCTGGCGGGCGAACCAACCGGTGATGTTGACACAGTCGCGATGAAGGAACTCGAAGCCCTGGGGGTTGCCGACCAGATCAACGGCCTGAGGGAGGTCGATCAACACCAACCGATCACCGTCGACGAGCACGTTGTACGGCGACAGGTCGCCGTGAGCCAGTCCGGCATCGGCGAGCGCGCCGAGCACTCGCACCATCTCGTCATACAGATGGTCGGCGAGATCGCGCTCGGGACGGATCTGGGCCAGGCGGGGCGCGGCCTGCGCATCGGGCGACCCGACGAACTCCATCATCAACTCCGTGCCGATCAGTTGCACGGGATACGGCACGGCCGCGCCCACCGACCACAGCCGGGACAGCACACTGAATTCCGCCGACGCCCATTGCCCGGCGATCAGATCACGCCCGAATGTGGTGCGCGTCGCCATTGCCCGCGTCTCGCGACTGCGGCGGACCCGCCGGCCCTCGAGGTAGCCGGCGTCGCGGTGGAACATGCGGTGCTCGGCACTGCGATAGCGCTTGGCCGCGAGCAGACACCGGGCACCATCAGGTCCGACGCGTTCGATCAACGAGACGTCGGCCTCCTTACCTGTCTTGAGTACACCGTGGTCCGAATCGATCGCCCGAGCATCGGTGACCACCCACCCGGGCACGGGCGACGGTCCATGTGTGGCGTCGACGTAGGTCGACCACGACGGCTCCGGCGGATCGTCGTCGTCGAAGCCGCGCCGACCACGGACCTCGTCGATCGACGCGTCGTCGTCGGTGGTGGTGGTAGTAGTGGTGATGTGAGCAGCTTGGCTATCGGGGTTGAACGGTTCCCAACCGTCGTCGTCGAACCTGGTTCGACGGGTGCTGCGGGGTGCAGCCATGAGCGAGATCTCCTCGGTGCGACGGCACCGGGCGGTTCGGCCGGTGCCTCAGGGGCGTGAAAGGGCGCGGAAGCAGGAAGCGGCAATCATCGAAAACCAACCCCCTTTCCGCGCCTGAGCGCATCGCAACGTGAGCTGAACGTAGCCAACCCGGTCGACTCCGGCAAGCGATTTATTGGAGGGCGCTCATCATCCCGCCGTCGATCGGCAGGCCGACGCCGGTGATGTAGCAGGCGGGCTCGGAGCACAGGAAGGCGACAACACGACCGAAGTCCTCGGCCCGGCCCCAGGCCCCCGCCGGCACCCCGGCCGGAGGGGCCAGTGTCGTCGGGTCGACGGCGCCCATCCGAGCGGTGGCGTGCAGGCCGGGCTGCGCCGAGTTGACCGTGATGCCATGGGCCGCCACCGCGAGGGCCAGGGTCTTGAGGTATCCGGTCACCGCCGGGCGGGTGATGTTCGACAGGGCGATACCCGGGATCGGCTGGCGAGCGGTGATCGACGTGATCGCCACGATCCGCCCCCAGCGCTGCTCGCGCATGTGGCCGATGGCAGCTGAACACATGCCGATCGTCGAAAGCAGATTCAACTCCAGCGCCGCCGTGACCGATTCGGCGTCGACGATCTCGATGCCACCCATGGGCGGGCCACCGGCGTTGGGCACGAGGATGTCGATCGGTCCGCCGAGAGCGATGGCGGCCTGCTCGACGAACGATCGGCCACCGGCGTCGCTACCTACATCGATGACGATCGCCGTGGCCCCGATACGGTCGGCGGCTGCGCCGATCTTGTCGGGGTTCCGGCCACAGATCGCCACCTCGACACCGGCCTCGCGCAGTGCTGCGGCGGTCGCGAAACCCAGGCCTTCCGATGCTGCGGCAACCGCAGCCCGTCGTCCGACGATTCCCAGATCCATCTGCCCCTCAGCCTCCGTGCGCTCGTTCATATGTGAGTATCTCTGTCGCCCAGTTTCCTACCTTCTCACCGGCGATCCTGTCGCGCGTCGGCCATGGTGCGGTGAGATCGACACATCGCCCCCGCGAGATCACCGCCCGCAGACGCGATCGATTCTGCAACAGGCGCACGTCGACCGACGGATCGCCATCGACCACGATCACGTCGGCGCGATAGCCGGGGGCGACGACGCCGAGCCGGCCATCCATCCTCATGGCGAACGCATTGTTCCGGGTTGCGCAGGTGATCGCTTCGAGCGCCGTGAGCCCGAGCTCGGCGACGAACACCTCCATCTCGCGGGCATGCCAATGGCCGTAGGGCGTGAGGGCGAAGCCGCTCTCCGAGCCGCACAGCAGCCGGACACCGTGGTCGAACGCCTTGCGCATCATCAACGCGGTGGCCGAGATCTCGCCCCGGAAGACGTCGGCCATACCTGCCCCGGCACCGACCTTGTCGCCGTAGTCGGCGAGGTTGGCGAGGAAGGTGAACGTCGGGCAAATCGCCGCTCCCGAGGCGATCACCGCCTCCAGACCGGTGTCGTCCATGAACGAAGCATGGAGGATCAGGTCGACGCCGGCGCGGGCCGCATCGCGCACCGACGAGGCGTTGCGACAGTGGGCCGTCACCGGTGTGCCGAGCTCGTGGGCCGTGTCGCACACCGCCCGCATCTCGTCGAGTTTCCACACCTGCAACTCGCCGCGGTGGCGGGGGATCGAGCCGGTGGCGTGGATCTTGATCCAGTCGGCACCCTGCTTGACGTGGCGACGGGTCATCGTGACCATCTCGTCGACGGTGTTGACCACCGCGGCGTAGCCGACGCCACCCTCGTCGGGGATCAGCCGCCCGGCGGTGCCACCGACCGACGTGAGCAGGGCCTGCACGCCGGTGGCCATCCGAGGCCCCTCGAACGCCCCGGCGTCGAGGGCATCACGCACCTGCGGACCGATGCCGTCAACGGTGTCGGGATCGAAGAACGCCGTCACCCCGGCGCGCAACAGCTTCGGCAGATTGAAAGCGGTGAGCAGCGCCGCTGTCGGCGCCGGACGGTGGAAGAACAGCTCGTCGTTCGACTGCACATCGTCGAACGTCGAGTGGCAGTGGGCGTCGATCAGACCGGGCATCACCGTCATCCCGCCGGCGTCGATCACCGTGGCCCCGGCCGGCACCCGCGCCGCGATGTCGCCCGGCCGGCCCACCGCCACGATCTCGTCGCCCGTCGACAACACATCGATGCCTGGCCGGCGAGACGCACCCGTCCCGTCGATCAACGAGCCTCCTGAGATCAGGACCGACGACGACATGCCCCGACGCTACGCCAGGCGAAGAAGCCGACGGGCGTTGGCGTCGTACTCGCCGCGGTAGGGGATTTCGGCCCGGTCGCGCGGGGCATCCCAACCCGCCAGATTCGTCCCGACGACGATCCGATCGACGCCGACTTTGGCTTCCACCAGGCCCAATGCATCGAAGTCATGAACATGCTGGTCGAACCACAGCCGCCGCAACCCGGCGGCGAAATCGACCGGATGGGCCCGCGCCCATGGTCGGGTACGGCCCTGATGTTCCAGGCGTCCGGCCATGAATGCCGCCGCCCCTCCCCCATGAGAAACGCACAGGTCGAGGTCGGGGTGGCGATCGAGCACCCCGCCGTAGATGATGCAGGCGACGGCCAAGGTTTCCTCGTACAGAAACCCGAGCGAGAGATCGAGATCGAACCGCCGGATGCGAACGTCGCGCAGCGGGCCGTCGATTCCGGCGGGCGCAGGGTGGATGAAGATCGGCACGTTCATCTCGACAGCCGTTCCCCACAGTGGATCGAGCCGCTCGTCATCGAACGTCATCCCGAAGTCGGTGCCGATATACGAGCCGAGCAAACCGAGATCCCCGACGGACCGCCGCAGCTCGCGGCATGCCGCGCCGATGTCCTGCATCGGGAGCTGGGCGAACCCGGCCAACCGATCGGGATAGCCGCCAACCAGGGCGGCCATCTCGTCGTTGTGCCACCGGCAGAACCCGGCAGCGATCGATGCCTCGATGTGGTGGAAGTAGGTGATCGGGTTGGGCGAGAGCACCTGCAACCCGATGCCCAGATGGTCGTTCAGGGCGATGCGTCGATCGACATCCATGAACGGCGAGTCGCGGTACTTGACCCCTTCGAGCACGTAGCCTCCGGCCTGGAACCGGCTGACACCATCTGCTCCGTCGGACAAGGTCGGGCCGTAGACGCCGGCGCAGCCGAGCACTCCCTCGAGCACAACATGAGCATGGACATCGATCACGGTCAGTCCGTCGGGTGCGACGCGGAGGCGAACACGATGGGATAGCGACCGAAGTACGGGCGCGTCGTCGACTCGTCGAGTTCGGGCGGATCGTTCGGATCAGGCCGGGCACCGTGGTCGAAGAGAGCCTGTACGGCTTGCGGAACGAGACCGAACAGGTGGGTGTCCATCGATCCATTCCCGTCGAAGGTCACCCCCGAGGCCAGGTCCTGACCGATACAGGCGTGCATTCCCGAGCCGTACGACAGCCCCCACGGTGCCACCCCGCCCACGGCCGGGCGATGGGGGTTGAAGTCGGCCGCGTCGTCACCGAACACGGACGGGTCGCGGTTGACCGACAGCAGGTCGATGACCAACTTGTGTCCTTCGGGAACGGTGCGACCCGACTTGAGGTGAACATCGCTGAGCGCCCAGCGCATTGCCGTCGGACTCGATGGCTGCAAACGGATCGTCTCGTGCGTGCAGCGTTGAACGAACAGCCGGTCGTGGGTCACCCGGCCGGCATCCTCGGGATGCTGTTCGAGCCACTTGAAGATGTTGTGCGAGACCCGGGTGAAGGCCGTCGCCGAGGTGTGCGCCCCGGCGAGCAGATAGAAGGCGATCTCACGCACGATCACTTCGGCGGGCAGGTCGAGGTTGTCGTTGTTGGCCAGCAGCACCCCGAGCACGTCGGGTGGTGTCTCTCCCGAGGCGATCAGCGCCTGACGCCGAGCCGCCGACGGCCGCACGAACTCCGCATCGAACGCGGCGAGTTTGCCGGCGACCTCGGCCAGCTTGGCGTCGCGATCGCCGGTGTAGTGCGCCAGCGTCGCACCCTCGATGAACCGCATCAGGTAGTCGTAGAGCCGGAACGTCTCCTCTGACGTGCCCAGCGGCCGATCGACCCCGGCGGTCTGAGCGGCCAGGTTCATCATCATCTGATGACCGAGTTTGACCAGCTCAGCGCGTCCATTGGCGACATGCGGGGCGATCGTGGTGGCGATGACCGGGGGGAACAGCTCGCGCTCGTAGACGTTGACGACGGCCCGGGTGAACAGCCGGTTCTCCAGCCGCCGCCGGGCGCGGTGGTCGTCGCCGTGCAGGTTGACCAGCACGTCGGCCATGATCACCTCGCCGGCGTCGTAAAGCGCCTGGCGTAGGTCCTTTTGACGGTAGGCGTCGCGGGCCTCGTCATAGGTCGTGATCGTATGCACCGCCGGCTGGCTGTTCGGCTGGCTGGCTGGCTGGTTCATCGGTTCCCCCTGGTCACTCGGCCTCATGGGCGTCGGTGGCGCTGGTCGTCGGCGGCGCTGGGCGTCGGTGGCGCTGGTCGTCGGCGGCCCTGGTCGTTCAGGCATTGGTCACGCCGAGGGCGAGACCGCCGTCGACGGTGACCACCCCGCCGGTCGTCCATTCGGCGCAGGCAACATATTCGACCGCCTCGGCAACCTCGCCGACCGTACCGATCCGCCCCAATGCATGGGCACCGGCCAGACCGTGCAGCCGGGCCAGCGCGGTCTCGTCGTCGAACAGCCCGGCGCGTTGGTTGATCTCGGTGAACACCGCTCCGGGTCGGATGCACGAGACCCGCACCCCCATCGGTCCGAGTTCGGCGGCGAGCACCCCGGTCAAGGTCTCCACCGCTCCCTTGGTCGCGGCGTACGGCGACGCCCCGGGAAAGGCCCGCTGCGAATGCACCGACCCCATGAACACCACCGCGCCCTTCGACTCGACCAGATGGGTCAGCGCAGCTTGCGTCAGCATCATCCCGCCGATCACATTGGAGTCGAACACCTTGCGCAGCTCGGTCTCGTCGAGTTCGGCGAGCGGCGCTCGGTACATGTTCCCGGCGTTGTTGACGAGGACGTCGAGCCGTCCGTGACCGTGCTCAACGGCAGCTGCGACCATCGCCCGCCGATCGGCGGCGACCGTGATGTCACCCGTCTCGGCGCGGCACGCCTCACCGAGTTCGGCGGCAACCGACACGAGCTTGTGCTCCCGCCGGCCCGAGATCGTCACCCGACCACCTCGCGCCACGAAGTGGCGGGCGATTCCCGCACCGAGGCCCGATCCACCGCCGGTCAGCAGGATCGACATCCCTTCGATCGATCGCATCGCTGCGTTACCTGCTCGCCCCGTCGGACCCGTCGACCATGGCCGGTCGTGGGAGGTGGGCAATCACCGAGCCGGTGACCCCGCCGTCGACGAGGATGTTCTGCCCGGCGATGTACGCGGCAGCGTCGGAGGCGAGGAACAACACCGTGCCGGCGACGTCGTCACCCGTCCCCAAACGGCCGAGCGGCACCTTCGATTCGCGCGCCTCGCGGGTCGGTCGGTCCGCATAGATGGGAGCGGACATCCCGGCGTCGATGAGGCCGGGGGCGACCGCGTTGGCTCGAATCCCGTGCGGTCCCCATTCGAGCGCCATCTGGGCGGTCAACAGGGCAACGGCCGCCTTCGTCGCGCCGTAGGCACCGCTGCGGGGGCCGGCGACGACACCGTTCATCGAGGTCACATTGACGACCACCCCCGGTCGGCCCTCGGCGATCCACCGCCGGGCAACCGCTTGGGCGACGAGGAACGTGCCCGTCAGGTTGACGTCGACGACGACCTGCCAATCGGCCGGCGAGAGATCGACCAACGCCCCGAATCGCACGATCCCGGCGTTGTTGACGAGCACGTCCGGCGTGCCGAATCCGTCGAGTGCGGCGTCGATCGCAGCCGGGTCGGTCACCGAGCCGCGGTACGAGTCTGCCTCGGTGACCGGCTGCAGATCGAACGCCCCTACCCGGTACCCGGCCTTCGTAGCCGCAGCGACGATGGCCGCGCCCAGACCGCCGGCAGCACCGGTGACCAGCATCGATCGTGCGGCGGTCGTGTCGACCACGACTCAGTCCGGCTCGTGGCGGGAGTTCATGCCCGGACACTATCCGTCGTCGACGGCCGGCAATCCCAGCGGAGTGGGGCGAATAGCCTGGTCGTCGTGATGACCAACGATGACCACTCCGGCGCGTTCGACCCGGTTGATCGGCTGCGGGCGATCTGCATGGCGCTGCCCGAGATGACCGAACGGATCAGTCATGGCGAGCCGGCCTGGTTCGCCGGCGGCAAGAAGACCGTGGCGACGCTCGACGACCATCACCACGGTGCCGACCACGTGTCGTTCTGGGCGCCGGCACCGCCCGGCGTGCAGGCCGAGTTGATCGAGGAGGACCCGCAGCAGTTCTTCCGCCCACCCTATGTCGGCGGCCGAGGCTGGATCGGCGTACGCATCGACCAAGACCCCGATTGGGACGAGATCGCCGCCATCATCCTCGACGCCTACCGCCAAGTCGCACCCAAGAAACTGCTCGCGCAGCTACCCCGCGACTGAGCCGATCCGACCGACGCGACCACGTCTGCGCTGATTTGCCCGCAAGCGCGGCCAGCAACATCGCGACGCCGAGGGTCGCTATCGTCACCGACCCGATGAGTTCCCCGGTCCCGTCGAAGGGGTCCGAGCAGTAGCCCCGCTCCCCACGGACGTGTTCGAGATGAGTGGCGGCGCAGCCGATCCCGGCGAAAAGGCCGACCGTCACAATCCCCATGGCTACGGCGCCACCGATCGCCAGCCGGCGGAAGCCACTGCGTCCAAATATCCACATCACGAGCCCGGTCAGCGGGACGACCGCCACTACCGGAATCCACCAACCCGCTGTGAGGATCACCTCGCGAAGCTACTTGAGGGCGCGATGCTCCTATGGCTTGTCAAGTGGTTGCGGACAGATTTTTGAAGTCTTCGCGGATGGCTCGGTAGACCTCGCGGGCGATTGCTCGTTTGAGGCAGCGGATGATCTCGGGGTTCGATTTTTGCTCGGCGGCGCGCCGGT
>JANMJD010000428.1:0-15051 GCA_031371195.1 Actinomycetes bacterium | reverse complement strand
CATCGGCGTCGACAATGTCGTGTTCGAATCGGACTACCCGCACCAGGACAGCACCTGGCCATTCACCCGCGAAGCCGCAGCACAGCAGTTCGGCTCCCTCGATCAGGCCTCGATCGACAAGATCGCCCGCGGCAACGCCATCAGACTCCTCGGCCTCGACCCGAGCGTTGGCTTCTGATCGGCCGGGACCGGGAGGCCCCAACGTAGGATCCACCGCCGCCAACACGGCGAGACCGGGTACAGATTGAACGAGCGAGGAAGGAATTCCGAAATGAGATTGCAGTGGCGCGACCGCTTGGACGAGACGCGCCGCGCCGCGTTGGTGGGTCCGGGTGCTCCATTCGAGATGACGGTCGAACCAGTGCTCGGCGTCGAGATGCCGGTGTTCGCGCGCCGGCCGCGCAACCTCCGTCAGATCCTTGCGGCTGGAGCGGAGCGTTTCGGGGCACGTCCCTACCTGGTATTCCCCGACCGGACGTACACGTTTTCCGACGTGATCGGCGAGGTCGCTTCGACCGCCGACGCGTTGCATTCCCGGTATGGCATCGGCCCGGGCGATCGGGTGGCGATCGCATCTGCGAACTGCGCCGAGTACGCCATAACCGCCTGGGCGACGGCAGCGCTCGGTGGAGTCGTCGTCGCGCTGAACGGGTGGTGGACAGGGTCGGAACTCGCCTATGGCATCGAACTCACGGCACCGAAGGTCATCTTCGGTGACGAGGCACGCCTCGCCCGAGTGAACGGGATCGATCTCGCCCCACATACTCCCCGGGTCGCATTCGACGGTCAATGGTGGGGTGAGACCTACACGGGCGCCGCGCTTCCCGAGGTCGCGATAGACGAGGACGACCCGTATCTGATCCTGTTCACGAGCGGCACCACCGGACGGCCCAAGGGTGCCCTGCTCTCGCATCGCGGCAACATCCACTTCATCATGTCGGCCATGCTGGGTGGAGCCGTGAACGCCGCGCCGCCCGGTTCCGACGCTCATGTCGGGTCGCCATGCGTGTTGTCGGCCTCGCCGATGTTCCACATCTCCGGGATGAACAGCCAGTTGATCATGGCGCCGATGAGCGGCCTCACGATCGTCTATGCCCCGGTCGGACGGTGGCAGGAAGACGTCCACCTCCGCCTGAGCGCACAGCATCGGGTCACGAACTGGTCGTTGGTTCCGACCCAACTCTGGCGACTCATCGATCACCCCGACTTGGAGCACTACGACCTGTCGTCGGTGCGTACCGTCGGGGGCGGAAGCGCGGTGTGGCCGCCCGAGTTGCTGCGCCGGGCCGGCGAACGCCTTCCGCACGTCACCATCCGGTTGGGCTATGGAATGACCGAGACCAACGGCCACGGGACGTCGCTCGGTCCACCGTTCATCGACGAGCATCCGTCGAGCGTCGGTCAAGCGAGCCCGGCGATGGAGGTCGAGGTCCGCGATCCGGAGTCCGGGGAGGCCCTTCCCGATGGTGACGTCGGCGAGGTTTGTCTGCGGTCGGCGGCGTTGTTGCTCGGCTATTGGGACAACCCAATAGCGACGGCCCGGGCGCTTGATGCCGACCGCTGGTACCACACGGGCGACTTCGGCCGGATCGAGTACGGTCTGCTGTTTCTCGAGGGGCGCCGCCACGACCTGATCATCCGGGGCGGCGAGAACATCTACCCCGCCGAGATCGAGAGCCGATTGGTCGAGCATCCGGCGATCGCCGATGCGGCGGTGATCGGCGTCGATCACCCACAGCTCGGCCAAGAGGTCAAGGCGATCGTCGTGCCGGCCCGCGCTGCCACCCTCACCGCGGATGAGGTCAAGGCCTGGGTTGGCGTGACGTTGGCGAGCTACAAGGTGCCGACCTACGTCGCCTTCTCGGACGCCTTGCCGCGCAACGCCATGGGCAAGGTACTCAAGCAGCAGCTCCTGAACCCCGAGCAAGCGGTCACGTTCATCGAGGAATGACGGGTGGGCTCAAGGCTGAGTCGTATGAACACCTTCGCGTCCGAACCACGAACCCGGCCGAGTGAATATTGTGTACAGCGGTCCGCTCCGCAACGGGTGTGGCCGACGACGGATAGGAACCGAGCGATGAACGGCACAACCGAGATCTACTGGGACCCGTTCGACGAGGAACTCGATTCGAATCCGTACGGAGTCTGGCAGCGGATGCGCGACGAGATGCCGGTGTACCGCAACGACCGGTACGACTTCTGGGCATTGAGCAGGTTCGACGATGTCGAACGAGGCCACCTCCAGCCCGGGATCTTCAGCTCGGCCTACGGCACGGTGCTCGAGCTGATGGGCCCGCATATGCAGAACACCGGGCAGATGATCTTCATGGATCCACCCGAGCACACGACGCTGCGGTCGTTGGTGTCCCGCGCGTTCACGCCACGCCGCATCGGTGCGCTCGAACGTCGGATTCGCGAGGAGTGCGTGGCGCTGCTCGATGACCTCGTTGGTCGGACCCGCTTCGACTTCGTGCAGGACTTCGCCGCCCAGTTGCCGTCGCGGGTCATCTCGATCCTCGTCGGGGTGCCCCCCGAGGAGCGCGAGTCGAAGCGCAAGCTCATCGATCAGGTCTTTCACATCGAGCCGGGCGTCGGGATGATCAACGACGTCTCGTTCACCGCTCAGATCGAGCTCAACCAGTACCTCTCCGATCTGGCCGGACAACGCCTCGACGATCCGCAGGACGATCTGCTCTCGGCACTGTGTTTTGCCGAGATCGCCGGTGACGACGGCGCGACCCGGCGTCTGACGATCCCCGAGGTGGCGGCGTTCACCAACCTGCTGTACAACGCCGGTACCGAGACGGTGGGGCGGTTGCTCGGCAACACGGCAGTCCTGCTCGCCGACAATCCTGATCAGCGGGCGATCCTGGTCGAGCACCCGGAGATGATTCCGAACGACGTCGAGGAACTGCTCAGGTTCGAAGCCCCGTCGCCGGTGCAGGCTCGATGGACGACCGAGGCGCAGACCGTGCATGGGGTGACGATTCCCGCCGAGTCCAAGGTGCTCCTGCTCACCGGCAGCGCGGGGCGTGACGACCGCGTATTCGACGATGCTCATCGGCTCGACGTCCGGCGCTCCTTCCTGCACCACGTGGCGTTCGGCTACGGCATCCATTTCTGCGTCGGAGCCGCGCTCGCCCGGATGGAGGGCCGGATCGCACTGGAGGAGACGTTCAAGCGGTATCCGATGTGGGAACTCGACTCCGATCATGTCGTGCGCCAGCACACGTCCACCGTGCGTGGCTACTCCGAGGTCACGGTGCTGGTCTGACTTGGCGGCTGGGGGGATCGATGTGGGCACACAGGTGACCCGGTTGGAGTTGGGCATCGTGACCGACGACGATGCCTTCCTCGTCGCGTTCTACGTCGCCGGCTTCGGGTTCGAGGTCGAGCGGGTCCTGGAGTTTCCGCAGGGCACCGTCCACCGTCTCCGCTGCGGCGATGCCGGGCTCAAGATCTACCGACCGGCGTCTGGGGCCGAGCATCGGCCGGTCGCTGAACCGTGGCACCGCTACCGGGGGATCGGCTATGGGGCGTTACACGTCGCCGACGCGAAATCGGTGGTTGAGCGGGCGGTCGAGGCAGGAGCGATGGTGGTCATGCCGGTCGCCGGCCACCGCCCCGGGGCCAAGGTGGCGCTCATCGCCGACCCCGACGGAAATGTGTGGGAGATCCTCGAGGAGTCGGCCCCGTGATCGAGAGTGAGGCGTACTCGACGATCGAAGTATTTCGCGACGGACCGGTCGGTTACCTCGTGTTCAACCGACCCGAGGTCGGCAACGCCATCAACGCCCGCATGTTCGTCGAGCTCGAATCGGCGTGGGCCGAACTCGACGCCGACCCGCAGGTTCGGGTGATCGTCAACACCGGGAACGGCGCAGCGTTCCAGACCGGCCTCGATGTCGGCCAACTCGCCCGCGAACCGGATGCGATGCGGCGCAGCTCGCGCCAGACCCGCAACTTCGACCTGCGGATGACGGCGTGGCACTGCGGCGTCTGCAAGCCGGTGATCGCCGCGGTGAACGGAGTGTGCGCCGGGGGTGGCCTGCACTTTGTGGCCGACGCCGACATCGTCATCGCCGCCGACACCGCCACGTTCGTCGATCCGCATGTCTCGGTCGGACAGGTCTCGGCATTCGAGACGATCGGGCTGCTGAAGAAGTCGCCGACGGAAGCCGTGCTTCGGATGGCGCTGGTCGGGCGTCACGAACGGATCGATGCCAGTCGTGCCCGCCGGCTGGGCATCATCTCCGAGATCGTGCTCGCCGATCAGCTCCGAGCCCGAGCCCACGAACTCGCACTGCTCGTCGCCCGCAACCCGCCGGCCCAGCTGTCGTCCGCCAAGCAGGCCATGTGGGGCGCTCTCGAACGGTTGGGCCGACCGGCGGGCAGTGGGGCGGAGTGACGGTGGTGATCAGCCGACCTAAAACTGGCCGGCCCACTTCCGGAATTCGGTGATCGCCTTCTTCAAGGGCGGAGCGAGCGCCGGGCTACACGAGGTCGAATCGGTCGGCGTTCATGACCTTGTTCCAGGCCGCGACGAAGTCGGCCACGAACTTCTGCCGGGCGTCGTCGGCGGCGTAGACCTCGGCGATGGCACGTAGCTGCGAGTTCGATCCGACGACGAGATCGCACCGGGTGCCGGTCCACTTCGATGCACCGGTGGCCCGGTCGTGTCCCTCGAACACGTCCTCGGATGCCGCAGTCGGCTGCCATTGGGTGCCGATATCGAGCAGGTTGACGAAGAAGTCGTTGGACAGCGTCCCGGGTCGGTCAGTGAGGACGCCGTGGGCGGACCCGTCGGCGTTGGCATTCATCACGCGCATGCCACCGACGAGTACGGTCATCTCGGGTGCACTCAGCGACAACAGTTGCGCCCGGTCCACGAGAAGTTCCTCTGCGGTCAGCGCGTGACCCTTGCCGAGGTAGTTGCGGAACCCGTCAGCAGTCGGTTCGAGCGCCGCAAACGACTCGGCGTCGGTCTGCTCCTGTGATGCGTCGGTGCGTCCAGGAGAGAAGGGGACGCTCACGTCGTGCCCGGCGTTCCTCGCCGCCGCCTCGACGGCCGCGCAGCCGCCGAGAACGATCAGGTCGGCCATCGAAACCTGCGTGCCCGAGTTGTTGAAGTCCGCTCGAACCCGTTCGAGCGTCGCCAGGATTCGGCGCAGTTCGGGCGGGTTGTTGACCGCCCAGTCGTTCTGCGGAGCGAGGCGGAGGCGGGCTCCGTTGGCGCCGCCTCGCTTATCGCTGTTGCGGAACGTCGAGGCGGAGGCCCATGCGGTGGACACCAACTCCGAGATACTCAATCCCGATGCGAGAACGCTCGCCTTCAGTGTCGCGACGTCTTGCGCGTTGACGAGCGGATGGTCGGCCGGCGGGACCGGATCCTGCCAGATCAGTTCTTCCCGCGGGACCTCGGGGCCGAGGTAGCGGACGATGGGCCCCATATCGCGATGGGTCAGTTTGAACCAGGCCCGGGCGAAGGCGTCGGCGAACTCGGCCGGATTCTCGTGGAATCGCCGCGAGATCGGCTCATAGACGGGGTCCATCCGCAGTGCCATGTCGGCAGTGGTCATCATCGGGGCGTGAGTCCTCGACGGATCATGGGCGTCGGGCACGGTGCCCAGGGCTTCGGGGTTCGACGGAGTCCACTGCTGGGCACCGGCTGGGCTGCGGGTCAGCTCCCACTCGTTGCCGAGCAGCGTGTCGAAGTAGGTATTGTCCCATGTGATCGGAGTGCGGGTCCATGCACCCTCGATTCCGCTGGTGGTCGTGTCAACGCCCTTGCCGGTGCCGAGGCGGTTCTTCCAGCCGAGGCCGAGTTGCTCGATGGGCGCGCCCTCTGGTTCGGGCCCGACGAGCGCGGGATCGCCGGCACCATGGGCCTTGCCGAAGGTGTGTCCGCCGGCGACGAGCGCCACCGTCTCCTCGTCATTCATGGCCATGCGGAGGAACGTCTCTCGAATGTCGCGCGCCGAGGCGAGCGGGTCGGGGTTTCCGTTCGGCCCTTCCGGATTCACGTAGATCAGGCCCATCTGCACCGCCCCGAGCGGGTTCATCAGCTCGCGATCACCGCTGTAGCGCTCGTCGCCGAGCCAGGTGGTTTCGGGGCCCCAGTAGATGTCCTCCTCGGGGGCCCACACGTCTTCGCGGCCGCCACCGAACCCGAACGTCGGCAAGCCCATCGACTCCAATGCCACGTTTCCGGCGAGGATCATCAGGTCGGCCCATGACAGCTTCCGGCCGTACTTCTGCTTGATCGGCAGCAGCAGGGCGCGGGCCTTGTCGAGGTTTCCGTTGTCGGGCCAGCTGTTGAGCGGCGCAAAGCGCTGCGTGCCGCTGGCGGCGCCGCCGCGACCGTCCTTGATCCGATACGTGCCGGCGCTGTGCCAGGCCATCCGAATGAAGAACGGACCGTAGTGGCCGTAATCGGCGGGCCACCAGTCCTGCGACGACGTCATCAAGGTGGTGAGGTCACGCTTCACCGCGGCGAAGTCGAGGGTTTTGAATTCGGCGGCGTAGTCGAATTCGGCGCCCATCGGATCGGCCATCGGTGAGTTCTGGTGGAGCATCCGCAGGCTCAACTGGTTCGGCCACCAATGCTGATTGGCGGTGGATCCGGCCGCCGTATGCGCGGCGTGCGTGCCGCTCATCACGGGACAGGTCTGCACGCTGTCGTTGATTTCGAGGGCGTTGTGGTCGGTCATTGTTCGCTCCTTGCTCTGAATCGATGTCACGTATGCGGGGTAGGTGGCGCACTGTTACCTGCGCGGCACGACGGGCAGTGGCCCCAGTAGATGACTTCGGCCTCGTCGATCTCGAAGCCGTGGTCGTCATTGGCGGTGAGGCACGGAACCGCTCCGACGATGCAATCGACGTCGAACGTGATGCCGCAGCCTCGACAGATCAGATGGTGATGATTATCGCCCACTCGGTTCTCGAACCGGGCCGCCGATCCGGCCGGCTGAATACGCCGGACGAGGTTCTTGTCGACCAGAACGGCCAGCGTGTCGTACACCGCCTGGCGGGAGACCGAACCGATCACCGCCCGCACATCGTCGGTCAACTCGTCGGCCGTGGCGTGGGGGTGCGATGACACCGCCCGCATGATCGCCAGCCGTTGAGCCGTCACCTGCAAGCCATGGAGGCGCAACTGTTGATCAAGCGCGGCGGACGCGCCCACGGGATTGGCGGACGTGTTGGTCACGGGGATCATTCGACCACTAATTCTGGATTCAGTCAAGTATTGGATTTTATCCATCAGGACTCGGGCTGAAGAGAAGCGACGAATTTCCGGTACGAACGTCCCGACAACTGACGTGACGATCTAACATGCGCGAGGCCCGGATTGGAGAGCACCGCCATGACGATCAGAGACTTTGCCCTGACACACTTCGGGTTGCACGGCAGGAATGCCGTCGTCACCGGGGGAAATACCGGGCTCGGCCAGGCGTTCACGCTCGCCCTCGCGGCCGGCGGCGCCAACGTGCTGGCGCCGAGTCTGATCGATGACGGCGACGAGACCCGCGAGATGGTCGAGTCGGCCGGTGCCCGCTACGAGTCGATGGATGCCGACATCACCGAGGCGGGAACGGCCAAGCGGGTGATCGATACGTGCGTGGAGCGGTTCGGCTCGATCGACATCCTGATCAACTCGGCGGGGATCTGTCCGTTGGCCGAGGTACTCGACTTCGGTCGACCACAGTGGGACGCAACGGTGCAGGTGAATCTGACGGCGGCGTTCGAGATGAGCTACGAGGCGGCGCAGCGGATGGTGCCGCAGCGTTCGGGCAAGATCATCAATATCTGCTCGATGTTCAGCTTTCTCGGCGGCCGACTCTCACCGGCTTATTCGGCCACGAAGCACGGCATTGCCGGCCTGACCAAGGCGTACTGCGACGAGCTGGCAATGCACAACATCCAGGTCAACGGAATCGCCCCGGGTTACTTCGCCACGGCGATCACCACGAATACCCGTAGCAATCCCGAGAGCAACCAGCGGGTCCTCGACCACATCCCAACCGGCCGCTGGGGCGAGCCCGACGACTTGATGGGGGCCGTCGTCTTCCTCGCCAGCCGGGCATCCGACTACGTCAACGGCCACATCCTGGCCGTCGACGGCGGATACCTCGTCCGCTGATTGCGGCGGTCGACCACGATGACTTCGACACGCATGCCCGGCCGGGCGATGACCGGCCCGTACGTGATGGGTATCGACTGCGGTACCCAGAGCGCCAAGGTGGTCGTGTACGACGCGTCCGGCAACGTGGCCGGCCGGGGGACGCAGTCATTGCGACCGATGGAGCGGCCCAGCCCCGGTGTTGCCGTCCACCCCGATGACGACCTGTGGACGTCGATCGGTGCGGCGTGTCGGGCGGCCGTGGCCGATTTCGCCGGTGACCGGAGCAAGATCGTCGCCGTGGGCCTGTGTCCGATCCGGTGCTGCAAGGCGATGCTACGGTCCGATGGCTCGTTGGTCGAACCGGTGATCAGCTGGATGGATGAGCGGGCCTATCAGCCATATGTGTCCACCGATCCCGCGATGGTATATGCCACCACTGCGTCGGGCTATCTCGGTCATCGCCTGACCGGCGCGTTCAACGACGCGGCGGCCAACAACATCGCACTGCAGTGGCCGATCGACACCGACCGCTGGGAGTGGAGCGACGACCAGGCGCTCTATGCGCCGTTCGGCGTCACCCGGGAGATGCTCTTCGATCTGCAGATGCCCGGCGAGATCATCGGCCGGGTGACCGCCGACGCGGCACAGGCGACCGGCCTCCCCCAGGGAACGCCGGTCGTCTCGACGGCGAACGACAAGGCCGTCGAGATGCTCGGAGCCGGTCCGCTCGGTGGTTCGACGGCGCTCGTGTCGTTGGGGACCTACATTGCCGCGATGGTGGTGGGGCAGGACAACCATCCGGTGGCGCAGCATTTCTGGACCAACTTTGCGTCGATGCCGAGCCGGTACCTGTACGAGAGCAACGGGGTCCGCCGCGGGATGTGGACGTTGACCTGGTTCCTCGATCTGCTGGGCCCCGAACTCGCCGATCGGACCACCTCGCTCGGACTCTCACGCGAGGAGTATCTCGAGCGCGAAGCGTGCCGCGTGCCGGCCGGCTGCGATGGCCTGATGACCGTCCTGGATTGGCTCGCACCGACCGACAAGCCGTTTCGCAAGGGCACGATGATCGGCTTCGACGCTCGCCATACGCGGGGACACATCTACCGCTCGATCCTCGAAGCGATCGCCCTGACGATGAAGCAGCACGTCGACGCCATGTGCGACGAACTGGGCATCGTGCTCGACGGGATCGTCGTCGCGGGCGGTGGTTCGAACAGCGCGCTGACGATGCAGATCTTCGCCGACGCGTTCGGCATACCGGCATCGCGCAGCGTCGGAGCGTCGGGCGCCAGCCTCGGCGCGGCGATCTGTGCTGCCGCAGCCGGCGGGCTGTACCCCGACATCGAGACCGCCGCAGCCGGGATGACGGGGGGACGGGAGTCGTTCACTCCCAATGCCGCCGACTCCGCGACCTACCGGCGGATGAACGGGTCGGTGTATCCGATCATCCGCGATGCCACCGACGCGCTGCTCGAGCGCTCCTACTCTCTCTTCCACTGACCGTCTCGCTCCGCAAAGGACACCTCATGCCTCTCGCTCGGGAAGCCATCGTCGAACATCTTCAGCAGTTGCTCGGGACCGAACGGGTTCTCACCGACACACCCACGCTCCAGCGCAACAGCATCGACAACTTCCGCAAGCTGCAGAACATCTTCGGCGTCTACACGATGCCGCTTCCGGCCGCGGTGGCCCTGGTGCGGTCGACGGCCGAGGTGGCTGCGGTGTTGGCATTCGCCGACGAACACGGCGTCAACGTCGTGGCCCGCACCGGCGGTACGGCCACCGAGGGCGGATTGGAGACGCCGGTCGAGAACTCGATCGTGGTCGATGGCTCGCCGATGAACCGGATCATCGGCATCGACGCCTACAACATGCAGGCGACCGTCGAGTGCGGGGTGCCGCTGCAGGCATTGGAGGACGAGGTCCGCAAGCTCGGCCTCACGACAGGTCACTCGCCGCAGTCGAAGCCGATCGCCAGCATGGGTGGCCTGGTCGCCACGCGTTCGATCGGGCAGTTCTCCACCCTCTACGGGGGTATCGAGGACATGGTCGTCGGTTGCGAGGTGGTCTTTCCCTCGGGACACATTTCGCGGATCAAGAATGTGCCCCGGCGGGCCGCTGGTCCCGATATCCGCCACATCGTGATCGGCAACGAGGGCGCCCTGTGCTTCATCACCGAGGTGACCGTCAAGCTCTTCCCGTACATGCCGGAGAACAACCGCTTCCTCGGCTGGACGCTGAAGAACATGACGACCGGGTTCGCCGCGCTGCGTGAGGTGATGGTCGCCGGCTACACCCCATCGGTGGCCCGCCTGTACGACCCGGAGGACGGTCAATTGCACTTCTCCGGATTCGCCGCACCCGACGACTGCGTGCTGTTGTTCATGGCCGAGGGCAACGCCGGGATCACCCGGGCGACCGCCGAGGGGATCGCCGAGATCGTCGCCCGTCATCCGGAATGCCAACCGGTCGACAGCGGGTTGATCGCCGAATGGTTCGCCGATCTGGTGTGGGGTCCCGACAAGGTCGAACGCGAGGACGAGCGGATTCGCACGACACGCAACGTGAATCGCACGACCGAGATCTCCGCCGACTGGAGCACTATCAACGCCATCTACGACGCGGTGCTCCCCCGCATCCGTCGTGAGATCCGCGGGATCACCCTGCTCGGCGGGCATTCGTCGCACAGCTACATCAACGGCACGAACATGTACTTCAACTACTTCTACGACCTGATCGACTGCGAGCCCGAGGAAGAGAACGACAAGTACTACTTCCCGATCATCCAGATCATCTGCGAGGAGACGCTGCGGCTTGGTGGCTCGATCGTGCACCACCACGGCATCGGCAAGGCTCGGGCCCGCTGGGTGCGTGAGGAGTACGGCACATCGTTCCCGATGTTGGAGGCGTTGAAGCGGGCCTTCGATCCCCACGGGATCATGAACATGGGCACGATCATCCCCCGCTGACTGCCGGTCCCACGCTCGAACCCCGGTGTTCGGATCAGCGCCCGGACGTCAACGCCCGCCATGCTTCGAGGTCCCGCTCGTCGGCGGCGCGCCCGACGTGGGTGACGACGTCGACGTCGGGTGATTCGGCCCGCAGCGCGCCGGCCGTGCATTGCTCGCGGGGCCGGAAGGCGAATGGATCGAACTGGTAGTGGCGCATGGCGTTCTCGTGCGAGATCCGGTTGATCTGGTCATCGGAGCAGTGGGCCAACGTGTGGATCAGCTCTTCGGGCGCATGCGGCCAGGTGCCGTCGGAATGGGGGAAGTCCGACTCCCAACAGACGTTGTCGACGTTGAAGTGGTCGAGCAGCTCAGGTCCGACCGTCTCTTTGATGAAGCACACCAGGATGTGGTCTCGAAAGATCTGGGTCGGTCCTCCGGTCATCGAGAAATCGTGCTGTATCCAGCCCCGATGTCGGTCGTTGACATGCTCGCAGCGCCACAGGAAATACGGGATCCACCCGATGTCGCCCTCGGTGAGCGAGAACTTCAGCGTCGGGAACCTTCCCCAGAACTCGGCCCAGATGAGATCGATGAGGGTGTAGATCGTCGCCGCCGACGACACCGAGATGGCCACGCCGGCCGGCGCATCGGTCGAACTCATCGCCGCACGCGACGACGACCCGAGATGGCAGCACAGCACCGTGCCGGTGTCGACGCAGGCGGCGAAGAGCGGGTCCCAATAGCCCGAGTGGATCGAGGGCATGTTCAGGGCCTGCGGGTTCTCGGAGTAGGTGACCGCATGGCAGCCCTTGGCGGCCAGCCGGCGGACCTCGGCCGCGGCCTTTTCGACATCGAACAAGGGCAGCATGCCGCACGGGATGAAGCGACCAGGGTACGCCCCGCACCACTCGTCGACATGCCAGTCGTTGTAGGCCCTGATCATCACCTCGTTGACGTCACGATCGGGACCCTGATTGAGCACCTGGCCGGAGAACCCGGTGAAGTTCGGGAAGTTCAAGCCGGCGAGCTGACCGCCGGCGTTCATGTCGCGCACGCGTTCGTGGACGTTGAAGCACCCGGGGCGCATCTGGTCGTAACTGCTGGCATCGATGTTGAACATCTCGGGTGGCTTGCCGGCCACGGCGTTGAGCCCGAGATTGCGCCCCTTCACGTTGCCGTACCACCACTGCTGGCCGCCGTGGTCGTCGGTGACGACTCGTGGGGCCAGGTCGCGGTACTTGGCCGGCACATGGGCGTCGAACATGTCGGCCGGCTCGGCAATATGGTCGTCCACACTGATCAGGATGAGATCCTCGGCGAGCATTTCGGTTCCTCCTGGCTGGTCCTGCGGCTGCGGTCCTGTGGCTGTTGGTCCTGTGGCGGCGGTCCTCTGGCTGCGGTCGGACGCTGCCCCATACTGGCTGACAGCCTCGTGGTCGCCGTGATCGTGGCTGTTCTTGTCGCGTCCCGGTGCGCCGGCGTCACCGACACGCGACAGGAACGAGGCCCGGGTGGCTCCATCTCGTCGGGCGGCGGCAATCTGTGGTGATCTGGCATCGGAACCGACGACAGGGGAGTGGACGATGAAAGATGTGGTCGGAAGGGTTGCGGTCGTCACCGGCGCTGGCCAGGGCATCGGACGGGCCCTCGTCGAGCGGTTCTGTGCGGCGGGAATGAAGGCGGTGATCGCCGACGTCGTCCCGTCGCTGGTCGAGTCGACGACCGCCGAGCTGCGCGACCTCGGGATGGACGTGATCGGCGTGGTCACCGACGTCACGTCGCTCGACTCGTTGGTCGCGCTGCGGGACGCGGCGGTCGACGCGTACGGCGCGGTCCACGTGCTGTGCAACAACGCCGGGATCGGTTCCGGCTCCGAGGGCCAGCTCTGGGACCATCACGTGAACGATTGGCGATGGTCGTTCGACGTCAACGTGATGGGTGTCGTCAACGGTATCCATGCCTTCGTGCCCACGATGCTCGCCCAGGACGTCGAGGGTCACGTCGTCAACACCACCTCGGGCAACGGTGGCTTCACCCCACTGATCAACAGCGCCATCTACGCCGCCACCAAGGCCTCGGTGACCACGATCACCGAGTGCCTGTGGGGCCAGCTGAGGGAGGTGGGGGCGAAGGTCGGCGCCTCGTTGCTCTATCCGTCGACGACCACCCCCGGGATGCTGAACACCGGCATCTGGCGACCGGGTGCGAACCGCCCCGAGCGCTACGACCGTCCGGGTGCCCCGCCGAAGGAGGGTCGCGATGCCCTGGGTGGCTACCTGGCCCGCATGGAGGCGGCCGGGATGGACGTCCAGTTCGCCCCGCTGTCGGAGGTGGCCGACATCTGCTTGGACGGCATTCTCAACGACACATTCTGGATCTCGGCTCCGAGCGAGGCACAGGCCGGCAAGATACAGGCCCGGGCGACCTCGCAGATCGGGATGACCCCGCCCGACTATCTGCTGCAGGCCAACATGATGGCGTCGCGCCCGTCGGCCAAGCCATAGCCGATCACAGCCCGCGAGGCCGCTCGCCGATGGCGCCGGAGTCCTCGAGCTGGTCGAGTTCCGCCGCCGATGCGACAACTCCGAGGATCTCACGATTGTGCTGCCCGAGAGTGGGCGAAGCGCTGCGGAGCCAACGATCGATCGAGGCGAATCGAAAGGGCATCATCGGGACCTGTGCATCGCCGGTCACCGGGTGGTGCTCCGTTTCGAACAGCCCCCGGGCGCACAGTTGCGGGTTGTGGACGATATCCCGTGCGGCGATGACGATGGCAGCGGGGACGCCTGCCGCGACGAGCGCATCGACCGCCGGCGCGGCGTCGCGTTCGGCGGCCCAGTTGATGATCAGCGCGTCGACCTCGTCATGGGCGGCGCGGCGCCCGGCGACGTTGTCGAACCGTGCGTCCGCAGCGGCCGTCGTTCCGTCGCGTATGAGCATGGTTCGCAACGCACTCCACTGCGCGTCGTCGGTGACGCTGAGGGCCAACCACGAGTCGGTTCCTGCACACTGGTAGGCGCCTTGGGGTGCGGCCGAATAGCTGCGATTGCCGATCCGGTCGAGAACGGTGCCGGTGAGCTGATGTTCGAAGATCGCTTCGACGGCCGTGCCGACGGCCGCCTCGATCATCGTCGCCTCGACGAGCATACCGACACCGGTTGCGTCGCGTTGGCGCAGCCCGGTGAGGGTGGCGAAGGCGGCGTGCAACCCGGCAAGGGGATCGCACGCCCCGCGCACCAGCACCGGAGGACCGTCGGCGAATCCGGTCTGCCAGGCCAGTCCGGTGATCGACTCCATCGTTTGGGCGAAGCCCGTTCGGTCGCGCCACGGACCGTCGACACCGAATGCGGGCATCCGCACGTAGACGAGAGACGGGTTCACGATGTGCAGGCGGTCCCAGCCCAGGCCGAACTGGTCCATTACCCGAGGGGTGTAGTTCTCGACGACGACGTCGGCCGTTGTGGCCAGGCGTTCGAAGAGCGACACCCCGTCGATTGTGGAGAGATCGATGGTCACGCCCCGCTTGTTGGTGTTTGTTCCGTGCACGATCGGCCCCCACTCCCACCACCGATCGACGGTGGGCGGACGGACCGACGCATACCTCATCAGATCCGGTCGGGTGGTCGACTCGATCTTGATGACCTCAGCCCCCAGGCAGGCGAGTACATGGGTCGACGCCGGTCCGGCCCACCACGCCGTGCAATCGAGTATCCGGACCCCTTCGAGCGGCAATGCGCCCGGCGCCGCCGATGGGTCGGCTCGGACCCGCGCCGGCCAGGTGATCGGCGCGTCGGTCCCACCGGGTGGGGGGACGACGCCCGGGACCGGCCCGGAGTCGCCGTCGAACCGGTAGGGGCGCCGCGGTTGTCGCAGCCGGCCGGATGCCGATGGAACGAAGACCTGGCGGGCGGAGAACTGCTCGAAGTCGGCCACCGTCGCGCCGTTGAGCACCGGACCGGCCGGAACGCGGAA
>JANMJD010000418.1:0-3446 GCA_031371195.1 Actinomycetes bacterium | reverse complement strand
CGTCGTGGCGCTGTCGGTCGATCTCCATCGCGGCGAACAGGAAGGCAGCGACGCCGTCGAGGCGATGGCTCTCGTGGCCGAGTTGGCCCGTGATCACCTGAGCCGTACGGTCGAGGTGAGCGAGTTGGCGGCGATCGCCGGGATGAGCGTCAGCCAGCTCGAACGACGGATGCGCCGCACCTTCGGCCTGTCGCCCGGCCAGTTCCTGCTTCGGGTGCGAGTCGACGAGGCGACGCGGCGTCTCGTCGAAACCGATGAGACGCTGCCGGCGATCGCGGTCGACTGCGGCTGGTACGACCAGAGCGCCTTTACCCGCCAGTTCACCCGGCTGGCCGGTTGCACCCCTGGTGAGTTCCGCTCCCGCTCCCGCCGCCGCTAGCCAGGCAAACCGGCGAACCCGGTGCTGGCGCCGGGCTCAGCGCCGCAGGCCGGCGATCCTGTCGATCACGGCCTCGGCTTCGGCCACCATCGAGCGGACGATGTCGCCGGCCGGGGTCAGCTGGTCGATCGCTCCGACCCCCTGACCGCAGGGCATGAACTCCCGCTCGACGACGACCTCGTAGTCGTCGGGAAATCCGAGGTGGTTGGCATCGGCGCGGCCCGATACGAACGCCTGCTCCGGGAACGGCTTGAGGTCCTCGGGGTGGTGCTCGTAGCGATTCGTCCACTCGTTGCGCACGACTCGACAGGTTTTGCCGGTGTACGCCTTGGAGATCACCGTGCCGTCCTCGCCGATGGCCAGCAACTGGTCCTTGTAACCGCGCACCGCCCGTGCCTCGGGTGTGGCGATGAACCGCGTGCCGATCCATACGCCGTCGGCCCCGAGGCTCAACGCCGCGGCCAGACCACGACCGTCGAACAGACCACCGGCGGCCACCACCGGCATGCGCCCGCCGACGGCGTCGACCACCTGGGGAACGAGGGCCATCGTGGCCACGAGCCCGGTATGGCCCCCGGCCTCGGTGCCTTGAGCGACGACGAAGTCGCAGCCGCTGGCCGCCGCGGCAACGGCATGGCGCACCTTGCCGCACATCGAGCCGACCAGGATGCTCCTGGCGTGCAGCGCGTCGATGACCTCGCGGGGGACGCCCAACCCGGCGACGAAGATCCGGGCACCGCCGTCGATGACATCGCGAATTCCCTCCTCGACCTGGCCAGGCAGGGCGGTGAGCAAGTCGACGCCGAACGGCTTGGCGGTCAGCCGCTTCATGGCGGCGATCTCCTCGGCCAACTCACCGGCTTTCATCGTCGACGCGCCGAAGGTACCGATTCCGCCCGCCTCGGAGACCGCCGCCACCAGCCGGTGGTACGAGACCCCGCCCATACCGGCGAGCATCACCGGATGTTCGATGTCGAGCAGGTCGGTGAGACGGGTGTGCATGCCTCGACTGTAGGAAACCCTCCGGCGGAGCCTCGGATCGGGGTGGTCGTACGACCAAAGTCCCATGGCTTCCGGGCCGCTGACCCGGCACACTGGCACGATGGACTCCTCGTGGCTCGACAGCGGACATGGTGACGATCCCGCCCATCTGAGGCCGGTCGTCATCTCCCAGGCATCGCTCGTCCCTCGGGCAGGAGTTCACCAGACGCCCGGTCGCCGCGCAGGCGCCGCTGTGCGCCCGGCGATTCGCCAGACCACCCGGTTCGCGATTGTGCTGGGGACTTGTTTCGCGCTGGTCGGGGCGGCGTGGGCGATTCGCGACACGCTGTTCCCCAACCTCGGTTCGACTACTCCCCGATCGGTCTGGGAGAACGCTCCGGTTGCCGCCGACGTGCCTGCGACGACCGAGACGGCGCCGGCGACTTCGACAGCGATTCCCGCGGTGGTGCCGCCCGTCGATGAGCCGGCGGCGCCCGCAGCGGGGCAATTGGTTCCGGCGTCGTCGCCCGGATCGACCATTGGAACGCCGACCGTGATCGGTGCAACCGCAACGCAGTCCCCCGAGCTCCCGGCCCCGCCGACCGCGGCGCCGACGACCGCCGCTTCGGGTCCCACGCCGACGTCCCCTTCGACGACGGTCGAGGGGGAGTCCCCATCGGTGACGGTCCCGGACGATCCGGCGACGGTGGCACCCGATGTCACCACCCCCGACGATCAGTCCGGCTCTGGCTCCGGCTCCGGATCCGGCTCCGGTGGAAGCTCGGGTGGTGGCGGCGGCAGCAGTTCGGGCAGCTCCGACGGGGGCTCGTCCTCGGGATCGGGCGGCGGTTCCGGCGGCGGCGTAGGGTCGGGGGACTCTGGTGCGAGTGGTGGCTCCGATGGTGGCGGCGGTTCGGGTAGGGGCTGACCGAGCACGACGATTTACGACATGTTGTCGGATGCCCACAGCGCCGCTTGGGTCCGGCCGGTGACGCCGATCGTCTGGAAGATGCTGGTCATGTGGGCCTTCACCGTGCGTTCGGTGATCCCCAAACGTCGGGCGATCTGCTTGTTGGCCAGTCCATCGCGGACCAGCAGCAGCACTTGGGCCTCGCGTTCGGTCAGTTGTGCGGTGGCGCGAGGGGAGCGCTGGGACTCGATCAATGCCCGGGCGGCCTTCGGATCGAGCGGGGCATCGCCGGCGTGTACCGCCCGGATGGCGTTGGCGATGTCATCGGGCTCCGAGTGCTTCAACAGGTATCCGTCGGCACCGGAGGCGAGGGCGTCGAGGATCCGTGACTGCTCCGAGAACGACGTCAACACCAGCACCCGGCTTGCCGGGAATCGGGTGGAGATGATCTTCGTGGCGGCGATCCCGTCGAGTTCGGGCATCGACAGATCCATCAGGACCACATCGGGGTGCAGGCGCTCGACTGCCTCGATTGCCTCCAGACCGTTGGCAGCCATCCCGACGAGTTCGATGTCGGTGGTGGTGGCGAGCAACTGCTCCAGGCCGCGACGCACGACGATGTGGTCGTCGACGATCAGCACCCGGATCGAGGGGGGAGTGTCGGCGGCGGCGGTGGTCATGGCATCCGAACTGATGGGGGAACCCGCAGCGTAACCCGCGTCCCCGCGCCCGGGTCGGAAGCAACGGTGAAGGTACCACCGAGGTCCTCGACCAATCCGGCGAGGGAGCGCAGACCGACGTGACCCGCCCCGACGCGCTGCTCCAGTGTCGCCGGTGAAAAGCCTCGGCCGTCGTCGTCGACGATCAGCTGGAGCGATTGGGGCACGCGGCGGACTTCGACGCGTGCGTGACGCGCTCCGGAATGTGTCACCACGTTGCGCAGTGCCTCTTGGGCGACCCGATAGACGAGCGTCGCCGCACCGCGATCGGGCGTGGCCGAACCGAGGTCGACGGTCAACCGTGTGGCGATTCCTCGGGCGGACACGGTGCCGAGCAGGTCGCTCAGCGCTGACTCGAGGCCCTCGTCCTGCAGGTTGGGCGGGTAGATGTCGACCAACAGGGATCGTAGCGACTTGATGCTGCCGCGGACTGCGGCCGACGCGTCGAGCACTCCTT
>JANMJD010000251.1:0-4190 GCA_031371195.1 Actinomycetes bacterium | reverse complement strand
GTCATCGAGCAGGGCACCGGCGTCGATACGCGATTCACGCCCCCGCAGTACGGCGAGGTCCGACCAGAAGGCGATCACGGTCAACTCGTCGTCGGCCAACTCCCCGACCAGGGCCCCGATGGTCGCCGCACAGATCAAGGCCTTGTCGCCGTTCATCGATCCCGAGACGTCGGCCAGCAAGGCGACCGAACGCCGACGCCGCACCGGCCGGCGTACGGTGAGGTCCGACGAGGTGAACGGACGGCCCTCGACCAACAGCTCGAGCGTTGCGTCGAGGTCGAGGTCATCACCGTTGCCGTCGAACCGTGCCGCTACCGGACGCGACCTACCGCGCTCCAGCCCGTCGCTGCGTCGTCGTCGCAGCGAGAGCAGTCCGGAGATCCGCGCCGCCTCGGCGCGGACCCGCGGATCGACGCGCAGCTCACCCAGCACGTCGGCCAGCGACCGGGTAGTCGCCGACTCCGCGGTGTAGCCCGTGCCGCTCGGTGGCGGTCGCCCGGTCCGGTCGCCCTCGTCGTCTGCGGTGATCGGCCGACTGCTGGCGGTACCTCCGGCACGGAACACCGCGGGCTCGGCGTCGAGGGTTTTGGGCCGAGCCCGGCGCGGCCGAGCCGTGTCATCGTCGGTCACGAACCGGACGGCGACGTCGAGGTCGACCGCCCTTCAACCGGGCTCGGCCCGCCGCTTACCGAGCAGGAAATGTTGCTCCCACAGTTCGTCGAGAATCGTCTCCGGGCTTACCCCGGCGGCCTCATCGAGACGGAGACGACCCGACAACGCCACATGCATCGCATCGCGCATCGTCGCCGCGTAGGCCGCGTCGTCGGCGGGGCGGTCGAGGGCCATCAGCTGCTCGCCGACCAGCGCCAAGTCGATCGCCCCGCGCACGCTGGAACCCTGACGGACCAGCGGATGCACCCTGGTCAAACGGGTCAACGCCACGGCGTCGGCGATCACCGTCGGCGTCCCCGCGGCCCGCCGCCGGACGATCTCGATCTCGTCGGAGGCCGATTGATAGCCGATGGCCACGCGACACAGCCGGTCGTACACGCTCGACGAGATCCGCGACGTGCCGATGTTGTCGAACGGGTTCATCGAGGCGACGAGCCGGAAACCCGTGGCCGCCTTGACGACACCCATTCGGGGAACGGTGAGCTCGCGTTCGGCGATGGCGGTGAGCAGGGCATTGAGCGTGTCCTCGGGAGCGCGGTTGACCTCTTCGACGTAGAGGAAGCCGCCGGAACGCATCGCCCGCACAAGCGGCCCCTCGATGAAGGTGTCGGCGGAGAACCCGCGTTGCAACGCCTCGGCCGGGTCGTGATGGCCGACGAGCCGGGTGGTCGTCAGATCGGCGTTCCCTTCGACGAAGACCAGCGGCACCCCGAACGCCGCGGTGATCGTGCGCAACAGCGTGGTCTTGCTCGTGCCCGGGGGACCCTCGAGCAGCAGGTCGCGCCCGGCGGCCAGCGCCGAGATGACCAGTCGCTGCTCGCGCTTGCGACCGACGACGGCGCTCGCCACCACGTCGCGTACGTCTTGTCCCGAGCTGCCCGACGAGGGAGCCACATCTGCCGACCGTTCCGTCATCGTGTCGACCGTATCGGCTCGCCGCGCCGGCGGGCGGTCTGCGAGCCGACGCCTGCCGTTCCTCATCTGACAACTGTGTCAACTACAGTCGCGCCGGTACGCCACGAGATGGAAGAGGGGATTCCCATGGCTGGAAGACTTGAGGGCAAGGTCGCGTTGATCACCGGAGCGGCTCGGGGCCAGGGTCGCAGTCATGCGATCCGCCTGGCCCAGGAGGGCGCCGACATCATCGCCATCGACCTGTGCGATCAAATGGATTCGGTCGCCTATCCACAGGGCACCGCCGAGGAGCTGGCGTCGATGGCCGCCGAGGTCGAAGCACTCGACCGGCGCATCGTGGCCCGCAAGGCCGACGTGCGGTTCCGCGATCAACTCGCCGCGGTGGTGGCCGAGGGCGTCGCCGAGCTGGGCCATCTCGACATCCTGGTCTGCAACGCCGGGATCCTGCCGATCAAGCACCTGGAGCCGTCGGCGTTCGTCGATGCGCTCGACGTCGATCTCGTCGGTGTGCTCAATACCGTCGCCGTCGGCCTGCCCCACCTCGGTGCCGGCTCGGCCGTCGTGATCACCGGTTCGACCGCCGGCCTGATGCCCAACACCGTCGGCAACAACGCCCTCGGCCCGGGCGGCTCCGGCTACGGCTTCGCCAAGACCGTGCTCGTGCAATACACCGAGGCACTTGCCGCCCAGCTGGCCCCGCACTCGATCCGGGTCAACTGCATCCACCCGACCAACGTCAACACCAACTTGTTGCACAACGACGAGCTGTACGGCATCTTCCGACCCGACATCCAAGGGCGCGTTCCCTCCCTCGACGAGGTCATGCCGGCGTTCGTCCACTTCCAGGGCATGCCGATCCCCTTCGTCGAGCCGGTCGACATCTCCAACGCGGTGTTGTTCCTCGCCTCCGACGAGGCGCGGTACGTCACCGGCATCCAGCTGCGCGTCGACGCCGGATCGTTGCTCAAGTGGCCCAACGGCCCGCAGTAGCCGCAATGACCCGCGAGATCTACTACGACCCGTACGACCGCACCCTCGACGCCGATCCGCACCCGATGTGGAGGCGGATGCGCGACGAGATGCCGCTGTACCGCAACGACAAGTACGGCTTCTGGGCGGTCAGCCGGTACGAGGACGTGCACCGGATGTCGGTCGACTGGCGCACGTTCAGCTCGGCCAAGGGCTCCGTGCTGGAGATGATCGATCTCCCGGCGGAGGTGTTCGCCCAGTTCAAGAACATGCTGTTCGAGGACCCGCCCGACCACGATCTGCACCGCCAGATCCTCGCCAGGACGTTCCTTCCCCGGCGGATCACCGCCTTGGAGGCCGAAATCCGCGAGATGTGCCGGGGCTTTCTCGCCGACCTCGATCCAAATGGATTCGACCTGGTCAGGGACTATGGATCGAAGATCCCGATGATGGTCATCGGGATGCTGCTGGGGGTGCCGGTCGAGGATCGGCCGTATCTGCAACACCTCGCCGATGCCACGATCCATCGTGAAGAGGGCAACGAGACCGACATGGGCCTCGACAACCAGATGAAGCAGTTGGAGTACTTCGCCGGACTCGCCTCCCGCCGTCGGAGCGAGCCGACCGACGACATCGTCACCGACCTGGTGCAGGCCGAGGTCGACGACGGCGCGGGCGGTACCCGGCACCTCGACGACGGCGAGATGGTCGCCTATATGAGCCTGGTCTCCGCCGCCGGCAACGAAACGGTGACCAACCTGCTGGGATGGGCCGGTCTGTCGCTGTACCAGAATCCCGATCAGCGCCAGATTCTGCTCGACGACCCCTCGATCATCCCGAACGCGGTTGAGGAATTCCTCCGCTTCGAGGCACCCTCGCCGATCCAGGCACGCCTGGTGATGGAGGACGTCGAGTTGTACGGCCAGAAGGTTCCCGCCGGGTCGAAGATGGCCCTGATCACCGGCTCGGCCGGGCGCGACGACCGCCAATACGAGAACCCCGATCGGCTCGACGTGCGCCGCAAGATCGGCGGCCATGTCTCGTTCGGCCACGGCATCCACTTCTGCCTAGGCGCCGCCCTGGCGCGCTTGGAAGCCAAGGTCGCGCTCGAGGAACTCCTCGTCCGCTTCCCGGCCTGGGAAATCGACGAGGCCAACAGCGAGATGGTCCACACCTCGACCGTGCGCGGCTGGGCCAACCTCAAGGCCAGCGCGGTCTGAGCCACGGCTCAGCACCCACTCCCGACGTCAACCAGGTCATCGCTCCTCAGGGGGGCGACTAGCCGAACAGTCGGAAGGTACCTGCGGGCCGCCCGGCATCGCGTCAGCTCGTCGACTGCGGCGTGAGCGCCGATGAAGAAGTCGGGGAGCGTTGAGAAGCAGTCCGCTGCTCCGCGGATGCTGCACGAACGCGTTGCCGGCCAGGAACGCCGTTCCCACGGCTGGACCGCCCTGCGGTGATCGCTCGCCGATTACGCCGCTTCTTCTCGTCGTTCACATACTCCCGAGCGTGCCGATCTCCCGGAATCGACGACCACGCCGCGATACACCACCGACCGCGATCAGCCCTCGGGCCAGTCGACGTTGCCGCTGTGAGTCACCGCGCCGAGGTTGGCGGGGCCGACAACCGCGGCG
>JANMJD010000358.1:0-21360 GCA_031371195.1 Actinomycetes bacterium | reverse complement strand
AGCCCGAGCAGATCGATCAGGTACCCGTAGGTCAACGGGTTGGCGTCGCCGCAGAAGGGGTCGGCAAGGTACAGGTCGACTTCGTGGGCGTCGCGGCTGAGCCAATCGAAGGGCGTCCGCACCGGTTCGAACATCGACTGGTCATTGCGCAGTAGGTCGGAGGCCGGCTCATCGCGCATCCCCGCCTCGGCGAATCCCTGCAGGAGTTCGGCGAGTGAGGCCGTCTCGCCGATGTTGGCGGGGACGCCGCAGAGCACGGCGCCGGCCAGACCGGCGGAATGCGCGCACAGGTAACCGAACGCGATCAGGGAGCCCATCGAATGCCCGAACACGTAGATCGGGGCGTCCCTGCCGAACCTCGACGTCGCGGCGGCACGGAGCTCATCCATGTCGTCGATGACGGCCATGCCACCGCCAGGACCCATCAAACCGGGACCTGTCGATGAGCCGGTGACACCGTGGCCCCGATGATCGAGCGCGAGCACGGCAAATCCGGCTGCGTTCAACGCCTGGGCAAATCGGTCATACCTACCCGAGTGCTCCGACGCGCCGTGTGCGATCAGCATGACTCCGCGAGCGGCGTCGACCGGCCAACACCGAGTGAACACTTCGACCCCGTGCCGGTCCACAAAGCTTGCTGTTTCCATCAACGCCCCCTTCGAGGTACAGGGTCCGATTGTCGCACCTCGGTGGGCCGTGCGGATGCTCGTGGTCGGATCGTCGTCGGCCGGTGACGCCTCGATCCTTCCAGCGGTCGTCGATTCGTCGATGATGACGCCGGTCGCTTGCCACATCGTCGAGGCCTCACGGCGCGAGATCTGCCAGCGGTAACCGGAGCGTGGCAATTCGTCGCGGTAACGGCCGGTGATCAGCGGCACGAGCCGTCCCTCGACCTTCGTCGGCAAGACGTAGTCCGACACGGCAACGGCACGATCACCGTCAACATCGATGATCGTGTTCGACATCATGTGCTTACGTCGCCGTTGCGGGCTCTGGGTCTTTCGAACCAGGCGCGAAGTTCGGTGCGGCCGCACACGACCTTGCCGCCCGTAAGTGGCGCGACATCCGCAAACCGACGATTGCCGCCGTACACGGCCAATGCGTAGCCAAGGTAGCGCTTCGTCTCCCACTCGTAGATCGGTTCCAGCCCGCCGGTCTTGAAATCCGAAGTTGATGGGAGTCTTTGCCGTGACATACGGGCCGTGGGACGAACACTTCGGGGCTAGCCGTCAATACCGTTTACTTACGGCCGACCCAGGTTTTGTGCCAGCGCACAAAGCGACAGTCGGTCTATGTGCTGGCACAAACAGGCTGCTCAGCGGACCAGGACCGACGGTGGAGATTCGGTGACCTGGTTCCGATCCCGCTACAAGCTGACCTGGGAGTCGCACTGATAGTTTGACCGAGGTGTTGACCCGGGTGACGTTCGACTTCGATGCGTTCACTTCTGCGGTGGACGGCGCGCGGCGCGCCAGCGGGATGACGTGGTTCGAACTCGCCGACGTGCTGTGGGACCAGTCGGCCGAACTCAACGCGCAGCGCAACGATCATCCGCTTTGAGGTGGAGCACTTTCGCGCCTGGAGGCGCGAGGAGCAGCGTCGTGTCAGTACGTCCTCTTTCTACTGCGCTGGCTCGATCGGGTTCCTGAGCATTTCTTGACCGGACCCGTCGTCGACGTCGGCGCCACGCAACTGCCCGCAGCCGGGCGTGACGTTCGGCTTCGCTGGGACCTGAGCAAGGTGCATGCAGCACTCAACGATGCACGCGAGCTGAGAACCCTGACGTGGGCCGGGCTGGCCCGCGAGTTCGAGTGCACTCCGAGCAGACTGACCAACCTGCGAACGGCGCGCCTTGCAGATCTGGAGCTAGTCATGCGGATCACGCAATGGCTGGGCCGCCCAGCCGCCGCATTCATCCATCCTGCGAGATGGTGAACGCCGGCGAATTGCGGTCGAGCCGGCAAGCAGTCGCCGCGTCCCATTCGGCGCGTGTGATGGCGTATTCGACGTCGCCGTGCTCGTCGCCGGGGATGCGTACCGGCCACTCGGCGCGGAAGGTCCGCACGAGACGCATTTCGCACTTCTCCATCACTCGACGCGAACGAACGTGAATGGCCATCGTCTCGGCCACGACGCGTCGCGTTGGGTCGCCGTGAATCCGTGCTCGATCAGTGCTCGGGATCCCTCGGTCGCGTATCCCTTCCCCCAGCACGGCCATGGTCGCGGTGAAAGGAGCGGCTCCCGACGGCTGGTTACGCGACGGCGTGCCCCTGCCGGCAGCCATCGATGCGATCGCCCGGGCGCTCCAACAGCCCAAGCGTGCGGACCCGCTGGGCGATCTCACGCACGCCGAAGCACAGATCGTTCGACTCGTCCGCCGCGGGATGTCGAACAACGAGATCGCCGCAGAGCTGGTGATCTCCCGCCGTACCGTCGAAAGTCACCTCGGCCGGATCTTCCGCAAGCTCGCCATCCGCACCCGGACGCAGCTGGCGACCCTCCCGCTGGATCGCGAACCCTGACGTTCCTCGCACCACGAGAGTTACGAGTCGGCGAGCTTCACGGCCTGGAGCGTGTAGCTGAGGGGCAGTCGGTCGGGACCGCCGGCGAGCACGAACTCGCCGTCATAGGTGTCGCTGGCCGCCATGGCGTCACCCAGCGGATTCCACGACAACTCCCGATGCTCCTCGAACGCGGTGATCGTGAGCCCGGCCACCCACAGGGCGTTGAAGATCTCCCCCAGACCGTGGTTGAAGTGGATGATGTCCGGCGCAGCGACCGAGCCCTCTCCGGCGTAGCTGATCGCGTCATTGAACGCGATGCCCTCGGTCTCGAAGTACGGGTACTCGACCACGAGCAGCCCGTCGGGCCGCGGGTCGCTCATCGACCACATCACCGGGTGACACTCCCGTATGAACAGCCGGCCACCGGGACGCAACAAGTCGGCGACCACCTGTGCCCAGCGGGCGATGCTCGGGAGCCAGCAGATGGCACCGATGCCGGTGTACACGATGTCGAAACCGACGCTACCCAACGTGTCGACCGCGTCGTACAGGTCGGACTCCACGAACGTCACGGTGGCCTTCGCCCGGGTGGCCAGGGCGCGTGCCGCCGTGAGCGCCGCCGGCGAGAAGTCGAGACCGGTGACGCTTCGGGCACCGAGCCGGGCCAGGCCGACGGTGTCGGTACCGATGTGGCACTGCAGGTGGACGACATCGAGGCCGTCGAGGCGACCGAGCCGGGGCAGGTCGTAGCGCACCACGCTGCTCAGGTGATCCGGATCGTCGAACGCGTCCAGGTCATAGCCGCCCGGACCCGTGTGGAGCGGCACCCGCGACTCCCAATTGGCCTTGTTCACCTCACGCCATCGTTCGGTCGTCATCGGCCCGAGAGTACCGCCCGTTCGTCCCGTGTGACACGTCCTTTTCTGTCGTACCGTTCGCTCGGCGGCTGCACGAACGACCGCCCGGGGCTTCCATGGCGCCGTGCTGCCATGCCGCCGTCGACAGGGCCCTCGTCAATACCTGAGCTGCGAACCCTGGTCGAAGCCGTGGATGCGTTTGATCGCCCGGTACCCGGCGATGCGCGCCTCGGCGAGGCGGTCGGCGGCGACGTGGGTCGGCACGTCATCACGCCGCGAGATGGCGATGACCTCGTGCATCCGGTCGTAGATCCGGCCGACCTTGGCCATCCCCCGTTCCTTGTTGACCCCGCCCCACAACCGGTCGGTGTCGAAGACCGTGCCGCCGGCGTTGGCGATGTAGTCGGGGGCGTAGAGCACCCCGCGGCGGTGCAGTTTGTCGCCATGACGGGGCTCGTGGAGCTGGTTGTTGGCCGAGCCGCATACGATCGGGGCTCCGAGGCGTTCGATCGACTCGTCATTGATCACGGCGCCGAGCGCACATGGGCAATAGACGTCGGCATCGGTAGCGATCACGTCGTCGGGATCGACGAATTCGACTCCGAAGGTCGCCACCGCAGCGTCGACCCGCAACGAAGAGATGTCGCTGACCAGCACCGAGGCCCCTTCGGCCATCAGGTATTCGACCATCGGCCACCCGACCGCGCCGAGACCCTGGACGGCAACACGGCGACCGTGGAGCGAGGGCGAACCCCACCGGTCCTCGACACAGGCCTTCATCGCCTGGAGCACACCGAACGCCGTCGCCCCACCGATCGGCCCGGCTCCGCCCGACGCCTCCGACAGCGTGATCACATGACGGGTCTCGGCGCGCATGGCATCCATGTCGGCAAGTGTCGTGCCGACATCCTCACCGGTCAGATACTCGCCGTTCAACGACTCGATGAACCGGCCGAGGGCGCGGAACAGCATCTCGCGGCCCTCGGTGCGGGCCGGATCTCCGATGACGACGACCTTTCCGCCACCGAGATTCACCCCCGCCGCGGCGTGCTTGTATGTCATCCCCCGCGACAGACGCATTGCGTCCTCCATCGCATCGAGATCGGAGGCATAGGTCCACATCCGGCAACCTCCGGCGGCCGGGCCGAGCACTGTCGAGTGGATCGCCAACACTGCACGCAGCCCGACGTCCTCGTTCTGGAACATGAGCACCTTCTCGTGCCCATGGTCGACCATGTAGTCGAACACTTCCGTCGGTTCCATCGTCATCTCCTCGGGGCAAGGTCGGGGAAACTCAACGAATTGTCCAGCCGCCGTCGACCATCAGCACTTCACCGGTCACATACGACGATGCATCTGAGCACAGGAAGACCACCGGGCCCACCAACTCCTCGGCCCGACCGCGGCGTCCCAGCGGGGTGAGGTCGCGTATCGCCTGCTCCTTGGCCTCGTCGTGTTGGCCGGCGGCTCCGGGCATGAACACCTCCATATAGGCCGGGGCGAAGGCGTTGACGCGGATGTCGTGCGGGGCCCACTCCAGGGCGAGTGTCCGGGTGAGCATGTTCACCCCGCCCTTGGATGCGTTGTAGGCGACGATGTTCGCTACGGCGGTACGGCTGCAGATCGACGAGTTGTTGGCGATCGCACCGCCGTGTCCGCGAGCGATCATCGCCCGGGCTGCGGACTGCGCGAACAGGAAGTAGCCCTTGAGGTTGACGTCCATCACGAAGTCCCAGTCGTCCTCGGTGTAGTCAAGGGCCGGCGCTGCGGCATCGACTCCGGCGTTGTTGACGAGGATGTCGAACCGGCCCCACTGGGCGTCGACTGCACCGACGACGGCGTCGACATCGGCCTTTGATCGGGCATCCCCGGGGAGCACCAGGCATCGGCGGCCAGTCGCCCGAACCGCCTCGGCCGTCTCGTCGAGTTCCGTGGCCGTACGGCTGGTGATCGCGACATCGGCGCCGTGCTCGGCCAGCCCGACGGCGATCGCCCGGCCGAGGCCCCGGCCCCCACCGGTGACCAATGCGCAGCGTCCAGACAGATCGAACAGATTTCCCAACGTGGATTCTCCCTGGTGAATGCACCTATGTTTGTCGAACGGCGACGGATTTTGTGTTCGCCCACCGCGAACTGGCTCGACTGGCACGAACGAACGGTTGTCACTCGTCGAAGCGTGCCCGTCATCATCGACGGTCATGCCGTACTTGCGCAACATCTGGTACATAGCGGGCTGGGGCCAAGAGCAGTCCCGAGGCGTCGTTGGCGATTCACCAACCGACCGGCCCGATCCTGCCGGGGCTCAGCAGCCGCAGCGACGTAGGCCAGGTGTGCTCACAGCGGGCGACAGCGGCGGCACTACCGGAAGGTTGCCGTAACGTGACCGAGGCCGTCGAAGTCGGCGCGGATCACATCGCCGGCGGCGATCGGGACCATCCGTGTGCACGAGCCCGGCATGATCACATGGCCCGGTTCCAGGGCGACTCCGAAGGCGGCCACCCTGTTGGCCAGCCAGGCCACGGCGTTGACCGGGTTGCCTAATACTGCCCCTGAGCAGCCCGTCTCCACCGTTTCGCCGTTCTTGCGAAGCAACGCGCCGATCAACGCCGGGTCGACGTCGGTGAGTCTCGTCGGTCGGCCACCGAGCACGACAGCGGCCGACGAGGCGTTGTCGGCGATCGTGTCGGCGATCTTGATCCTCCAATCGGCGACGCGGGAGTCGACGATCTCGATCGAGGGAAGGATGTAGTCGGTCGCCCGGATCACATCGGCAACGGTCACGCCCGGGCCGGCCAACGGGCGACCGAGTACGAACGCCACCTCGATCTCGGCCCGGGGGGCGATGAACCGCGACATCGGGACGATCTCGTTCTCGGTGACGAACATGTGGTCGAGGAGATGGCCGTAGTCGGGTTCGTGCACGCCGAGCATCTGCTGCATCGCCTTGGCCGACAGCCCGACCTTGTGCCCTCGGATGACCGCACCGTTGCCCGTATGCCGGGCGATGTTCGCCAGCTGAATCTCGTACGAATCGACGACGTCGATATCGGCCCACATCTCGGTCAGCGGGGGGATCGCCACCTGAGTGGCCTCGGCCTCCCACAGCTGATCGGCGATGGTCTGTCGGTCAGTGGCGCTCAGCACGTGACGGACCATGCCATCTCGGATGCCCGCCGCGCAAGCAGCCCGTCCCGCTGGGCGGTCCGCCCGCCGCCGGCCACGTCGCGCGCATTTCCGCCGCAACCCTGGCACGATGGGAACATGCAAGTCGCCGTCGTCGATTTCCAGGCTCCGGATGCTCCGGAGAAGTTTGCCCGTTCGTTGCGCGAGACCGGATTCGGGGTGATCGTCAACCATCCCCTGCCCCAAACCCTGATCGAGGAGATCTACGTCGAGTGGCTGGAATTCTTCGATTCCCCGGTCAAGTACGACTATCGCTACACCCCCGACAACCAGGACGGATACTTCGGACCTGAGGTGTCCGAAACGGCCAAGGGCAACACCATCAAAGACATCAAGGAGTTCTTCCACGCCTACCCATGGGGCCAATATCCCGCCACCGTGAGCGACGCGGCAATGCGCTATCGCGAACTGGCGCAAGGGGTGGCGCTGACGCTGCTCGACTGGGTCGAGGCGAATACGCCCGATGACGTCACGTTCTCCCAGCCGCTCTCGTCGATGATGGACGGGTCGACCCGCACGTTGCTGCGCATCCTTCGCTATCCCCCGTTGCGCGGCGACGAACCGGCGGGCGCACTGCGGGCGGCGGCTCACGAGGACATCAACCTGCTTACCGTGCTCCCCGCTTCCAACGAGCCCGGACTGCAGGTACGCGACGTGGACGGCAATTGGCACGACGTGCCCTGCGATTTCGGGTCGATTGCGATCAACTCGGGCGACATGCTCCAATTGGCCAGCAACGGGTTCTATCCGTCCACCACCCATCGCGTCGTCAACCCGACCGGCGAGGGCGCGCGCCGTTCGCGCCTGTCGATGCCGCTCTTCCTGCACCCGTCCGATGACGTGGTCCTCGCCGAAGGACGTACGGCCTTCTCGTTCCTCAACGAGCGGCTGCGGGAACTCCGCTCGCAGGACCTCAAACCGACCTAGCTGGACCTCAAGCCAAGCCGATCGGTCACGCCGGCCACATAGGCGGCGCGGGGAAAGCGACTCTGAACAGGGAATATTCAGCTCGCCGGGCGAGTTGAGAAACTACGACACACCCCTCATGCAAGCTAGGCCCATGACAACGATCGAATTCCCATCGCAGCCCGAGCAGCTCCAACTGCTCGACGCCTCTCGGGTCCCGGTCAAGCTTCGGCTCGACGAGCGCACCCGGCGCATCGGTCTCGCCGAGGTCGCCCGAGCCCGGGCGATCATCGACGAGCAGCTGTGTCGTGCCGCCGCTCTCGACGATGCCCCCGAGGCCTTGCCGGCTCGGCGCCTGGCCGCCTGACCCGGCCGCCAAGGGTCAACACCGACCGGGCTACCTGCCGGCCGATGGAGACAACGACCGCACGGCCTCCCAGTGGTTCAGGGCGGGGTCGAGTGGCAGGATCGCCAGGCTCGTCGTGGTGACACCATTGTCGAAGTACTGCTGGATCCTCGCTCGGCAGTACTCCGGCGATCCATGGACGATGAGGTCGTCCACCAACTCGTCGGGTATCGCCGCCAATGCCGCCTTGCGGTCCCCCGCCTTCCATGCGTCCCACATCGGGGTCAGCATCTCCCCCCGGCCGAGCCATTCATGGAAGGCGGCATAGACCGGCACGTTGAGGTATGCCGCGATGGCGAACCTGGCCGCCGCCCGCACGGCCTCGGCGTTCTCGCTGGGGCAGGTAAAGATCCGACAGACGATCTCCTTGCCCTCGCCTTGGCTGTTGACCACTCCGGCCACCTTGCGCACGTCATCGGGCGAGAGCCAGTTGATGATCGCCCCGTCGGCCTCGCGTCCGGCCAGACGCAACATCCCCTCGCGTAGGCCGGCGACCAGAATCGACGGCATCACCTCGGGCTTGATTCCCAACCGGAAACCGTTGATCTGGAACGTGTCGTAGCTCTTGGCCACCTTCTCGCCCCCCAACGCGTCGCGCAGGAACCGCACCACGTCGCGTACCTTCTTGTATGGCTCGACGAAGGGCACACCGTTCCAGCGCTCGACGATCACATTGCTCGACGAGCCGATACCGATGGCGAATCGGCCCGGGGCGGCATCGGCCATCGAGGCGACGCTCTGGGCCATCAGCGCCGGCGCACGGGTGAACGCCGGCACGATCGCCGTCCCCAGTCGCAATCGAGGCTCCCATGCCGCGGCCATCGCCAGCGGCGTAAACGCATCGGCGGCATCGGCCTCGGCCGACCAGATGTCGGTGTAGCCGAGTTCGACCAGGTCGGCCAGCTTGTCGCGATGGCTGTGCAGCGGACCGGGCAGCGGCACGGTCATCCCAGGGCGGATCGGCAACGGGGAGTTGACGCTCATCAGGAGCCTCCTTGATCGGAATCGGCTTGATCGGAATCGGCTTGATCGGAATCGGCTTGATCGGAATCGGCTTGACCGGAATCGGCTTGACCGGAATCGGCTTGACCGGAATCGGCTTGATCGGAATCGGATCGTGGTACGAGGCGACGACTGGCGGCGGCCCCGGGGCGATCCTTCCAGTAACGCACGATGCAGCTCTGGCTGGCGACGGCCATCAGCGTGCCGTCCTCGGCGAACATGTAGACCTCACCGTGCCCAAAGCCGCGTTCGACCGCTTGGACCCGGATGTCGAGCAGCACCCACTCGGTGGGCACGAGCCGGGCCAGGCGAAGGGTGTTGTCCAGACTGTTGCCCCCGCCCTGGATGCCGAGTGCTTGGCCGACACCGAAGGGCACGAAGTCGCCGAGCACCGCCAACCCCGCCGCATCGACGCCGTCGAGCACCTCGGGGAGCCGGGCCCACATCAGAGTCTGGCCGTCGCCGAGGCCGGTCAGGTGGTCCCAGTGGCGCCACTTGACCATCCGCTGCTCGAACCGGGCGTTGATCGTGCCCTCCTGGTCGCCTCGCAGCGGGCGCGGCATGCATTCCAGCGGCGACGGGACGTCGCTGGGCATCTCCACCCATTGGCCGGTCCGATCGAACGGCCGGTCGCCGAGGGCGGCATTGACGGTCAGTATCTCGCGGTTGCCGACATGACAGACGGCGCGGGCCTGGGTCATCACGTGGCCCTCGACGGCCAGGGTGACGTCGATGTCCATGAACTCGCCGGGCCGGGCGAACGAGAGATACTGGCCGGCGGCCCACACACATTGGCGACCGGAAGCCCCTTCCAGCGCCGAGATGGCGGCGGCGAGTCCGCATCCGCCGAATAGGAACGAGCCGCCCGTGCACAGCGACGGCACGACCTCGAGCACCCAGCGAAACGGGTTGTGGGTGGGCTCCAACCCCAGGAATGCCCGGCTGTTCATCGCCGTCACGATAGGTGGCGCGCCTGCGCCGCTGCCCATTCGCAGCGAGCAGCCCAACGACACGCGAACGATCCCGGCCGCAAGCCGGTCGGGGCCGGGCTCTAGCCTGGCGACATGCCTGATACTCCGTGGCTCGGTGATGCATGTTCCCTGGTCGATGCGTTCCGTCGAGGTGAGCGCAGTCCAGCCGAGGAACTCGAGGCGACCCTCGCCGCAATCGACGACAGCCGGCTGAACGCGTTCGCCATGATCGATGCCGAAGCCGGTCGGGCCGCCGCGGCCCACGCCGATGTCAGCCTTCCGTTCGGTGGCGTGCCGATCGGCGTCAAGGAACTCGACCACGTCGAGGGCTGGCCGAACACCGAGGCGTGCGTCGTCTTCGCCGACCGCGTCGCCACCCACACCTCGGTGATGGTCGGCCGCATCCGCGACGCCGGTGGAGCCGTGCTCGTCGGCCAGACCACCGCGTCGGAGTTCGGCGGGGTGAACCTGACGCGCACGGTGCTCCACGGTGCCACCCACAACCCCTGGCAGCACGGCCGCACCCCCGGAGGATCGTCGGGCGGCAGCGCCGCGGCCGTGGCCGGCGGCCTGTGCACCATCGCCACCGGCGGGGACGGCGGGGGTTCGATCCGCATTCCCGCCGGATTCACCGGTCTCGTCGGTCTGAAGGCCACCTTCGGTCGTATTCCGCGGGCGCCACGGACCCAGATCGGCAACTACACAGTGACCGTCGGTTGCCTGGCCCGCAGCGTGCGCGACACCGCCCGCTGGTTCGACGTCTGCAACGGCCATGACCCTCGCGATCCGTTCAGCCTGGCTCGCACCGAAGGATGGGAAGCAGGGCTCGGCAGCCATGCTGCGGCGCTTCGGGGCCTGCGGGTGGCCGTGGTCGGCGACTGGGGCGGTGCAGTGGTCTCGCCGATGATGTGGGAGTTGCTCGACGCAGCCGCCGCCGATCTGATCGCCGATGCCGGGTTGCGACGGGTTGATGATGTGGATGCCCATCTGCCGCGGATGGGCGCGGCATGGTCGATCAGCGGGATGATCGAAATCGAGACCGAACTCGCCGAGCATTGGCCGGCGTGCGCCGACCGACTCACCCCCGAGATGCGTTTCGGCCTCCACACCACTGCCGGCGCATACGGCACCGAGGCCCGCGCCCGTATCGAGCGGCGCCGGATGGAACTCAACGAGGCGATGGCCTCACTCTTCGATCCGACCGACGGAGTCGATCTGGTCATCGCCGCGAGCAACCCCGACGTCGCCTTCGATGCCGAGGGTCCGCTGCCGGGCAACTTCGGTGGAATCGAGGCCGGGGCAGGCAACAACGGCCGACTGACTTTTCCGGCCAACCTGCACGGCAACCCTGCCGTGTCGATCCCCGCCGGCACCCTCGATGGTTTGCCGATCGGACTGCAGGTCATCGGTCGCCACTTCACCGAGCCGCTGCTGCTCGATCTGGCACTGATGGTGGAACGCGCCCGGCCGTGGCCGTTGGTGGCTCCCGGCTCCCCGGTGTGAAGGAGCCCGCCCCCATCCAGGGCGCCGGCATCCACCCGCGCTCCGACACCTGGCTGATCGCCGGGCTTTTCTCGATCGTGACCATCGGAGCTTTCGAGGCGACCGCGGTGATCACCGCGCTGCCGACGGTCACTGACGAGTTCCACGGCGATTCGCTCTACGGGTTGACGATCGCCGTCAACCTGCTGGCCAACATCATCGTCATCGTCGCCTCGGCCATCGCCGCCGACCGGTTCGGGCCCGGCCGGCCGTTCATCCTCTGTGCGACGGTGTTCGTCGCCGGCCTGCTCGTCTCGGGCGCCGCTCCAAGTATGGCAATCGTCGTCCTCGGCCGGATACTGCAAGGGTCCGGGGTCGGCGGATTCATCACGCTTGCCTATGTCGCCGTCAGCCGGGGGATCCGGGAGGACCGCCAACAGACGGCGCTGGCGGCGATGTCGGCCGGGTGGGTGCTCCCCAGCCTCGTCGCACCGGCTCTCGCCGGGTGGATCACGGAGCGCTTCGGCTGGCGATGGGTGTTCTACGGGATCGTCCCGATCGTCGCCGTACTCGGTGCGTTCGTCGCCCCGATGCTGCTCAAGCTCCCTGCGGCGGCCAACCGGGGCCAACCCGCGCCGACCGGCGACGATGCCTCAGGCGATCACGGCCCAGGCGGCCACGGCCCAGGCGATCACGGCCCAGGCGATCACATCGATGGAAATCCGTCCGATCGGCGACGAGTGCTGGCGGCGGTTCGCCTTGCCCTGGGGCTGGGAGTGGGCCTGTGGGGTCTCACCCTCGACCGATGGCAAGTGGTGGCTCCGCTTGCCCTCGGCGGCGGAGCAGTGGCGCTCAGCGGCAGCCGCCTGCTCTATCCCGCCGGGGTGGCGAGAGCCCGGCCGGGTTTACCTGCCGTTTTCAGTGTTCGGCTCGTGTCGACGATGGCGTTCATCGGGGTTGAGAGCTTTCTGCCACTGGCGGCTGACCGGATACACGGCGTCGGCCCCATCGCCCAGGGCATGGTGATCATCGGCGCCGCGGTGACCTGGACGATCGGTCAAGCCTTCGCCGCCCGCTGGCGCAGCAGCGGCCGCGTCGACGACGCCCAATTGGTCCGCACGGGGTTCGTCGCGATGGCCGTTGGGATCGCCTCGTCGATGGTCATTCTGCGGCCCGGGGTGCCTCTCGCCGTGGCGTTCTGCACCTGGTCGGTGACCGGTTTCGGGATGGGCATGCTCGTCGGGCCGACGACAGTGCGCGCCCTGTCGTTGGCGGGCGACGGACAGGACGGCATCGTCAGCTCGCAGATCAGCCTGTCGGACTCGGTCGGTTTCGCCATGATGGGCGGGATCGGTGGGGCCATGGTCGCCCTGGCCGATCGTGATGTGTTCAGCCTGCGGACGGCCATCCTGCTCAATGCCGTGATCTCCGCGACCCTGGCCGTGCTCGGAATCGCCATCAGTCGGCGGGTACTGACCCCCGACGAGGCCGCGGCACGCGGCGCAGCCGGGGCGCTCGACTGCCGGTCAGTCCGGTAGCACGTAGTCGGCGAAACGGTCGCGCAACGTCCGCTTCGAGAACTTGCCGACGCTGGTCTTGGGGACCTCGTCGATGAATACCACGTCGTCGGGCACCTGCCACTTGGCGAGCCGCGGCCGGATGTAGTCGAGCACGTCCTCCTTGGACATCTCGGCACCCGGCTCCAACGCGACGCAGGCCAACGGCCGCTCCGACCACCGCGGATGGGCCACCCCGATCACGGCGGCCTCGCGAATCGACGGGTGACCCATCAGTTCGTTCTCGATCTCGACCGACGAGATCCACTCTCCACCCGACTTGATCAGGTCTTTCGTACGATCGACGAGACGAATCCGCCCGACAGCATCGACAGTGGCCACGTCACCGGTCCGCAACCAACCGTCATCGGTGAAGCTCTCTCCCGCCCGGTCGTCGTTGTAGTAGGTGCCGGTGATCCATGGCCCGGCGCACTGCAGTTCGCCGCTGGTCTCGCCATCCCACGGCAGTGGAGTCGTCGTTCCGGGCTCGACGACACGGGCCTCGACGCCGAAGTTGATCCGCCCGACGGTCGTGCGCAGTTCGGCCTGCTCGTCGTCGGACAACGTGAGGTCGGACGCCCGCAGTTGGCACACCGCCGCGATCGGCGAGGTCTCGGTCATCCCCCACGCCTGCAGGATCGGCAGCCCGGTCTGCGCCCGATATGCCTCCGACAACGCCCTGGGCACCGCCGAACCACCGCACGGAATCGCCCGCAGCGCCGAGGTGTCGCGGTCCTTGAGTTCCGGAAGTACAGCCATCCAGATCGTCGGTACACCGGCGGCAACGGTGACCCGCTCCTCGACGATCAGGTCGGCGATCGCCTTGCCCGACAGGTCGGGACCGGGCATCACCAACGTTGCGCCGGCGGCCACACCGGCGTGGGCGAGGCCCCAGGCGTTGGCATGGAACATCGGCACCACGGGCAGGATCACGTCGCTCTCGCGGGCGCCGAGCGAGTCGACGGTCATCGCCCCCATCGTGTGAATGAACGTGGATCGATGGCTGTACACGACGCCCTTCGGATTGCCGGTGGTACCGCTCGTGTAACACATCGAGGCGGCCTGGCGTTCGTCGGCGACCACGAACGACGCCGGTTCGCCGGCTGCGACCAGTTCCTCGTAGTCGTGCAGCGCGATCCCCGCGAGATCGGCGGGCACCTCGCCCCGGCCGTCGTCCATCAACACCAGATGCTTCACGGTCGCGAACGTCTTGAGCAACGGGGCGAGCAATCCGATCAGCGATCGATCGACGAAGATCACCTCGTCCTCGGCGTGGTTGACGATGTAGGTGAGCTGCTCGGGGAACAGCCGGATGTTCAGCGTGTGCAAGACGCGGTTGGTGCACGGACCGGCGAAATACAACTCCAGGTGGCGGGCGGTGTTCCAGGCGAAGGTGGCGACCCGGCCCATCGGGGCGATGCCGAGGATGTCGAGCGCACCGCCGAGCTTGCGGGTCCGCTCCGCCCAAGCGCCATAGTCGGTGCGCTCCCGGCCGACGGCGGTATTGGTGATCACCTGCTTGTCTGCGTGATACAGCTCGGCCCGGCCGAAGATGTGGCTGATCGTGAGCGGATAGTCCTGCATGGTGGAGTGCATTGGGTCCCCTGGTTCGGTGATGCCGGCCGTGCGCCGCGTGAACGGCTCGGTGCGACGTTAGTGTCATCCATTCGTGAATGACGCCGTGGTGGATCACGCCTCCCTCGATGAAGACCCCACACCGCTCCCGTGGTGGCGGTTCGCCCTCGTCGGGTCGTTCGTCGGACTGGTCGCGCTGAGCAACATCGCCAACGGGGTCTGGGCGAAGTGGGTGCAGACCCACCCGGCCCGCCTCCTCGCCCTCTCGGCGCGAGTGCGCTATCTGCTGTTCACTCGCGTGGCCGGTATCGATGCCATCTCGTACGTCGTCATCGGCTTCATGCGGATCGCCGTCGCCGCCTTCGTCTGCTACGGCATCGGCTACGTGTACGAGGGTCGGGCGCTGCGATGGTTCCGCCGCTTTCTGGGCATGACGCCCGAGGGCATCGAGAACCTCCAACGAGGTTTCGCCAAGGCCGGCTGGGCGCTCATCCCCTTCTTCGTGGGCAGCAACATCGTCTGTGCGCTTGCCGGGCTCAACCGGGTGCGGATTCGGGTATTCGCCCCCTTGCTGGCCCTCGGTATCGCCGGTCGGCTCGCGCTCTACTGGTTCCTGGCCGAACCGTTCGAGAAGCCGCTCAAGTCGTTCATCGACTTCACCCAACGCCACCAGGTCAAGTTCATCATCGGATCGGTCGCCCTCGTGGTGCTGGTCAACGTGCGCAACTTCCGTCGCGGCGAGGGCTGAACGCGACCGTACTCCGGGTTCTCGACTCGACGCCGGGACCCGGAGCACGGTCGGATCACTCAGACGTACGAGCGGCGCCGGGCGAATCCGGCGAGCGCCAACCCGGCGCCGAGCAGGCTCATGCCGACCACCACATAGGGCACCTTGTCGCGAGCGCCGGTAGCGGGCAGCGCCGTCGACGCCAACGGGCCGGCGGCTTCGACCAGCACCGTGGCGGTCGTCGACGGGGCCGCGGCGGCAGTGGTCGGCGGCGCAGCGACCTCGGCGACGATCGGCGCCTCCGTGGGCGCAACGATGGCGGCGGTCGTGGTCGGGTCCGCAGCGGGAGCGGCCTCGGTCACGGCGGGAGCCGGCTCGGTGACGACCGGGGCCTCGGTCGGGCTCGGGGCATCCGTCGGCGGAACGGTGACCTCCGACGGCGAGCAGTTGTCGACCTCGATGACGACGCCGTTGCCCTTCTCGCCGATGATCGTGCCGTCCTCGGCGTGCCACTGGACGCGGATCGTGTTGCCGGCGAACAACTCGCCGAGTCCGATGACGCTGGTCGTCTCCCACGTCGTAGTCGTGTAGTCGACGCCGTCGCGCCCGAAGTCGATCGTGACGTAGCCACCTGGGATCGGCTCGAGATCGGTGTGCCACCGGGCGAACGACTCGGTGCAGGTGGAGTGCCCACGCGTGCCGGCAAAGGCGGCCGTCGGCACGGCGAACATGGCGGCGGTGGCAGTGACGATGGTGGCGGCTTGCAGCTTGCGGTGCATGGTGTCTGGGCTTTCGTGCGTGTGTGGTACTCGGGTGGATTTGCTGTCGATCGGCGACCGGTGTCCGGGGATCCTGATGCCGCTTCCTCACTGATGAATACGCCCCAGATCAGTTTTTGTTCTGCAACTTTGAGGAGATTTCGCCCTAGTGAGCAGTTCGACCCACGTCCGGTGACGTTCCAACACGTTTCGTCACCAAGCCGCAACCCGCTCGTCATCGAGCCGAGCACCGGTGCGGTGTCCTCCGGCACCAGGTGATAGTCATGGGCATGGCTGAAATCACTCTGGGGGGCAACCCCATTCACACCGTCGGCGATCTTCCCGCCGTCGGCTCGTCACCGTCGTTCTCGGTGACCAAAGGCGATCTGTCCGAGATCACCGAGGCCGACTTCGCCGGTCAGCGTGTCGTGCTCAACATCTTCCCCAGTGTCGACACCCCGGTTTGCGCCACCAGCGTGCGTAAGTTCAACGAAGCCGCCTCATCGCTCGACAACACCGTCGTTCTGTGCGTATCGGCCGACCTGCCCTTCGCCCAGGGCCGCTTCTGTGGCGGCGAGGGTCTTGAGAATGTGACCACCGCATCCTCGTTCCGCTCCGACTTCGGCAATCAGTTCGGCATCACCCTCGCCAACGGCAAGCTCGCCGGCCTACTCGGTCGAGCAGTGGTGGTCCTCGACGAGTCCGGCATGGTGCTCCACTCGCAGCTCGTCCCCGAGATCGCCCAGGAACCCGACTACGACTCGGCGATCGCCGCCCTCGGCTGAGTTCTGCCCGGACGCCATCCGACGCCCGGACTGGGTGGGGTCACGGGTCATCCACTTGGTCGTGCGAAGTGGTCACGGATTCGCACGGCCACCCGCGCGAATCCATGACCGGCTCGCGAAGAACGGTGGCGATCCGTGCGTCAGACCCCGAGGAAGGGCTCGAGGCCGATGGTCAGACCGGGATGGTCGGCGATGCCCTTGCAGCCGAGCACGATTCCCGGCATGAAGCTCTCGCGGTCATAGCTGTCGTGGCGGATGGTGAGGGTCTGCCCGGCGGTCCCGAGAATCACCTCCTGGTGGGCGACCATCCCCCGCATCCGCACCGAGTGCAGTCGGATTCCCGCCGGCCCCATTCCTCCTCGCGCGCCCGGGGTGACCTCGTTTGTCGTCGGGTCGTCGGCCCAGTCGGCCGATGCGGCGGCCATGCGCCGGGCGGTGGTCATCGCCGTGCCCGATGGCGCGTCGGCCTTCGCGTCGTGATGGAGTTCGATGATCTCGGCCGTCTCGAACCACGGAGCGGCCATCTCGGCGAACCGCATCATCAGCACCGCTCCGATGGCGAAGTTGGCGGCGATCAGGCAGTTCGACCGGGTGAAGGCCTGCCGCAGGCGATCGAACTGGTCCTCGAGTTGGGTGGTGCCGACCACGGCGTGAATGCCGTGATCGGCCAGCCACGGCAGCGTCGCACGTGCAGCCGATGCAACGGTGAAGTCGACCACCACGTCCGCCTGTTCGGCGGCGAAGACCTCGAGTCCACCACTGATGGCAATCCCCGAGCGGATCTGCCCGGCGGCGAACGGATCGACCGCGGCAACCAGGTCCAGCTCAGGGTCGGCCGCGACGGCGGCGCAGACGGCCGTGCCCATCTTTCCACCGGCTCCGACGACTCCCACACGAACGCTCATGGCCCGGCACACTACGTGCCGGGCCATGAGGCGAAGTGATCGATTGCGTGGTCGGGTGTGGTGGAGCGTTACCTGACCAGGAAGTTGGTGAACTGCCAGGGGTCGTCATGGTCCAGGGCGTCGGATTCGTCGGCCCAGCCCTTGAACAGGTCACTACGGGTCGACAGCGGCGTCCAGTCGGTCGGGGCGGAGTGGAACGTGCCCAGGTACGGCTTGGCCACCTTCAGCACGGTCTCCCATGGCAGGTCGTCGGGGACATTGAGGCCCTCGTTGGGATGGTCGATCATCCACGTCACGGCCGCGATGATCGACGCGGCCACCTGCAGGGTCGTCGCGTTCTGGCTCGGCAGCACCGCCCGGGCCTCCTCGATCGACAGCAGCGAGCCGGTCCACCATGCGGTGTAGTCGTGGCCCATCAGCAGCACACCGAGTTCGTCACGGCCCGAGATGATCTCGTCGTTCAGGATGCGCTGCTTGGGCTGCATTTCCCAGTTCCGCATCCGCAGCTCCAACACGCTGTTGATCGCCACGTCGGCGGGGTGGTAGGCGTAGTGCACGGTCGGACGGTAGACGGGGTTGCCGACGTCGACACCGGCCTCGTCCCACACGGTCAGGTGGTCGGTCATCGTGAACGACTCGCCGTGGCGGATGACCATGCCGCGGATCTCGCCGCACGGCGCCCACGAACGCACCCAGGTCTCCATACCGGGCTTGGCGATACAGATCTGGTTGCGCGGTCCGAAGCCGGTGTGGACATACGCATTGGGCGGAAGGCGCTTCTCGTGGGTACCCCAGCCCAACTCGGCCGGAGCGACGCCCTCCTCGTAGAAGCCTTCGACCGACCAGGTATTGGCGAACTCGTTGGTCTCCTTGGGCTGGTCGGAAATCTGCGTGTCGCGCTCGGCGATATGGATCACCTTGGTACCGGTCAGCATCGCCAGCTCGTTGAAGCGACCTTCGGCGAGAGCCAGCTCCAGCCCGGCGGTCCGGTCGCCGCCCCGCCCGTCGGCCAGAATCCGCGTGCCGATCTCGGTCAGCGCCTGCTTCGTGAAATGCGAGACGAGCCCGGGATTCGCCCCGTGCTCGACCACGGCCGTCGCCCCCTTGTTGTCGCTCCACGACGCCTTGAGGCGGCGCAGGTCCATGTGGCGGACATACAGGGTGCGATCAAGCGGGTGCATCGCCACCATGTCGTCGTACGGGTCCCACACCTCGACCGAGGTGTTCAGATAGCGCACGCCATGGTCGCGGCACCACTGCAGGATCGTCGGGTTGTCGATGTTCCAGGCGAGGTCGAGGAGTAGATCGCCGGAGCCGACGCGGGCCGACAGGAACTCGTCGAGGTTCTCGCGGGTGACGCGGTCCTGCTCGTAGGTCACGCCGATGGCGATGAGGTCGGCCACACGTTCGCGGTTGTCGACGAAGTCGACAATCCGCACCTGTGACGGAGCGAAGCCGAGGTCGCGCACGATCAGCGGCAACGTGCACTGGGCGACGGATCCGCAGCCCAATACCAGCACGCGCCCGGGACGAACCGAACTCATGCTGCGACCAGCACGCGGTCGGACTTTTCGAGGGCGGCATCGACGGGCGACGCCGCAACCGGTCGGCCGGCAACGACCGAGTCGAATGGCGACAGGTCGTAGGGGATGCCCTTGCGGCCGCCGGTCATCCGACCGTCGTATACGGGGCTGCCGTCAATCGGCGATGTGGTGATCATTCCGTCCAAGTGAACGCTCCTGAGGTGGGGTTCGCCCGTGGCGGGTGACGCACGCTGGTGCCCGAGATTCGGTGTCCGTCGGCGTAGCGATTTTCGCTCGGTGTCGAGGGGGGTTGGTGGGTCCTTTCTGGCCGGGTCTATCCCGGGCACAGGGTTCGAGACGCTAGCGAACACCCCACAGTGATTGCTACTGCCCGATCAGTCAGTCAGTCTGCATGTCCAGCTCAGGGAGCACGTTTCCCCGTGGCGGACGATGACTCAACGCAGCCGGCTCACGTTGCGTGTGCCCACTCCCGGCGTCGTCAAAGATCCGCATCGGCGGCGACGAACCGCCGACCTCGCCGGTGATCAAGCAGGTACCGGGAACCCATCCGATCCCTGATGTCAGGGAGACGATTCGGCCCCACCCGGCGTTCCGGTTGCAGTCGGGGCAGGATCGTCTCGCCTTCGCTGCGCCCCGCTCGTCCGTTCAGGCTCAGCCCACGAGGAGACGGTCACGCGCGCCGCAATTGCGCTCGGTCTGGCAGGCTCCGATCGTGGCCATCGAATGGGTCGACAACGGCCGCGGGTGGCTGGCCGTGCTGCTGGTTAGTGCCGATGAGGTGCTCGCCGTTCGCTGCGGCCCGACCGATCCGAAATTCGGTGTCGTCGGACCGTATCCCTCCGGCTCGCCGGCGGCGATCGAAGTGCGAGCGTTCTTTTCCCGAAGCAGGCGTCGCCTGCGAAGACCCAGTGGCAGGCAGCCTCAATGCCTCGGTCGCCATGTGGCTGCTGACCATCGGAAGGCTGACGGCTCCGTACATCGCCGCCCAGGGGACCGCGCTCGGCCGCCGTGGCCGGGTCTATGTCGAAGAGGATTCCGACGGCACCGGCTGGATCGGTGGCACCACTACCACCTGCACCTCCGGCACCGTAGGCCTCAGGCCTTACACAGAGTGCTACACTGATTGTATGACGTCGGTCCAGATACCCACCCGATTTCGCGATGACGAACTTGCCGATCTCGACTCACTGGTAGCTGACGGTGTTGCCGAGTCGCGCTCGCAGGTGATTCGCCTGGCGGTCGAGCGTCTCTTCGATGCGCACCGTCGGCGGACAATCGGTGAACAGATCGCTGCTGCGTACCGGACTGTCCCACAAACCGATGATGAGCATGCCTGGGCGGTGGCGAACGCTATCGCTCTGACTGAGGCCGAACCTTGGTGAGCGAAACTGTGGCTCAGGGCGACATCTGGCTGCTGGAAACTCCCCAGGCAAAGCAGCGACCCGTACTCGTCGTCAGTCGAAATGCGGTGATCCCTGTGGTCAGAGACGTGGTAGTCGCCCCGATCACCGGAACTATTCGATCGATCCCGACGAATATCCCTCTCGGCGAATCCGAGGGCATCCGCAAGGACAGCGTTGCGACGTTCGATGCCCTGACCACCGTGCCCAAGGCGTTCCTGACCGTGCGGCTCGGGGCGCTCTCTTCCGACCGTCGTCAAGAGATGTGCGCTGCGCTGTCGGCCTTGTCCGACTGCTGACACGACACTTCGCTCCTGGACCCCAGGAATGAGAGCAGTCGATGACGATCAGTATGCGGCTCCCGTCGGTCGAAAGACTCATCGGTGATCGGCTCTCGAACTTGACCGAACCTCATCTTGCGATGCTTGGGGCCAGTGGTATCGACGAAGATTCACAGCTCGACTTCAAGCAGACCTTCTTGACGGAGGACAAGGACACGCTGGAACTCGCCAAGGACGTGTGCGCGCTGGCTAACGCACGGGGTGGCTTGATTGTCTACGGCATCGCCGAGCACAAGGGTCGCGCCGCAAAACTCACGCCGTTCGTTCGACCGATCGGGGACGGTACGAACGACTTGTTCGACTCGCGAGCGGTCGACCTTCGTGGGCGTCGCGCCCCAGCTGATTCCGACCCGACGAACGTTCACACAACCCGGAATGAGGTTTGAGACTGACGATGGCATCGTCGAGTTTCACGGCGACGGCACGTCAACGTTCGATCTCCCGCTCGGTATCCCAAG
>JANMJD010000330.1:0-10452 GCA_031371195.1 Actinomycetes bacterium | reverse complement strand
CCGTCACATTCAACGACACCGCCACCGCATCACCCGGCACCCCACCACGACCACCCACCAACACCTCAGTCACCGAACCACCAGCACGCAACCCACCACCAGCCGCAAACCCATCAAACGTCCGCCCACCCGGCAACCGCGAATCCACAAACCGACCCGGCTCCAACCCCACCAGGGTCGCCGCAGCGCGGGGCGGGGCGGGCACCGTGACCGCATTCGACGTCGTGACCGACCCGGCACCCTCGATGTTGTTGGCGGTGACGGTGAACAGGTACGAGACACCGGGCGTGAGGCCGTCGAACGTCGCCGCCGGCGACGTGACCGTGCGCGTGATCCCTCCGGGAGATGCACTGACCGTGTAGCCGGTCACCGCAGCACCGCCGTCCGATATCGGCGGATCCCACACGATCGTGGCTCCCCCCGGAGTCGCCGTGGCGACAGCCGAACGGGGCGCGTCGGGCAGCGTGGCGCGCACCAGGGCGGCCGATGGCTTCCACACCGACTTGTTCGACGACTTTGTCGAGCGGGCACGACCGTCGATTTCGAGCGATGCCATCCGGGCGGCAGCCAGTTCGTCCGCGGTGAGATGGTGGGTTTCGGCGCGCACCAGTCCTTCCTGCTCGACGCCCCCGTCGGGACCGACGCGGACGAGCCCGACACCGGGCGCGTAGTACTTGACCTGATGCCCATCGTCGGGCTGGGCCGACGGATCCCATTCGTCGACTCGCAGGACATGGTCGTAGCTGCCCGTCGGCACGCTCGTCGACGTCTCGCGGGTGACCTCCCGAGCGACGTCGAAGAAGCCGATTGCCGGAACCCGTCCGGCGAGATAGATCAACGAATCGGGTTGCGGGTTGGCATGGACGTGCACGCCGCCCAGTCCCCCACCCGAGCCCTCCAGCCATGTGCTCGGGGCAACGGAGTACACACCGTTGACATACTCCTCGGGGTACTCGCCCAGGTTCCACACGTTGCCGTCGTCGTCCTGGGCGAACAGGGCGAGTTCCGACTCCTGCAGCACGCCCTGGTTGATGTCCTGGTCCCAGGCCACGACCGTTCGCACGCCGGCGACGACCTTGGTGAGGTCGGTGATCGTGAAGATCACGGTATGCGGCGTCCGCCCGCCCTCTCCCCGATCGGCCCGGCCCTCGAGCACGAGCTGCGTCCCCGGTATGAGCGGCATATAGGGGTTGTCGATGACCGTCGGGTGGGTGAAGTTCGCCGCATTGAACGGCGTCGCCACATAGTTGTACCCGGGATCGGTCGCCGCATTCGCACGCGATTCCAGCACGGTGAGTACCGAACCGCCGGCCAGGAGCACGGAAAGCCCCAAGCCGACAGTCCGCGCAGAAGCGCCCACTGTCTTGCCCATTTCGCCCTCGCTACGGGGCCCGCACGCACCGAACGTCCTACGCCCCACGCACAGAGTAAATCTTTGTCCACTTCCTTGCAACCATTTCTGAACGCAAGCTGAAAGATTCGCACCCACATCCGGATCGACCTGCAGGGCACGGACGCGACGGGTGGTTATCGATTGGCCACGCCCACTTCGCCCGCCGGCTCGGGTTGTGATGCGACGTCGGGCGAGCGAGGATGCCAGGCCATGATCCAGTCATCCGATCACCCGGTAGCCCCGCCACCGGTCGACCTCGCCCGCATCGAGGCGGCCGTCACCGAGATCCTCGCCGCGATCGGTGAGGATCCCGCCCGCGACGGGTTGATCAACACGCCGTCACGCGTCGCCCGGATGTACGCCGAGGTGATGCAGGGCCTGCACGACGACCCGGCCCGCCATCTGGCCGTCACGTTCGAGGCCGAACACGACGAGATGGTGATGGTCCGCGACATCTCGTTCGCCTCGATGTGCGAACACCATCTGGTGCCGTTCCTCGGCAAGGCCCACGTGGCGTACATCCCCGGGCCGCAGGGGCGCATCACCGGACTGTCCAAGTTGGCCCGTCTGGTCGACGGCTACGCCAAACGCCCACAGGTGCAGGAACGGTTGACGACCCAGATCGCCGAGGCGATGGTCGCCGCGCTCGAGCCGCACGGCGTGCTGGTGGTCATCGAGGCCGAGCACCTGTGCATGTCGATGCGCGGAGTGCAGAAGCCGGGCGCGGTCACGGTTACCTCGGCCGTGCGCGGCCGATTCCGCGACGATGCCCGCTCGCGCTCCGAGGCGATGAGCTTCATCACCGGCGAACGGGCCCGATAGTGGGCCATCCCGAACACACCGTCAACCTGCCGCTCACGACGCCCGACCGCACCTTCTCCGCTGCCGTCCGCAAGGCGCCGTTGTCGTACCGCACCGAGCCCGGCGAGCTCGCCGACCTGTTGGACGGCAAGCCCGGCCGCGACGGCCAGTTGACCGCCACCGCCTGGGTGTTCGACGAGGGCGGCGACCACGCCCTGCTCGTACGCCACCCGACCCTCGGCTGGGCGTGCGCCGGCGGCCACGTCGGGTTCGACGAAACGTGTCGCGACGCGGCGATCCGCGAACTCGTCGAGGAGACCGGGCTCGACCTCAACCCGATCGTTGCCGAGCCGATGATCGTCAGCTGCGTCGAAATGCCGGCCACCGACGACGGACCTGAACACCTGCACTGGGGAGTGGGCTACGTCTTCCGGTCGGCGCGTTCGGTGAAGCTCGTCGCCGAGGAGGGCCGACCGGTGGCGTGGTGGCCGGTGCGCAAGCTCCCCGAGGTCTGCGCTCCCGACCTGCCCGGCCTGCTGCCCCGCCTGGCCCGTCTGGTCGCCCGCAAGTAGGTCTACAGATCGGGAATCGGGAACTCGAAGGCCGGGACCTGCGTGCCGCCGTCGACCTCGATGATCTTGCCCGTGAGAAAAGCGCCGGCCGGTGACGCCAGGTACAGCACCGCCGCGGCGATCTCGTCGGGCGTGCCGATGCGCCGCAGCGGGGTAAGGCGCTCCATCGATGTACGGATCTCGTCGTCGCCCATCACCATCGCCAACGCATCGGTGAGGATCGCCCCCGGGGCCACGGCGTTGACCCGGATCTTCGGGCACAGGTCTGCGGCGAGCAGACGCGTCGCATGATCGAGCGCCGCCTTCACCGTGCCGTACAACGTGTAGCCGCGCCCGACCATGTGGGCCGCGGCCGTGGTGATGTTGATCACCGATCCGTCGCCGGTCGCCAACAGATACGGCACTGCGGCGCGCACCAGGCGGATGGCCGTCATCACGTTGAACTGGAAGGCCTGTTCGAAATCGCGATCGCGAGCCCGCATGAACGGTCCGGGCATCGCCCCTCCGACCACGTTGACCAGGATGTCGAGCCGACCGAACTCGTCGGCGGCGCGCTCGACGGCAGCGATGTCGTCATCCGGCACCGACTCGTCGGCGACGAGCACCAGTGCCCGGCGGCCATACCCGCGAATGGCCGCCGCCACCTCGTCGAGCTGGGCGGCCGTGCGGGCGCGGATCGCCACATCGGCTCCCGCCTCGGCGAGGGCGATCGCCGAGGCAGCACCGATTCCGCGCCCGGCGCCGTTGACCACCGCCGCCTTGCCGTCGACCCGAAACATCTGCAGTACCGACATGTCAGAACCTCCACCGTGAGATCGAATCGATGACGCAGACCGGCCGATCGCCGCCCGCCCGCTCGATGGTGATGCGGATCAGCGTCTGCAGCCAGTCGTTCACGTCGACGGCTTCGACCAGTACCGCCCCGCCTCGTAGCTGCGAACCGACGGGAACGGGAGCAGGGAAACGGACTTTGTCGACGCCGTAGTTGACGCCCAACGACGTGCCGCGCACCTCGACGATCTGCGGCAGAAACAGATTCGAGAGGGCCAGCGTGAGGTAGCCATGGGCGATCGGCGCACCGAACGGGCCGGCGCGGGCCCGTTCGACGTCGACGTGGATAAAATGACGGTCACCGGTCGCCTCGGCGAACAGGTCTATCTGTTGCTGGGTCACCTCCATCCAGGCGCTGTGGCCGAGGTGGGTTCCGACCGCGGCTCTTACGGCGGCCGCACCATCCAGCACCGACGCCGTCATGCCCCGAAACCTTCCAGGACCGTGGTCGCCTCGGCGATGATCCGGTCCACCAGCTCACGGCACGAGGGCAGATCATCGATCACCCCGACGACCTGACCCGACGCCATTACGCCGCTGTCGACCTGGCCGTCGACGAGCGCCGCCTTCAGCAGCATCGGTGTATTCGCCGCCATCACCATCTGGGTCATCGACAACCCCATCGACTTGCGCATCGCCAGGCCCTCGCGCAGCATCGATGACAGCCGAAGCCCCGTCATCCGCCGAAACCGGTGAGCGTTGAGCAGGGCACGCGGCAGCGCCATGGCGCGGCCCCGGCCCGATTCCAACTCATCGACCAGCTCAGTCGACAGCACTCGGTGGGCAACGCCGTCGACCTGCTTGGTGACGACCGTATCGGTCACCGATTTGCCCAGGTAGAACCGCTTGACCGCATCGGGGACGGCCGAGTCGCTGGTCAGCAGGAATCGAGTCCCCATGGCGATCCCGTCGGCACCGTAGGCCAAAGCGGCGACGAGGCCGCGGCCGTCGAAGAACCCACCGGCCGCCAGTACCGGCACTCGGCCCGCCACTGCGTCGACGACCTGAGGCAGAAGCACCGACGTGGGGACCGAGCCCGTGTGACCGCCCCCCTCGCCCCCCTGCACGAGCACCGCGTCGACACCCCAGGCGATGACCTTCTCGGCGTGGCGTTTCGCCCCGATCGACGGGACGACGAGCACGCCGGCGTCACGCAGACGCGAGATCAACGCCTCTTTCGGCGCTTGGGCGAACGAGGCGACCCGCACACCGTGGTCGGTCAACAGCGCCACCCGGTCGTTCACGTCGGCGGCATCCGCCCGTAGATTCACCCCGAAAGGCCGGTCGGTGCGCGACTTGACCTCAGTGATCGCCGCCGTCAATTGGGCGACGTCCATTGTCGCCGAGGCGAGGATTCCGAGCGCTCCGGCCTCGGCCGTCGCCGACACCAGGCGGGGGCCTGCCACCCATCCCATACCGGTCTGAACGATCGGCGTATCGACGCCGGCCAGTTCGCACCATCGGGTTCTCAAGCGCGGATGCACCCGGCGATCGTACGACGCCGCGCCCACCGATCTCGTGCCCGACGGACGGCTCCAGAGAGTGGCCACCCGATGGCCCCCAGTAGCCACCCAAAGAGGTCGAACGGCTCAAAACGGCCATTCTGCGTCAAGATTGACCCCGAACTCGTATGAGTCAGACCACTGAGACGTAGATACTGATGTGATGTACGCACGCAGCGTTGGCGATGTTCAAGAGTCTCGACGATCGGGAATCCAGGCCGATCAGAAGGCCGGCTGGCGGCGTTGGTCGGGGGTCGCGGTGAGTGCACTCACCCTTGCCGGCGTGCTGGCGGTCAACATCGCCCCGGGAGCGGATTCGGCGACCGCGGCTGCCTCACCGACCATCTCCGGCGTCGCCGGCGAGCGACCCGTCGACAACGCAGTGCAGTTCACCGACGGCGAGGTACGAGCGATCACCGAGGTCGGCAACCGCATCGTCGCCGGCGGGACCTTCACCGGCGTGGGCCCGGCCATCCGCGGCGCGGCCGGTGCTGTCGACCTCACCACCGGCTCGTTCGCCGCCGGGTTCCCCGACATCGTCGGCTCCGTACTCGCTGCCGTTCCCGACGGTGGTGGCGGGTTCTGGATCGGCGGCAACTTCACCTCGGTCGGTGGTCTGCCCCGGAGCAACGTCGCCCATGTCTTGTCGGACCGCACCGTCGACCCCGCCTTCGCCCCGGTCATCAACGCCCCGGTTCGCAGCCTCGTCGTCAGCGGCGTCAACGTCGTCGTCGCCGGGCCGTTCACCACGGTCAACGGCGCCGCAGCCATCGGCCTCGCCGCCGTCGACGTCAACGGCATCGTCGCCTGGTCCGGCGGCCCGAACGGCCCCCTGTTCGTCGTCACACCGAGTGCCGACGGCAGCAGGTTGTTCATCGGCGGCGACTTCACCGCGGTCGGCGGAAACACGACGTACAAGCGCCTCGCCGCCGTCAACGCCGGAACGGGCGCACTCGATACCGGTTTCAACCCGGGAGCCGTCTACCTGGTCGTGCGCGACCTGGTCGTGCAGGGCTCCAACCTGTGGCTCGCCGGCGAGTTCACCAAGGTGAACAACATCAACCGCACCCGCGTCGCTGCCGTCGACTCGACCACCGGGGCGCTCAGCCCGGTCGTGCCGGCCGGTCCCAACGGCACGGTCCGGGCGCTCAACGTGTCGCCCGACGGTGTCAGCCTGTATCTCGGCGGTGAGTTCACCCGGGTCGGCACCACGAACATCAACGGGTTCGCCGCGATCAACACCTCGACCGGCGCGCTGTCATCGACGCCGCTCACTCTGACGGGCACGGTTTTCGACGTCACTCTCGACGGAGCCGGCAGCGCATACATCGGCGGGAACTTCGTGATCACCCCCGAAAAAACGTCACCACGGACCCTCGCCAAGGTCGACCTGGCGACCCTCGCCGTCTCGTCGGTCGTGCCGGCTCCGGCGCTGCCGTTGTCGCTCGCCCGCACCGCCTTGGACGTCAGCTCGGTCCGTTCGCTGGTCCTCGTCGGCACCACCCTGCTGGTCGGCGGCGACTTCTCCGACTACGGCACGATCTCCCGCTCCTACCTGGTGGCGTGGGACAAGACCACCGGCGCGCTCGATCTGGGCTTCAACCCACAGCTCAATGCTGCGGTTCGAGCCCTCGACGGCTCGGCGGACGGCAACTCGGTGTTCGTCGGGGGAGACTTCACCACTCTCAATGGGGCCGCAGCCAACCGCATCGTCAAACTGGCCGTCGCCGACGGCAGCCGGGATCCGTCGTTCAATGTGTCGCTCGATGCCTACGTCAAGGAGATCGTCGTTCATCCAGACGGCAACCGGGTGTTCGTCGGCGGCAACTTCCGGTTCACCAACACGACGGTCACCGAGCGATTCGTCGGTCTCAACGCCGTGTCCGGGGCGATTCTCCCCGGCTACGAGATCGATCTGACCAATCCGACCAACCTCGCCTCCGAAGGCGGCGTGCGGGCGATGTCGCTCAGCCCCGACGGGAACCGCCTAGTGATCATCGGTAACTTCCTCACCGTCGAAGGGCTCCCTCGCCCTCTGGTCACCGTGCTCGACATCACCGATCAGAACAACGCCGTCGTCACCGGGTGGACCACCTCGCTCTACACCCAGCCGTGCGCCGGCGGACGAGTCGGATGGATGCGGGACGTGGCGTTTTCGCCCGACGGGACCCGGTTCTACATCACGTCGAGCGGGCACTTCTACTACCGGGCGTGCGACTCGGTGAACGCGTTCGACGCCACCGCCGCCGGCAACACCGACCCGGTCTGGACGGCGCGTCCCGGTGACACCATCGAGACGATCGCCGCCACCACCGACGCCATCTACATCGGCGGCCACTTCCGGTTCCTCGACTGGGAGCACCAGACCGACGGTCGGTTCCAGGTCGGAGCGATCGATCCGGCCACCGGGCGACCGCTGTCGTGGAACCCATCGGCCAACGGCTTTCGCGGCATCCTGACGCTCGAGTCCGAGCCGTCGGGCCTGCTCGTCGGCGGCGACAACAGCGCCGTCGGCGGCATCGCTCACGGCGGGACGGCCCGCTTCAACTGGCCGACGGGCCCATGGGTGCGACGCACGGTCGATCACCACATCGTGCTGGCCGCCGGCGACAACGTCACGGTCAACCTGAAGATCGTCAACCCCACCGCCAATCCGCTCAACCTCACGACGTTCACCGATTCGCTGAGTGGCGTCGTCACCGGCCAGGGCACATGCGTGCCGACGGTCGTCGCCGCGGGGTCGTCGTTCACCTGCTCATACCCGCAGGCCATCCCGGCGATTGCCGACGCGACGATCACCACGGTCACGACCACGATCGACGCCGACAACGGCGCGCCGATCAAGCTCTCGGACCGCACGATGATCCGGTCGCAGACGGCCTATCGCGGCGCCGACATCCGCTCCTCGGTCGGCCCCCTCACCGCGGCGTTCCCGGCGAGCGCGGTTCGCTGGAGCGTGACGATGTGGAATGACAACGAGCTGCAGCCGATGCAGATCACTGGGCTGACGAGCACGCTTCACGGCAATCTCAACGGCCAGGGCACGTGTGTCACGCCTCAGACGCTGGCTCCCTACTCCATGTATCAGTGCATGTACGACGGAGTGGTCTCGGGCCAGATCGGTGAGAGCATCAGCAACCAGTTCAAGATGGACTACGTCCTCAACGGCGTCGCCGGCATCGACCGGCACACCACAGCCGTCACGATGGCCCGACCGGCCAACGGCGGCGAGGTGCTGATGGTGGTCGGTAACGCCACAGCGGTCAGCGACGCCGACCTGAAGCTGCACGACCGCTTCGCCCAACTCGGTTTCCTGCCGGTTTACATCGACGATGACGTGGCTGCGGCGACCGACGCCACCGGGCGCCTGCTCGTCTACCTGTCGGCAACCACCGATCCGACCAAGGTCGCCAACAAGTTCGCCCAAGTGCCGGTCCCGGTGATGACGGCGCTGCAGACCCTGTACGACGAGATGGGGCTGACCCTGCTCGCCGACGAAGGCACCTTCTCGGGCACCACCCTCAACGTGGTGGCGCCGCTCCACCCGTTGGTCAGCCCGCAACTCGGGGCGATCACGGTGTTCACCTCCACGGCCCGGCCGATCACGTGGGGAGTACCCGCGCCCGCGGCCAAGGTCGTCACGACGGTGACCACCGGAGCCGGGGAGAAGCCGAGCGAATTCGTCTACCGCCCGGGCGATCTGCTCGCCGACGGCTCGACGGCTCCGGCCTGCCGCATGGGCTACCCGGCGGAGAAGACCTCGATCGCCAAGTGGTCCACGCAGATGTACGCCTGGTTCGACCGGGCCGTGCGCTGGTCGGTCTACGGTTGCGGCAACGGGATCATCTCGACAGTCGCCGGCACCGGTGGGAGCAGCTCGACCGGCAACGGAGGCCCGTCCACCGCGGCCGGGCTCAATGACCCGTTCGGCGTCTCCACCGACGCCGCCGGCGGCTTCTACATCACGGAGTTGGGCGGCAACCGGGTCCGCTACGTCGATACGAACGGCACGATCAACGCCTTTGCCGGCACCGGCACGGCCGGCTCGGCCGGCGACGGCGGCCAGGCGGTCAACGCCCAGTTGCGTGGTCCGGCCCGGGCCCGTCTCGATCCCAACGGGCTCCTCGTGATCGTCGATACGGGCAACAACAAGATCCGCCGGGTGGCCGCCAACGGCGTCATCACGACGATCGCCGGAACCGGGGGCGCCGGCTTCAGCGGCGACGGCGGCCAGGCCACGTCGGCCAAGCTTTCGAGCCCGTATGACGTCGCCTGGGACCCGGCCGGCAACATGTACATCGCCGATCGCACCAATCAGCGCATCCGCAAGGTGGCGACCAACGGCGTCATCTCGACGGTGGCCGGAAACGGCACCAGCGGTTACAACGGAGACGGAATCGCGGCGACGACGGCTCGGTTGAACAACCCGTACGGCATCGCCTACGGACCCGACGGGCTGCTGATCGCCGACTTCGACAACAGTCGGGTCCGCCTGGTCAGCCCGGCCGGCATCATTCAGACCGTCGCCGGCACGGGCCAGCAGACTGCGGGAGGCGACGGCGGACCGGCGATCCTCGCCGACCTGCACAAACCGGTGTGCATCATGATCCGGGCCACGGGCGGCTATTACATCTGCGACATGAACAACAACCGTGTCCGCTACGTGAACGCCGACGGCGTGATCTCGACGACCGTCGGCGTGGGCACCGCCGGCTTCGGGGGTGACGGCGATCTCGCCACATTTGCTCTTGGCAACCGGTTCACCACCGCCGCAGCTCTGCCGAACGGCGACCTGGTCGTGGTCGACCGATTCAACCGACGTGTCCGTGTAATCGTCAAGGCGGCGTAGTCCAGAAGACGTCGTGACCGTGCCCGTTATCACACTCCGTCAGGCAGCTTTGGATTTGCACACCGCAGGTGGTACTTTTCGAACGGCTTTCTCAAGTAATCGCCAAGAACATACGCAGAGTGCTCATGGCGGTGCTCTACGTTGGACCGAACATTCGGTTCTTCTGAAATTCATCAAGAAGATCCAGACTTCCGTCATCATTCCACTACCAGGGCGTACAGAATGTGTGATGTCAGCACCGAGCGTCGAAGTGAGTGTCTCGGATGTCGACAATTCCCACTACAACGTCACCGGCTGTGCCGTCGTCTCACCCTCTGCTTCCGAACTCTCTGAGGTGCCCATGTTGAACCTTCGCTCAACTCATCGAAAGATCGGTGGCGCCACCGACGGTCGTATGTCGGCCAAGGCGCTGTTGGAGCGCCCCGAGAAACTGCGGGTGATGTTCGTCGGTTCGGCCGGGGGTCACCTCGCTCAGCTGTTGCAGCTGGGCGCCTGGTCGCAGCA
>JANMJD010000073.1:0-39488 GCA_031371195.1 Actinomycetes bacterium | reverse complement strand
GCCGAGATTCTGCAGTTCCTTCGGCGGGCCGTCGATGACTTCGGTCAGACGATCGTGATGGTCTCGCACGACCCCGTTGCCGCCTCGTATGCCGACCGCATCGTGTTTCTCGCTGATGGGCACGTTGCCGACGAGATGCAGCACCCAACGGCAGCCGCAATCCTCGACCACCTGAAGCAACTCGCCGAAACGGGCAGCTCAACCCATGCAGGGACTGGATCGTGACCCTCATCGCCTGGCGCAGCATCGTGTGCCACAAGGTGCGTTCTGTGCTGCTCGCTCTGTGCGTGGTTATCGGCGTAGCGTTCGTCGCTGGCACGTTCGTGCTGACCGACACCATCAAGAACGTCTTCATCGACGTGTTCGATCAGGCCTACAAGGGCACCGACGTCAACGTGAGATCCCAGTCCGACCTGGGCAGCATGTCGGCCCGAGCGCCTGTCCCCGCGCCGCTGGTCGAGTCGATCGTCCGGGTACCTGGCGTCCGCCTCGTCGAGGGGTCGGTGTTCAGCATCGGCGGGCGAATCTTCGATTCGGGGAACAATCCAGTCGGTAATCAGTTCGCTCCCACGTTCCTTGGCAGTTGGCCATTGGAGCCGGAGCTCAACTCGTTCACCATCGCCAGCGGCGTCGCACCGCAGCGTCCCGACGAGGTGGTGATCGATCTACAGGCGGTCACCCAGGCCAAGTTCGTCCTCGGCGATCACGTACGAGTGCAGACGTTGACCGGCATTGACGACTTTCGACTCGTCGGAGTCGCCAAGTACGGCGAGGCCAGCAATCTCGGTGGGGCGTCGGTTGTGTTGTTCGACCTTGCCACTGCGCAAGCCGTGTCCAACCGCGTTGGACAGTTCGACAGCATCGGCATCGCAGCCGTCGACGGAGTCGATGCCGGCGTGCTGCAAGACCGAGTGCAAATCGCCGTCGGTCCCAAGTACGAGTCGATCACCGGTGCCGACCTGAGCGCCGAGACGAGCAAGACGATCAATGACTCGTTGTCATTCTTCAGCACGTTCCTTCTGGCGTTCGCCGCCATCTCGCTGCTGGTCGGCGCGTTGATCGTGTACAACACGTTCGCCATCGTCGTCGCCCAGCGAACGAAGGAAATGGCCTTGCTCCGGGCGCTTGGGGCCGACGGTCGCCAAGTCGTCGGTTCGATCGTCGTCGAATCGATCATCATCGGACTGATTGCCTCGGGGGTCGGCCTACTCGCCGGTGTCGGCCTCGGCATGGGATTGAAAGGCCTCCTCAACCTGATCGGTTTCGCAGTGCCCAGTGGCAATCTCGTGCTGCTGCCTCGCACGATCCTCGTCAGCGTGCTCGGCGGGATGACGGTCACCGTCGCCTCGGCGATCGCCCCGGCCGTGCGAGCGGCGCGGGTACCGCCGCTGGCCGCTGTGAGATCCGTCAGCGCCATCCAGACGGCACACCGTCGATGGTTGCTGGTCGTCGGTGCCCTGCTCGGCGTTGTCGGTGTTCTAGCGGCAGGCGTCGGCGCCCAGTCCGGCAAGCTGGCATGGCTCGGTCTCGGAGCGGTCGGCGTGCTGTGCGGAGTCTCGTTGGTCGCTCCGGCGATCGTCGCCCCGTTCGTCCGCGTGCTCGCCACCCCGATCCGGCGTTGGCGCGGCACATCCGGCCAGCTCGCCGAGGAGAACGCCCGGCGTAGCGCCCGACGAACTGCCAACACCGCGGCGTCCCTGATGATCGGCACCGCAGTGATCGCCGCCGCCTTGCTCCTGGCCAGCTCAATCAACACGTCGACGAACGACACCCTCGACCAGGGCCTCCGGTCGGAGCTGATCGTCAGCGCCGGCGGCATCACCGGGCTGGGCCCGCAGGCCAGTGAGGCCTTGCGCCTCATTCCGGGAGTTGCCAGCGTGGCGCCGTACCGCTACGGAGCGTTCAAGATCGGCGGCTCGACCAAGCAGGTCGTAGCGATGGACGGAGCCGCGCTGGACGTTGCCGATCCCAGCCTGGCCCTCGATCTCGACGCGACGACCGGATCGCTGAGGTCGCTCGACGAAGGCGGAATCGCCGTCTCCGACTCGGTCGCCGACGCCGGCGGTTGGCACGTCGGCGACACGATTCCCGCGGTGTTCGCCACGGGGGCCACGCCGCTACGGATCCAAGCGATCTTCCACACGACGGCATTCGGCTCGTATCTCATCTCGATCCACACCCACGAATTGCTGTTTCCCGATTCGACCGACACCCTCGCATTCGTTCGATTGAACCCGGGTACCGATATCACCGTGGCCAAGCGCGATATCGCCAGCCGGCTGGAGACCGTCGCCCCGTCGGCCACCGTTCAGGACCGAGACGAATATGCCGGCAAGATCCGAGCCCAGATCACCCAGATCCTCAATCTCATCACCGCGCTCGTGCTTCTGGCGATCATCATCGCCCTGCTCGGTGTGTTGATCACCATGTTGCTCGCCGTCTTCGAACGAACCCACGAACTCGGCCTGCTGCGTGCCGTCGGCATGGACCGACGAGACGTGCGATCGATGGTTCGTTGGGAAGCGGCGATCATCTCGACCTTCGGAGCCGTCCTCGGGGTCGCTCTCGGGGTCGGCTTGGGATACGCGCTGACGAGAGCGTTGCGAGACCAGGGGGTCACGGCCATCGAGATCCCCTATCGGTCGCTGGTCATCATGATCCTGCTGATCACCGTGGCCGGCGTCGGGGCTTCGCTCTACCCGGCCCGCCGTGCGGCACGTCTCGACGTGCTCACGGCCATCGCGACGCAATGACCGAGCAGATCGCTGTCGGAGGCATCGCCGAGGAGCGCCGGTCCCGCCGATTGGTAGCTGCGAGTCGGGTCTTTGTCCTCTGCCAAGGCCGGCTCATTCATGCCACGCTGATGCAATGGAGACCGACAACTACATCGATGATCTGACCGAGGACGTCTGCCACACGCTGCTGGCCTCCCACCACGTCGGACGGCTTGCGTTCATCGGTGACGACGGATACCCGATCGTGCTCCCGGTGAACTATGCGATCGACGGGGGCGACGTCATCGTGCGGACCGACCACGGCGAGATGTACGAGCATGTCCCGCTGCATCGCGTTGCGTTCGAGGTCGACCAGTTCGACGAGGTCGCCCAGACCGGGTGGAGTCTGCTCGTACGGGGCGCAGCGCGCGATGTGACCGACAGCCATGGCGAGATCTACGCGATGGGACTGCGAACGGGCCCGACGGTGTGGACACCAGGTGAACGGCATCATTGGCTCGCCATTCGCATCGAGCGAATCAGCGGCCGCCAGATCGTGCGGCCGCACCCCGACTCACAGTCCCATGGCTGATCCCATGGGCGACCCTCATGCTGATGGGGCGACCGAGCTGCTCGATGTCTCGGAATGCTGGGCGTTGATCAGAACGGCCGAGGTCGCCCGGCTTGCGATCTGTGTCGACGGTCAGCCCGAGATCTTTCCGATCAACTACGTCATCGATCATGGATCGATCGTGTTCCGCTCTGCTCCCGGCACCAAGCTGTCGGCGATCGCCGACGGCGCGCCGGTGGCACTCGAAGTCGACGGTGTCGATGTCGTCGCCGGCCAAGCGTGGAGTGTCGTGGTCAAAGGCCAGGCCGCGGCCGTCGCCGAACCCTACGGCGTCTTCGAGGCGACCGATCTTCCGCTCTTTCCCTGGCAAGCCACACCCAAGCCCGTATTCGTCCGAATCGAACCCACCGAGGTCAGCGGCCGGCGGTTCCACGTCGTGGACCATGCTCGCGAAACCGGAAGCTGACGGCGCGACCTGCGCCGCTTGTCCGCGTGTTCGCAGAGTCTGACGGTGTACGACGGGTAAGGCGGTTCCGTTTGCGTGTTCCTACCGATGTGCGCCCGGGGGCGCGAGGCGTACGTTCCGCCCATGAGCATCACCGACGGTCAGTTCATGCGACGCCAACACGTCCTACTTCCCAGTGGACTGTGGAGGCCGTGGCGTCTCGGGACCCGCCACGCTCGCCCAAGGGAACGGCATCGCGTCGGGGCCGCCGGCGACCGCTCTCGATGGCTGCGGGCCGACTTTGATTCGTCGAGCTTCCTCGAGTGTTGGTTGGCGGGCTTGACCGGGGGCATCTCGGCGCAGGTCAGCGGGCGATCGCAGCCGTCGGGTGGTCGAGCACGGCCAGATCGATGAACGGGTCGATCTGCGCTCGAAAGCCGGCCTCCAGCGCTGGGACACCCTGCGAAGGAGGAGCACGACTGGTCCCTGTCGAACGGCTGGCCACCGTCGGGGATCGTCGCCTGCCCCCTGCTGGTAACGTCCGGCGCATGGGACCCTCCCTGGTTGGGCGGGCACACGAGGCGGCGGTGCTCACCCGTGCTGTTGATGAGCTCTGTGACGGTCGGGGCGGATTCGTACATCTGGTCGGTGAGGCGGGAATCGGGAAATCCCGGCTCATCGCCGAAATCGTCGCGGCGGCGCGGCAACGGGTGACGATTCGAAGCGCATGGGGCGACGAGACGGACCGGTTGCGTCGATGGGCGACGATCGAGGACTTGCTCGAGGGATTCGACAGCGTGGCTCCGCATCCGTTCGATCGGGCCCTGCGGGACATCGAGACCGGGGCCGCCGGCAGCGCGTTGATGATCGTCGTCGACGACGTGCACTGGGCCGACTCCGACAGCCTCGAATTCCTGCGGATGCTCGCTCGGCGTGCCGAGGTGCTTCCGGTGCTGCTCGTGACCGCCTCACGACCCGATCCGGCATCGAGTGGCGGTCGACGGCTGCACGAGTTCGCCGTTCGCCACGGTCGTCTCCTGTGCCTCGAACCACTTGGGCCGACGGATGTTGCCGCCCTCATCGATGGGATGGTGACCGACGACGAGGTGGCCGGTGGCGGGGTTTCGGGCGAGGTGTCACTGATCGTCGCAGGTGCCGGCGGGAACCCGTTTCTGATCACCGAGGTCCTTCGCCATGCGGGCCGTCCAAGTCGGCGGGATCGACCGGTAGCGGCGTTGTCGATACGTGATGCGCGAGTGCCGATGGTCGACGCGGCCCTCGCGGCCCGGGTGATGAGCCGCATGCTCGACGACATGGATGATTCGTCCGAGTTGCTTGTTCGGTGTGCCGCGGCGCTTCCGCCGGGTTTCGGCTGCGACGAGTTGGCCGTCGTCGCCGATCGCCCGCTCGGGGAGATCCTCGGTTGGACGCTGTCGTTGGTCCGTTCGGGAGTACTGGTCGAGCACGGTCGGGGTCTGTGCTTCCGGCATGCGTTGCTGCGTGACATCGTTCGGCAGTCGACACCGATCGCCATCGCCGTGGTGCTTCGTCGGGCGGCCGTGGCTTGTCTGAGTCGTCTCGACGGGCCGATCGATCGGGCAGTGGTCTGCGTGCTCGATGGCTTTGATCCGGCGGCCGCCGGGGAGGTCGAGACGGCGATCGCATTGGCGGCGAGGGCGCGCTCGACGAACTCGCTGGCGTGCGCTGATTTGCTCGGCGTCGCGCTTCCATGCCTGCCATCGGATGATCGTCGATTGCTGCAGATCGTCGTAGATCTGGGGTGGTCGCTGCTCGCCGTCGGCCGCGCCGACGACGTGCCGGCCCTGATCAGCCGGTATTTCGGTGCCGGCCCGGCTCGAAGGCCGGTCGAACTGCTCAGCCTGGAAGGTTCGGCAATGGCCCTGTCGGGCCGACTCGATCTGGCGTTGGAACGGTACGAGGGCTACGACATCGGCCGAATCGAAGCCGAGTTCGACACCGATGACCCGGCGGTGATCGACGCCACCGCCGAGTTGGCCAGTGGCTGGGTGAGCACCGGAGATCTCGCCGGTGGGCTCGCCCTGCTGGACTGGGTGGAACAGTCGCGAACGCCGCGCTCACCGGCCCGCGTCGCATCGATCGAGGCGACCCGGGCGCTGTCATGCGGGGTGACCGGCCGATTCACCGCGTCCATCGAACACGCCCGAGCATCACTGCGGGCCATCGCCCAGGGTTCGGGGCCGATCGTCACCCCGGCAAGCCCGGTCGTGTCGATCGCCCTCGGACTCGATTTGAACGGCGAGAGCGACGCCGCGCTGGCGACGCTACGCGACCGTCATCTGCCGGGAATCGTTCCGGCCTGGACCGAGCCGCTCTTCCAGTTCGCTGCGACCATCGTGTTGTATCGGCGGGGAGATTGGGATGACGCGCTGACCGAGGCCGAGGCGGGACTGGCCGCCGCCGACGAGGTTGGACTTCGTCTCTCGGTGTTCTGGCCGTATGCCGTCGGCGCGCTCATCCACCTCGCGCGCAATCGCCGTGACCTTGCGGCGACCGCGCTGGCGAACTGCCCCGACGTCACCGGGAGCCGTTCCGTGGGTACCGAGTGGTTGACGTTCGCCGATGCGTTGCTGCAAGCCGGTAACGGAGCGATCGACGCCGCCAGCCTCACGCTGCAGACCGTCTGCAGCTTCCTCATCGCAGCGGAGCTCGATGCGTTGCTGTTGGGCTTCGGACCCGAGAGTGCCCGCCTCGCAATGCGCAGGCGTGATCCGTCGTCCCTACCCGAGTTGGAGGTCGGGTTGAATCGCCTGGTGGTCAAAAGCACCTCCCCGGTGGCCGAAGCCACGGCGCGCTGGGTACATGGTCTCGCTCGCCAGGACGGAGCGGCGCTGACGGCGGCGAGCGAGGGGTTCGCCGCCGTGAAGCGTCGACCGGACGCGGCGCGATGTGCCGCGGATGCCGCCGTGGCGCTGCAGGCCTCTGGTGACGGCCTGGAGTCCCGCCGACTCGCCCGGGTGGCGTTCGACGAGTTCGACCGGCTCGGGGCCGAATCGGATCACGCCCGCCTCCGCGCCGATCTCCGCGACGCCGGACTCCTCCTGCGACCGCGGCGTACCCCACTGCGCCCGTTGACGGGCTGGCAGAGCCTGACTCCATCGGAACGGGCCGTTGTCGAACTGGTGGGCGAAGGCCTCACCAACGGCGAGATCAGCGACCGTCTGTTCGTCTCGCGCCGCACCGTTGAATCGCATCTCGCGAGGGTCTTCAGCAAGGTCGGCGTCACGAGTCGCACCCAACTGATCGCCGCCCGTCGTGGTGGACTCGCGTCGTGATCCGCGATGGGCGCTGAGCTGCATGCCGCGTGCGGAGTGGTGGCCGGAATCGTCAGCGTCGCCGACGGCATCCCGTACATCCGCGACACCATGGCTCGACGAACCCGCCCTCATCGGGGAGCGTGGCTCGTCTGGAGCGTGATCGCCACCGTTGCCTGCGTGGCTCATGCCGCGGCGGGCGGCACGTGGGGGCTCATGATGCTCGCCGTCCAAGCCGTCCAAGCCGTCCTCGTCAGCGCGACATGCGCATTGGCGTTTTGGTTCCCGTCGGGTCGGCTCTCATCGAGCGAGCGTTGCATGCTGGCCGTCGCCGCTGCCGGTGTGCTCGGCTGGATCTGTGTCGACAACCCGCTGATCGCAACAATCGGCGTCATCGTGGCCGATGCCATGGCTTTTGCCATCGTGGTCCCCAAAGCGTGGAGCGACCCGTGGAGCGAGACTGCCTCCACGTACTGGTTGGCATCGCTCGCCGGTCTTCTCACCGCGACGGCGGTTTCGCCTCGCTCCATCGAGCTGTTGGTCTATCCGACGTACTTCTTCGTGGCGAACCTGGGCTTGGGGCTGGTGCTGCTCGTCGGACGTCGTCGCCAACCGGTGTCGCCGCCGCTGGCGTCGCCGGCCGGGCTTCGAGTCAGCTGATTTCCCGCCCGCCAAGCAGGTGGGCTACCGGTACCATCGGATCCGTGGCCGCTTCTGCAGATCGTCGTCGCCGTCTCGCCGAGGATTGCACCGTCGTAGACGATGCGGTCCCGGCGCATCGATGGGACGCTGCCGGCATGACTCGCCCCACGCGCCTGAAGTGATCACCCTGGCCGATCAACGACGGTCGATCGCCCGGTGGCGACTTCGCAACCAGCATCTCACCGCGCCGGGACTGGCCGACCCGGTCGAAGTCGTTCGGCATCTTCTGGCCGTGCAGGCCGAGAACCACGGGCCGGCCTCATGGGCCGTTGCGACCCGCACTGCTGTACCGGACGCTGCGCTGTTCGCCCGGCTCTACGACGACGGGAAACTGCTCCGCACCCATGTGCTCCGCTCGACATGGCACTTCGTGCTGCCTGACGACATCGGTTGGCTCCTCGACCTGAGCCGGCCGCGCCTCACCCGTGGCTGGGAACGACAGCTCGAACAAGACGGCATCGATCGCGGGGTTTGGGAACAGGCTGCCTCGCTGATCGTCGAAACCCTGACCGGTCGATCCCTCACGCGGGACGAACTCGGCGATCATCTCGCGGGCAAGGGTCTCGTCATGAGCGGGCATGCGTTGATGCTCGTCTGCGGGTTGAACGAACTCCATGGGTTGATCTGCAGCGGCCCCGTCCGCGACGGGCAACACACCTACGCCCGGTTCGACGAGCGCGTGCCACACACCCGTCGACTCGATTCCGAACACGCCCGAGCAGAACTCGTCGCCCGGTATGTCGCCGGACACGGACCGGTCACCGAGCGCGACGTCACCTATTGGGCCACCATGACTCTCGGCGACGTGCGAGCCGGAATTGCCGCCAACGCCGACCGGCTCGACTCGTTCCAACTCGACGGATCGACATTCTGGCACGTTCCCGGCGATGCCCCGACGGGCCCGACCGAGCCGCGAGCCCATCTGCTCCAAATCCTCGACGAGTACTACCGCGGCTACCAGGACAGCCGAGGCCTGCTCGCCGTCGATGGCCTTCAGGTCGCCGGCCGCGAGTCTTCGACCGGCATGGTGGTCGTCGACTCGCAGCTCGTCGGCCATATGAAGCGGACGATCGGCCGCGACCACGTCACCTTCGACGTCCAACTCCTGCGCCCGCTCGACGACGACGAACTCGCCGCTGTGAGCGAGGCAGCCGAACGATACGGCCGCTTCCTCGACCGGAGGGTGCGCCTCCGGGCTGTGTGAGGTCGATTGGGCGTGTCACACCGGCGGGCTACGGTCGCCGCATGGACATCATCCTCATCGCCGGACTCTGGCTCCCCCACACCGTGTGGGATGGCGTCGCCTCCGAGTTGAGCGAACGCGGTCACCGGCCGGTTGCCCTCCCGTTGCCCGGAGTCGACGACGGCCGTACCACTGCGACCCTCGACGATCAATTGGCGGCCGCTGTCGCAGCGGTGGATGCCACTGCGGGTCCAGCAATCGTGGTCGGTCACTCGGCCGCGTCGACGATGGCATGGCTCGTTGCCGACCGGCGACCCGACGGTGTTCGTTGTGTCGTCATGATCGGTGGTTTCCCCGGCGCAGACGGCTCGCGCTACGCCGACTTCTTCCCGATGGTCGACGGCGCCATGGCGTTCCCCGGATGGGAGCCGTTCGAGGGCCCCGACGCCGCCGACCTCGGCGATGCCACCCGCGCTCGTATCGCCGGCAGCGCGGTGCCCGTACCGGAGGCAGTCGCCCAAGGGATCGTGACGTTGGGCGACGTACGGCGCTACGACATTCCAGTCGTTGTCGTCTGTCCCGAGTTCAGCCCGGAGCAGGCACGAAGCTGGGTCGACGCAGGCGACGTTCCCGAGTTGGCCGCGGCCCGGAGCGTCTCGTATGTGGACATCGATTCCGGACACTGGCCGATGGTGACCCGCCCCGCCGAGCTGGCCCGAATTCTCTTCGATCTGATAGCGGTGGCATGACGAGACATGGACCGGAGCAGCATCGGGCCGGACGGGCCGGGTGGTTGCGCGCCGCTGTGCTCGGGGCGAACGACGGGTTGATCTCGACGGCCAGTCTTATGGTCGGCGTGGCCGCGGCCAACGGCAACCGGTCGGCCATCATGATCGCCGGAGTTGCGGGGCTGACCGCTGGGGCATTGTCGATGGCCGCCGGTGAGTATGTGTCGGTGTCGTCGCAGCTCGACACGGAGCGAGCCGATCTTGCGCGTGAACAGACCGAACTCGACCGTTTCCCCGACTTCGAAATCGACGAACTGACAGCGATCTATCAACGGCGCGGCCTGACTGCGGAACTGGCCCGTCAGGTCGCCGAGCAGCTGTCGGCCGGCGACCCCATCGGCGCGCATGCCCGCGACGAACTCGGCCTCGACCCCGAGGCCTTGGCCAACCCGGCCCAGGCGTCGATCATCTCCGCAGCAAGTTTCGCCGCCGGAGCTGCCGTGCCGGTGATCGTCATGGCACTCACGTCGTCGGCGGTCCGGGTCATGGTCACGATGATTGTCACCCTCGTCGGTCTGGTCGCCCTCGGAGCCCTCGGGGCCCGGATCGGTGGCGCCCCGCCACGTCGAGCGGCGCTTCGAGTTGCGATCGGCGGAGTGCTGGCGTTGACGATCTCGCTTGCCATCGGTCGCGTCACCGGCACGGCGTTGTAGGCGTCAGCGGCGTTCGGCCAAGATCAACCGGCCAGGATCAACCGGCCAGGATCAGGGGCACCACCGTCTTGATGATCGCCGGGCACTCGGGATCGGTGCCGCATCCGCCGGGGTCGTAGCCGATCAGTTGAATGGGCCCGGGCGGCGCGTCCACGGTGACGGTCACCGTGAATTCGCCCCACGTGCCCCACGCTCCGGCCGAGACCGGTGCGATCGAGGCGATCATCGTGTCGCCGGCCCACACCTCCAGAGGAAACTGTGCCTCGTACACATCCCCCTCGCCGGAGACCTCGAACGGGCTGCGGACGGTGGCCCCAGAACGTGGCGCATCGAAAATCACGCTTCCTGTGATGTTCCGGCTCATGTTCAGCCGCTTCTGAGGCTCGGTCAGAGTCAGACCCTCACCACCGAGGGTCTCCAGTCTCTCGCCCGCCATCGTGAGGTCGACGCGATCGACGTTCGGAAATTGAGTAGCTGTGAACACGACCTGGGCCAGGCGAGCCTGCATCGAGAGGTTGCCGTCGCCCGACGCGAAGTCCGTACTGACGTCGATCGTCGCCAGACCACCCACCACGCCGACGTCGAGCAGCTGCGTACCTGTCGGTACTGCGGTGGTCAATCCTGCTGTCTTCTCCTCGGAGGTCGGCCCGCTGAAGAGCGCGTCGATGGCACCGCGGAGAACGGCCGGTCCCGGTACCGCCCGGTGAACGATGTCCAATCGTCCGCCCCGAAGCAGGTAGACGGTGGCGTCGACAAGTAGGGGGGCAGTGTCCGACGTCGCCGGTGACGGTCGAGTCGTCGGTGGGGATGCGGTGGTCGCCGCCGCGGTCGCGACGGGTGCGGCGGTTGTCGTTGCCGTGGGGGCGGTGGACCCTTGGGTCGACGTTTCCGGCGCGGTGGTCGACGATGATGCCCGGTTCGATGAGTCGCACGCGGCGACGACCAAGGGAATCAGGACCAACCAGGATCGCCAACGACGGATGATCGCCATGTCCCTATTCTGCTCATAGGACGCCGTATCCTCCCACCCGGATGCGGCTGCAACATCCCCCTTGGCGACGATGTTCTCGGCGAGGCTCACCCGCATCGGCCGCAAGGATGGCACCGGCGGCCCCTACTGCGCCGAGGCCGAGCACGACCCATCGGTACCGGTGATGCCACGCCAGCCGCACGATCATGGCCACGACGCCGAGCGCGGCGAGGGGAAGAACGCCAAGCAGGCTTTTTACGACCTGTGTCGTTGGTGCCCGGGACTTCCGACCCTTCTCGGCACCTTGGGGCTTGGCAGACGATGACTACGGAACCAAGAACGAACGGAGCCACACATGAAGGTCAAAGATTTCCTGCAGCGTTCACCGGTCGTCCTCGCACCGGACGAGACCATCGAGTCCGCCGCCCGCACGATGGCCCGGGAAGGCGTCGGCACCTTGATCGTCGCCGAAGCCGGACGTCTCATCGGCGTGGTGACCGACCGCGATCTCGTCGTGCGCGGGCTGGCCACCAGGACCTCGGTCGACGCCAGGGTCGATTCCGTGATGAGCATGGACGTCGTTGCGTTGGAGGCCGATTCCGATATTCGCGACGCGGTGCGAGCATTCGGTCAGCATGCGGTGCGTCGTCTGCCGGTGCTCGACAACGGTCAAATCGTGGGGTTGGTCAGCGTCGACCAGATGATGGTGGTGCTGGCCGAGGAGTTCGGCGAGATGATCAAGGGCGTGTCAGCGCAGCTGATGTTCCCGCATGCGACAGATCCGGCGCCGGTTCCGGCGAGGGTGGGTTGAACCGATGAACGTCGGCGACTTGCCGCTGTGGGAGTGTCACCAACTCTTGAACCGTCATACGGTCGGGCGGATCTGCGTCTTCGATGACGGCTATCCACTGGCTCTGCCGGTGAACTATCAGTTCGTCACCCGGGAGTCCGTCGTCCCGGCGATCGTCATCCGCACCAGACCCGGCAACGTCATCAGCCGGTCGTTGGGTACCGCATCGTTCGAGGTGGACGAGATCGACATGGCGGCGCGCCGTGCCGTCAGTGTGTTGGTCCGCGGGCGGCTGATCAAGGCTGCCCGGTGGACCGGGCTTCCCGACACCTTTCCCTGGGTGACCGAGGAACGTGACGACTGGCTTGCGTTACAGGTCGAATCGATGACCGGGCGACGCTTCGTCGGGCGAGGCGACGGAGCCGGCGACACACCATTCGAGGTGGATTGGCAGCTGGTCGCCGACTGACGAGCGCTTCAAGCTCCTCGGTGACGGGGAGCCGCCTGGTCCAGCGACCGCCTGGTCCAGCCGGTCGCTGCCGCCACGGGTCCCGACTCGTGGCGGCACCTATGCCGTGGTGTTCTCGGTCGTGGCGTTCTCCGCGTCGGTGTTCTGAGCGTCCCAGTAGGGCTTGCGGAGTTCCCTTTTCAGTGGTTTGAGCGCGCCTGACAGCGGGATGGGGTCGGTTCGGAACTCGATCGATTTGGGGACCTTGTAGCCACCGAGGGTCGTTCTGGCATGAGCTTTCAGCTCCTCCTCGGTGGCGTCATATCCGGCTCGTAGGACGACGATCGCATGCACTTGTTCGCCCCAGACCGGGTGTGGGATGCCGATCACGGCCACCTGTTCGACGGCAGGGTGGGTCGACAACGCCTGTTCGACCTCGATGGAATAGACGTTCTCTCCGCCGGTGACGATCATGTCGTTGATCCGATCGACCAGGTACAGGTAACCCTCGGCATCGACGTGGCCCTCGTCTCCGGTTCGGTACCAGCCGTCACGGAACACGTCGGCGGTGAGCTCGGGGCGACCCCAGTACTCGCGCATGAAATTGCCGCCCCGCGCCCAGACCTCGCCGTTGTCGCCCGGCGCAACCTCCGAGTCGTCGCTGTGGCGAACGCTGATGGTGACTCCCATGGTCGGCCGGCCCGCGGACCGCAGGAGCGGTCCGCCTCGGCGATGGTCGGCGGGGGTGAGGAATGTGAGGACCGACGAACATTCGGTCATCCCGTAGCCCTGCGTCAGATTCAGCGCGGGGAAAGCGCCCATCATCTGCTCCAGCAGGGACGCGGGCATCGGCGAGGCCCCGTAGACCAGGTCGCGCAGCGACGCGAATCGTTCGGGGCGGAACCCCGGATGGTTCATGACCAGGGCGATCATGGTCGGCACCATCATCGTCCAGTCGACGCCGTGGCGCTCGATGGCCTGCATCACCTGCTCGGGTTCGAACAGCGGCACGAAGACCGACGATCCACCGGTAACCGGAATGCCCACGATGCCGCCCATCGATGCCGCGTGGAACATCGGCGTTTGATGCAGGTAGACCCGGGTATCCCCAAATCCGAGGGTCAGGCCGATGTGGTAGAGGTTGAGGATCTCGGCGCGTTGATCGAGCAGCGCCCCTTTGGCGACTCCGGTCGTGCCTCCGGTATACATCAGCACGACCGGATCGTCCTCGTCAGGTTCGGGGGGTACGTCGGGTTCGCCGGCGTCGATCAGGTCCTCGTAGCGGAAGTCATGAGGAAGGTCACCGTCGCCGATCAGCACGACATGGCGCAACGGGAGTTCCGTTCTCACCTCGGCGATGTTGCGGGCGAAGTGATCGGCGAAGACCTCGTCGACGAATACGACCGTCGAGCCCGAGTCCCGCATGATGTGCTGCAGTTCCTTGCCGGCGAGGCGCAGGTTGAGCGGGTTGATGATGCCGGCCCCGAGAAAGCCGGCATGGTACAGCTCGAGGTACTGGTGGCTGTTGCACGACATCACCGCGAAGCGATCGCCCCGACGCAGGCCGAGCTGTCGTCGCATCGAGTCGGCCAGCCGCAAGACACGGTCGCCGTGACGCTGGAAGGTGCCGTGGTAGTCGCCGTCATGGAAGCCGACACGATCGGACCACCGTTCGACAGCAGGGAGCAACAGCCGGTGAAAGACGAGTTCCTTCATAGTGGGTCAGCTGGCCAATGCCTCGATGTCGTCGAGCCGGGACCGAATCGATCGCAGGAGCCGTTCCTCGTCCTTGAGTTCGCGGCGCATGATGGCGTTGTCGGTCCCGGCGATCTCCATTCGCAGGTCGCCGAGGTAGGTGCCGAGGGCTCGGTTCAACAGGGTGCTCTCCTCATATGAGAGCCACAGGCGGCGGGACAAGTCGGGCGGTGCGGTCACTTCGGTACTCGTCGCATACCAGACCCGCAGCTCGATCCGTTGTTGCCGACCCGGTTGGCGGTTGTCGGAGCGGCTGGACATGTCGACCATCGTCGGTCTCCTTCTCAAGCTGTGGTGCTTCCAGCCTGGAGTGCGACGGTTTCGGTAACGAGGGGCGAATGTCGGGAATCCAAGGGACCAATGGCCACATCGAGACGGATTACGCGGCGCTCATAAACGCTCGACCGGGGCTACCGCAGTGGCCAGCGCGGCACGGTCCAGCGTACGACGGTGCCCCGTTGCGTCCGGCGAGACACCACGGCACTGCCGCCGAGTTGTCGGGCCCGCTCGTGAATGTTCTTGATCCCCGAACCCGGATGGTTCGCATCGGCGGAAAACCCGACGCCGTCATCCTCGATCGCCAGGCTGACCTGTGCATCGTCGACGTCAAGTCGCACGGTGGTCTCGCTGGCCTCGGCGTGCTTGAGGACATTGCTCAACAGTTCGCGGGCGACGGCGAGCAGTTCGGTGCCCAACTCGTCGGAGATCAGGCCCACCTCGCCCCGCACAACGAGCGTCGGTTGGTGTCCGAGCAGTCGGCTCGACTCCGCCATGGCCGCTTCCAACGCGTCGACCATGCCCGAGTCGAGCCAACGCCGGCCATGGATTTTGAAGATGGTGGTGCGGATCTCCTTGATCGCCTCGTCGATGTCGTCGATGACGCTGAGCATGCGGGTGTTCTGATCCGGTCGCCCGATCGACGATTGCAGCTGCAGGCCGGCGGCGAACAACCGCTGGACGACACCGTCGTGGAGATCGCGGGCGATTCGGTCACGGTCGTCGAGCACGGCGACCTTCGCCCGCGCATCGTCGAGTTCGGCCGCGACCCGCCGTTCCTCGGTGACATCGTGAAACAGGTCGAGAAGCAGGCGGTGGCCGTCATGGACCATCGTGCTCGAGGTGACCATCACGGGAATCACCCGACCCGACCGATGACGAAGCGTCATCTCATAGCGGACGAGTTCCCCGTCGGCCGCCCGCTGGTGAGCCGAATGGGTCGCATCGATGTCGTCGGGGCTCCACCATGGTGGGATTCCCGAGGTCGCCAGGATCTCCTCGTCGCTTAGGCCGACAAGCTCGCAGAATCGGGGGTTCACGGTGGTGTAACGCCCGGCGTCGATGTCGAGTTCGAGCATCCCGTCGGGCAGCGCGTCGATGACGCCTTGGGCTCGATTGCGTTCGGCAACGATCGCCTGGCGCAACGCCCGCTGTTCGCCGACCCCGCGAATCGCGGCGACCACCATCTGATCGCCGTCGACGTCGAGCGGGCTGAGGCTGATCTCGACCGCGATCTGCGCTCCGCTGCGATGGAGTGCGTCGAGTTCGAGGCCCGACCCCATCATGCGCACCTGGGGGGTCTCGAAGAATCCGCGACGCAGCGACACGTGTCGTCGGGAGATGGCGGTGGGAACGAGACACTCGATGGGCTGCCCGATGAGTTCGGCCACGGGCCAGCCGAGCAGGTCCTCGATCCGACGATTGGCGTGGAGGATGACCCCGTCGGTCGAGACGAGCACAGTCGCATCCGGCATGCCTTCGAGCACCGCCGCCGAGAGCTTCGGTCCCAACGCTGACCAGGAATCCGACACCGGGAAGTTCTACTACACCATTGGCCCGAACCGTTGTGAGAACGGATCGCCTGCACCGGCGGCAGACTTGTCGGGTGATCGTTCGTGTTCCTCGTCGCCCGGGTCGCCCGGTCGGCGGGCTGCCCGTCATCGATCGCGATCAACTGCTCGATGCCGCGGAGCGCGTCATCCGCCGGGACGGCGCGGGGGCGTCGCTGGAGGCGATCGCCATCGAGGCCGGGGTGACCAAACCCGTCGTCTACGCCCGGATCGGTGGGCGGGCAGACCTGACCAATGCGCTGGCCGAACGGCTGGCCGATCGCCTCGTGCTGTCGGCGCAAGCGGCGATCGGGAGCCGGCGGTTCGATCGTCAGGCGCTAGCGGGGTTCATCCGTGCGTCACTCGAGACACTCGCCGAGCATCGGGAGCTGTTCTTCTACGTCACACGCGGCACTGCCGCCGACTCGCCGCAGCGCACCCTGTACCTCGCCGAGCGCTCGACCGTACCGATGGCCGAACTGCTGACCCGGTGGCGGGCCCACCACCATCTCGATGTCGGTGTGGCGGTCCCGTGGGCGTACGGGGTGATCGGCATGCTGAACCTGGTGTCGCTGTGGTGGCTGCTCGAATCGGGTGGCCCGGCCGACGCCCTCGCCGACCAGCTCGCCTCGCTGTTGTGGTCCGGCCTCGGCGCGGATTGAGCCGATGTGTCGGCGTCGGATCATCGCCCCGCATCCATCGGGTCGGGCTCCGGAGACCTAATTTACCGCGGGTAGATTTGTCGATCGGCGTGAGTGTTACCATGCGCGAATGGCCGACGACTACGAAGATCTCACCGAATGCGCGTTGTCCCCCGAGCTTGAAGCGCAGTTGGTCGACGCTCAGCGTGAATGCGTTTTCATGTGGACGAACCAGGCGGGCGAAGCGTTCGGGGTGGTGATGTCGCACCTGCCGAAGGACGGCAAGTTCTGGCTCACCGCGGCCGAGCGTCGAAAGCGCATCTCGGCGATCCGCCGCTTCCCCCGCGCGTCGATGTGCATCAACAGCACGGGCACGCGCCTCGGCGGCGGCAAGACGGTCACGTACAAGGGCTCGTGTGTCGTCCACGACGACCGGGCCACTAAGGACTGGTTCTATCCCGAATTCGCCCGGTCGTTGCGCCCCGACAACGAGGCCGCCGCGGCCGCCTTCCAAGGTTTTCTCGATTCACCGCACCGGGTGATCATCGAGTTCACCCCCGACGACTCGCTGAGCTTCGACTCGGCGCTCATGTGGAGGCGTTCGCCCGACGTCGTCCGCAAAGGAGGCACATCATGACCACCCTCGAGAATCACGCGGCCACCAAGTGGCATCTGCGCGGCAACTGGGCGCCGGTGCTCGACGAGCGAACCGACTTCGATCTGCGCGTCGACGGCGCCATCCCGCCCGAGCTTCAGGGTGTGTATCTACGGACCGGTCCCAACCCGGCATCGGGTCGCAGCGACCATTGGTTCTTCGGTGATGGCATGGTGCACGGCATCCGCCTGGCCGGCGGCAAGGCCGAGTGGTATCGCAACCGTTTCGTCCAGACCCCGAACATCACCGATCCACGCGGCGACGCCATGCCGAACATGGGTGATCTCAGCCGGGGTACCGGGAACACCCACGTGATGCCCCACAACGGCGAGATCCTCTGTCTGGAGGAGGGTCATTGGCCATGGCGGATCGATCAGGAGCTCAACACCCTCGGCTATCAGAACTACGGCGGTGCATTGACCACCTCGATGACGGCCCACCCCAAGGTGTGCCCGGTGACCGGTGAACTGCTGGCCTTCAGCTACCTCAGCCCGCAACCGCCGTACCTGCACTACATCCGCGTCGGGGTCGACGGGGTACTCAAGCAGCTCGAGGGCATCGAGATCCCCAACATGGTGATGATGCACGACTTCAACGTCACCCGTAACCACGTCGTGTTCATGGATCTGCCGGTGTGCTTCGATCTCGACGCGCTGGCGACCGGTCTGCCGTTCAAGTTCAATGCTGACGCCGGTGCCCGCCTGGGTGTGATGCCGCGTACCGGGACGAACGCCGACGTACGTTGGTTCGAGATCGACCCGTGCTACGTGTTCCATCCGGTGAACGCCCACGAACAGGGCGATTCCATCGTCCTGCATGTGTCGCGTCAACCCGAGGCGTTCGGCTCCAGCAACGACGACTATGCCCAGGTGGGTCGGCTGTGGAAATGGACCATCGACCTTGCGGCCGGCACCGTGCGCGAGGAGGCGATCGACGATCGACCGGGTGACTTCGGCCGGGTGGACGATCGCCTCGTCGGCCTCGATGCCCGATACGGGTACCTGATGGCGTTGGCCGGCGAGGGCAACAGTGAGGAGCCCGTGTACGGCTCGGCGCTGTGGAAGTACGACCTCGGTACCGGCCGCGTGCTGGGAACACCAGCTCGGTGCCGGTGTGAGAGGTGCCGAGCCCGTCTTCGCCCCGGCTTCGCCCGACGCCGGCGAGGACGAAGGGTGGGTGGTGGCCTTGTCGCACGACACCGCCAACGACGAGTCGCGGCTGCTGATCATCGATGCCCAGGACTTCACGGCCGCACCGGTGGCGACGATCCACCTGCCCCGTCGCGTGCCATACGGTGCGCATGGCAGCTGGGTGCCCGACAGTTCCAGCGGGTGACCACCGCCGGCTCGGCGGGCATTTCGGCCGCGAGCGGCGCCCATGATCGCGTGCCCGTTTCGAGCCTGAATGCGGCTCGTCGCATGTGGCGAAAATGCCGTCTATGTTGAGCACATGCACGAGCTGTCGATGTGCCGGTCGAGTGCACAGATCGTCGAGGACCACGCGGCCGGAGGACCTGTCGAACGCGTTCGCCTGGATGTCGGGAATCTGCGTCAAGATTTTGCCGGAGTCTGACCGATGGGCCGCTTCCACTACCACGCCGACGGAACGAGCCACGATCACGGTGATGCGGATCACTCCCACGACGGGTTCCCCCAAACGGAACGCGACCATGTGGAGCACGAGCACGCTGAGCACGACGATGCGGACGTGTCCGATCACGGTCGTGCCGCGGGAGCGGTGGTCGGCGACCACTCCGGCTACACGACGGGCGGGCTGCGTGTCGACGTGCTCCAGAAGATCCTCGGCGAGAACGATCTCACTGCCAGTCGAAACCGTTCGGACTTCCACGCCGTCGGTCTGCGGGTCATCAACCTCATGTCGTCTCCCGGAGCCGGGAAGACGACACTGCTGCGTGAAACGTTGACACGGCTGCGCGGAATCGTGCGGATCGGCGTGGTCGAGGGCGACATCGAGACCTCGATCGATGCCGACCGGCTGGCCGGCCTGGGCGCGCCGGTGTCGTTGGTCAACACGGCCAACGGCTTCGGCGGCGAGTGCCATCTCGATGCCACGATGGTTCGTTCGGCGATCCCGCGGCTGCCCCTCGGCGACTTGGATCTGGTCGTCGTCGAAAACGTCGGCAATCTGGTCTGCCCGGCCGAATTCGACATTGGCGAGGACGTGCGGGCGATGGTCTACTCGGTGACCGAGGGCGAGGAGAAGCCGCTGAAATACCCGGTGATGTTCCGCTCCGCCGACGTCGTGGCGGTCAACAAAATCGATCTGCTTCCGTATCTGGACTTCGATCTCGATTTGTTCTACCGCAATCTTCGCAACGTCCATCCCACCGTGCGCACGATCGAGGTGTCCGCCAAAACCGGCGCCGGCCTCGAGGAGTGGTGCGACTGGATGGTGTCCGTGCGCAGGTCGGCCTGACTACCGCCCGCCGGCGGGCCTCGCTCGTCGCCCGCCGCTCGACGCTCGGCCACGGGTCCGCGGCGCCGGCTCGGGAACCACCTCGACTCGCACGGTCAGGCCGCCGGTCGGTTCATCGCGTTCGGTGTCGAGCTGGGTGATCTCGAAAACCGTTGACTCGCCGATCTTCGCCCGGCGGGCTCGATCGATCACGAGGAACAGCGTGTGGTGTGCGCCGGGTTCGATGACGATCCGGCTGATGCGCGCGATCGTCTGCTCTGCCGTGAGCGCCATACCGCCCTGTCGAACGCTGGCGATGTCTGCCAGCCGCTCCCGCGACCAGGCCAGGTCGTACCGGTTCCGTGACCGCTGAGTCCTTCTGATCTTGGAGATGTGCGCCTCGGCCCACGCGTCGAACGGGCGACGGTCGGCTTTTCGGCCGAGTCCGGCGAGTAGCTTCGCCGGGTCGCCGTCGAGTTGCAGTTCGGGAATGACGAGCCGTACCCGACCCTGATACCCACCGAGGTCGAGGCGCAGGTCATTGAGTACGCGCCGCTCGGGATCGGGGCTGTTCAGCCGGAATGGAACGACCAGGGGAAATTCGGGCGGTACGGTGCCGGTGAACTGCACGACCGTGAGGTTCTTGTGGGCCACCTTGCGGTCGTTGCCGCTGACGGCATCGGTATTGGTCTCGGTGCTGGTGAACTGGTCGTCGGCGTGATGCACCAGCGCCACGACGCAATGGTGCTGGTTGCCAGCGAGATTGGCCGGCGGCGGCAGCAGGTTGGATGTCAGGTTGAACGCGGCGATCTTGGGTGCCCCGACTCGAATGTCGTCGAGAGTGGCGAAGCCGATGGTGCGCCAGTTCCCCGTCATGATCGGCGTCCCCGTGCGCACGTTCACGTCATAGCCGACCGGTAGGGCCGGCAATCCGGCCGACGCGTTGGCCAGCAGCAGCATGACGCGGACGTTGCCGGCGGGGATGACGCCCCGGTTGTGAACCTGCACGTACACCCGCGTGGTGATCGTGGCGCTCGCGCTGGTGGCGACATTGTTGGCGTCGTCCGTCAAGGTGTCGACGAACTGCAGGAAGTCGATCGGCCCGGTCGGGGGGAACTGATAGTTGCCGCCGGCATCGGGCGTGTCGAGTTTGATGTCGGGCGAACGCCAGATGCGGACCGTCTCGCCCGGCGCGGTCGGATCGGGGAGGAAGTTGGCCGCAGGCGAGCGGCCCTGGTCGAGTTGCGTCGAGCGGACGTACAGCTCGACCCCCTGCTTCGGTGTGTCCGGCAATGTGCGTTCGTACACGCTGCGGCCGTGGGTGGCAGCCCGCAGCAGACGCCTTCCGGGATGCACCAGCAGGTCGAGCACGCCGGCGTCGGGCAGACCTGACGAGAACGTGGTCCAATTCTGGCCGCCGTCCGTCGAGCGCCACACGCCGATGTCGGCGCCGACGTACAGATGACCGGTGTTCGCCGAGTCGACGACGATCGTCGTCGCCTGCACGTCCAACAGGCTGTTGGGGTTGCCGGCGGCCGGTCCGCTGCGGGCCTGCCATTGCGTACCGTTGAAGTGCCAGACATGGCGAAAGTCGCCGATTCCACCGAAGGTCACGAAGATCGAGTTGCCGGTGGCGTCGGCAAGATCGACGGCGATGTCGGTGATCGGACCCGACAACGGCAATGCGTTCGCCCCGCCGAGCGTGTCGATCTGCGTTCGGGTCCATGTCGCACCCGAACGGGTGAGCCGGTAGACGTCGCCCGTCATCGTCGCCGCGTAGAGCTTCGTCGCCGAGGCGAACGTGAGCGAGCGGATGCGCTCGTTGAGCTGGTCGCCGGCCAGGGTGTTGTTCGGGATCGATTGCCAGGTACTGCCGAAGTCGGTGCTGATCCACGGGCGGATCGAACCGAAGGCGACGATCTCGGCCTCGGCGGGCGCGGCGGCGTTGACCGGGGTCCCGGCGATCGGGGCGTAGAACAGGGCTCGCTCCGAGTTGGCCGGTGTGACGGCGTCGACGAACAGCGGCACGTTGACGTTGGCGTACGCGTAGCGTTGTCCGCCGTTCGTCGAGCGCCGCACCGAGCCGAACACATAGGTGCTCAACACCCGGTACGGGTCGTTCCAGTTGACCACGTGGAAGCCGCCGTCACCCCCGGACGAGTACAACCAGGCCTCTTCACCGGTGAATCGGACGCCGCCGTTGTCCTGGGTGCCGCAGAACAGCACGGCATCCTCGGTCGGATGCTGCGCCAGGTAGTTCATCGTCAGGGTGGCGAGGCCGGTGTTCCGAGCGGTGAAGATGTCTCCCGTTCCCGTCGGGTTCGTCGAACGAAAAACGCCTCCGTCGCAGCCCAACCACAGCGCGTTCGGGTCTCCGGGTGCGAAGACGAGCGTGTGGATGTCGCCGTGAACCGAGCCGCCGATGAAGGTGGCCACGGCGCTGACCGTCGTGGCGGCGACGGTCACGTCGCACCGGTACAGCGACCCCGACCAGTCACCGTTCGACAGCGCGGTCGACCCTCCGACGTATACACGGTTGGCATTGCCGGGGTCGATGGCGATGGCCGTGTCGTAGGTTCCCTGGCCACGCCGGGTGAGGTCGGGTCCGAACAGGGTCGCCGGGATCCCGCTGACCTGGCGCCACGTGCCATCGGAGGTGGCCAGTCGGTAGACGCCGAGCAGATGGTTGTCGTCGGCTCGGGTGATCAGCGCGTACACGACACCCGGATCGGTCGCCCGGAGCGCCAGGGCGATGCGCCCGACGTTCGCGGTCGGGAACCCGGTACCGACCGCGGCCCACGTTTGTCCGTCGGTGGACGAGTAGACCGGGCCGAACCACTGCGCAGCGTAGAACGTCGTGACACCCGCGCTGTTGGCTGCGACGACAGCGGGTGTCCATTGGTTGATTCCTCCGAGGGCCTTGCGGGCCCAATGGAACCCGCCACCGGGGGCCGGTTCGCGCCGGTACAGACCTTGTCGGGTCCCGGCGACCACCCGATCAGGGTTGGCGGGGTCGACCGCCAGTGCGTAGAACGCCGTGCCCGCCAACGAGGCGTCGCCGGGCGCCACATTCTCGGTCGACCAGTTCGTACCGCCGTCGGACGAGACGATCGGCCCGACACCGAAGTACGCCCCGCCATCCCCTTCGCCCGATCCGACATAGACCCGGTCGGGATTGGCGAGATCGACCGCAATCGCGCCACACGACAGCGAATCGGAGGCGGCCGTCGTCGGGTTCAGATCGAACGCGTCCATCATCGATCGCCAGCTCTGCCCGGCATCGTCCGATCGCCACACGCCGCCATTGGCCGAGCCGACGTAGACGCGGTTTCCGCCCGGAGCGACGGCGATCGCCGGTACCCGCCCACTGGTGGCGGGCTTCACCCCGCCCTGGCCCTGGCGCAGCACGGACGGTCCGATCGGAATCCAGTTGTTGGTCGGTGGGGGCTCGGGCGCCTGGGGCAGATCGCCGGGAGCCATCGCCGGCGTCGTGTCGACCTGCTGACTCCGCTGTCGGTTGCGATATTCCTCGATCAGGCGCGTTCGGAACGCGGGCTCGACGGGCCGGCCGGCGTCGTCGCCCGGCTGACCCGACCCCGGGTGCGTCCCCGGTTCGGGCATGGCCGCCCCGGTCGGCGGAACGATCGCACCGGCGACACCTTTCCGTGTCAGCGGCGCGGTCCGTTCGGCCAGGAACTCGAACTCCCGCAACTCGGGTGCGCTCGCATCCGTCTGCTGATTGGTGGGATCGGGAGGGGGCGGAGGGCCGCCGGGGTCCTGGGGGTTTTCGCTGCCGTTCATGACGGTCTCCTTTCTGTTGCCCGCACCAGGCGCCGCCGCCCGACACGAGCCTGTGCTTACCCGGCGGCGCGCGCCCATTCACGACGCGCCGCAACGTTCGACATGGCGGTGACGATGAACATCGCCAGGACCACGGCCCATTCCAAAGCTCCGCTGCCCCGGTCGGGGTCGACCCCGAAAACCAGTTCGATCCACTCCCGGCTGAACAGTGTCACCACAGCCAGCACTCCGCACATGGCGCCGGCCGCTGCCTCGAGCCAGAACCGACTCCTCACATCTCGATACATCGAAACTCCTTCGTTGCGTCATCGGCGATGTCGTGTCTCGCCGAGGAGACCGCGTGTCATCAGTAGAGCGGTCTCCACACCCACTGATACACCGTTCCGATGCCGGACGCCATAGTGGACGATTCCGACCCGCGCCAACGGCCGGCCCTGCTCAAGAACCGTTCGCTCCAGCCTGCCGGTCCTCCGCCGTTTGCCTTCTGTCCGTAAGGCTTTGTGGTCGCGGCCAGACCTCCATCACCAACCGTTCGAGACGGCGTACCAGGTGGTGAGATTCGAGGGATGAAGCATCTGTATCGCGCGTGATACAGTAGGACCCATGAGCACGGTATCGATTCGAGATCTGCGGAATCACGGCGGTGAGATTGTCGAACGAGCCCGTCGTGGGGAGCATCTCGTCATCACCAGTTCGGGACGGCCGGTGGCGGAACTTCGGCCGCTTCCGCAGGCACCGTTGTCGGTCGACACGCTGATCGAACGTCGGCGACATCTGCCGCTTGTCGACCCCATCCAATGGCGGCGCGACATAGACGCCGTGATCGACCAACGGATGTGGTGATGTCCGCCGGCCTGTTGGACACCAACACCTTGATCCTGCTCGGACGACTCGACCCGACCCACCTTCCCACCGAACCACATGTCACCGCGATCACGTTGGCCGAACTGTCCGTCGGCCCGCTCGTTGCCTCGTCCGACGAAGAACGAGCACTGCGTCAAGCCCATCTGCAGCAGGCAGAGGCGGACTTCGAACCACTTCCGTTCGACGCCGCAGCGGCACGCGCCTTTGGTCTGGTGGCGGCATCGCTTCGTCGCGCCGGCCGCAAGGCGACCGCTCGTAGCTTCGATGCCATGATCGCCGCGATCGCCATCGCCCGCGACCTGCCGCTGCACACTTGCAACCCGGCCGGCTTCGAAGACATCGATGGACTGACCGTGATCACCGTCCCCCACCCCGACCGCTGATAGTCGACCGCTGTGAAGCGGGTCTATCTTGGCGGACATGTCCGCGCAAGAGACCGACCGGGTGCTGCTCCTGCGTCAGCTGTCCGCTCAGCGGCAGCACATACTCACCCAAATCGACGGTTTGAGTGATCGGCAACTGCGGAGTGCGGTGCTGCCATCGGGTTGGACGCCGCTCGGCCTGCTGCGCCACTTGACGCTCTCGGACGAGCGGTACTGGTTCGACGTGGTTATGGGTGGCGCGCCGCTCGACTACTGGCCGGACGGCGCCAATGCCGATTGGCTGGTCGGCCCGGACGAGGTGGCCGGCGATGTAGTCGACGCGTACCGCGTGGCGATCGCGCGCTCCGATGCGATCATCGCCGGGCTCGGTTTGGACGATCCACCCGCTCGGCCCGAGCCGTGGTGGGCGGACGCGGGACTGGCGTTTCCCGACCTGCGCACCGTCCTGTTGCATGTGATCATCGAGACGGCGACCCATGCCGGCCACCTCGACGTGGCTCGTGAACTCATCGACGGACGCCAACACCTCGTGCTGTGACTCAGCCGAATCACGGATGCCAACCCTCATTCATACGTATGTATGATACGTGGGATGAGACATACGACCGAGGCTCGTGAAGATCGGCGTCGGCCCGCTGACTCAGCGGCACGTCGATGGAACTTCGTTGCGGTGACAGTTGCGCTGGTCACCGGATTCGGCGCCCTGTTGTTACCGCTGGGAACTCGTTCGAGCGCCGACTCGAGCGGGGTGGAGGTGACCACCAGCGTGTCGCTGTTGGCCAACGAAGGTCCCAGCGTGCTGATCGTCGTGGCGATTCCCGTCCTGTTGGTGACGCTGCCGTTGATGTTGCGCGGCGCAACGGCGAGCTACCGGTCGCGGGTGGCGATCGTCGTGCTGCTGAGCATCCTGGTCGTGCTTGGGGCGATGTCGATCGGCCTGTTCTTCGTCCCTACGTTGCTCGCCATGATCGTGTCGATGTCGGCACAAGCAGCGACCCGGTCGGCGCCTACGTCGTCCCGATTCCCGCAAGCCTGAATGTTGTCAGCGATCGGGCTCGGCTGGTGAGGGGTCGCCGGCTTGAGCGGCGGCGAGCAGCCCGGCCAGGATCGCCCGGTTGGCGGCCTTGCCGACGTAGTTGTCGTGCTTCGCCGCAGCGGTGAAATAGCAGTGGGCGTCGAAGAAGCGCAGTTGACCGGCGTACCACTCGACATCGCTGGTCGGCGTCGCGAATCGGTGGAGCTCGTCGCGCAGGCGTCGATTGTGGTCGAGCATCGCGGGGCGCGCCAGGATGTCGAGGTCGGCATCGGCGATCAGCTGCTCCAGGATCCCCTCTGGGCGCTGCGGCACCGCGGTCGCCAGAATCATCCCCCGTACCGAGCGCACATGCTCGGGCCGATAGCCGAATCGTGGCAGCACCTCGCCGGCGATGCGGGCTGCAATCGGCTCGTTGGCGGCGTACCGCTCGACGTACCCGAGGTCGTGGAACCATGCCGCGGTCACCACGAGCGTGAGATCCACGCCATCGACGCCCGATCCGGCAGCCAGCCGGACTGCCGCAGGCACGACCCAGCTCTCGGTGTGGGCCAAGTCGTGATAGGTCAGTTCGGGGGGCAAGTCCGTCGTCAAACGTCGCCGGGCATAGGCGATCGCTGCATCCACATCGGGGCCGATGATGGTCACCGTCGAGGTCCCCGCGCCGCTTCGAGGTCGGCGACCCGCTCGCGCAGGTGCCTGACCAGCACGCGAATGATCCCCAGGGCAATCTCGGGTCGTTCGGTCAGCAAGTCGTGGAGCGACGCCTGATCGAGCACCAACAGGTGAGTCGGTTCGAGAGCGGTCACCGTGGCGGAGCGGAGTCCCGGATCGAGGACCGCCATCTCGCCGAACACATCGCCGTCGCCGAGTTCGTTGAGCACATGGCCACCACGTCGTACCTCGACTCGGCCGGCGGCGATCACGTACATCTCCTCGCCCGGATCACCCTCGACGACGATCACCGAGCGGCCGTCGACCACCTCCTGTCGGACGAGCCCGGCCACGGCGGCCAGCACGTCGTCGGGTGTCTCGGCGAACAACGAGACCCGTTTGAGGGCGAGCACCTTGTCGACGGTCGAGAACATGGCCGGTTCCTCCTGGTGATCGATGATGGCATGGGCTCGTTCGGCCGACTCGCGTACGACGGGATCCTCGTCGGTGCAGGCGATGGCGAGGGCTTCACGGCAATCGACGATCCGCCGCACACCGGCGAGGTGGGAGGCGGTCGCCCGCACCCACGGATCAGTCGCCGAGGATGGAGTGGCGCCGGTGGCCCCGGTGATCAGCCGGTCCAACATCGTCGCGTCGAGGCGCTCAGTGGGCCACGGCCGGGCGAGCCGCTCGATGATCGGGATCACCGCCTTACGTACGGGTGCGGGCAGCGCGGGCTCCAGCAGATCGACGACCTCGGGCAGTCGGGTGAGCCGCGTGGCCTGCAACAGCCGATGGGCCACCACCGCCCGACCGGTGTCCACCGACACGACGACGGCGATCGCCACCAGGTTCGAGACCGATCGGAACAGGGCCGACCGCAACGCACCGACCAGGGCCGCCGCGTCGGGCGCTCCCAGTGCGCCGATGCATCGGGCCGCATGTTCGATGTCGGCGGCCTCACGACTCAACCGTTCGATCAGCAGCTCTCGATACGACGGATCGGTCGTTGCAGCCGGGCCACTCGCGAGCCCGGTTGCGGCGACGAGCGCCGTACAGGCCGATGCTCTGACCAGACCGTCGCGATGGTCGAGGAGTGGGTCGATCCGGCGGATTGCCTCCTGGCCGCCGATTCTTCCGAGGCACGTGGCCAACGCGACCAACTGGCCGACGGGCGCTGGTGCGGCCAACGCCTCGTCGATCGCCGCAAGCGACGGGTACCCCATCCTGGACAGGGTCGCGCCCGCTGCAGCCGCGCACGACGGGCGCGCCGTCGCGGCGACGAGCGACCGATACCAGTCGGGGTCGTCGCTCGGTTCGAGACGTTCGGCGGCGCGGATCGCCGCCCGGCTGACGGCCGCCGACTCGTCACCGAACAGCCCGGCCAATGTGGGCATCAGGTCTCGGGCCGCGGCGCCGTCGATGATCGTCGTCGCCTCGATGCGCTCCGGTTCCGACTCGGAACCTGTCATTCGCACGACCGTGGCAGCTGCCAGAGCTCGAAGCGAACGCCCCTGGTCGCGACCGTCCGGCGCGTCCATGGCCGGGAATCGCAGCAGGCCTTCGATGGCGCCGCGTCGAACGGCAGGGTCGATGTCGTCGAACCACGCCAGGGCCACCGCCGGGTCGTCCAAGCCGGCAACGGCGGCTCGAACGCCGTACCGTCGGGCATCGGCGTCGGGCTCGTCGGACGGTCGCCACGAGTTCGGCATGCTGGTGTCCGCTCGGACCCCGATCGCCGCGAATGCCCATCGGCGGACCTCGGCCGAGGGGTGAGTCATCAACGTCGGGAGCGCCGTCGACAACTCCCCGGGATCGATTTCACCGAGTGTGCGTGCCGCATAGAGCGCTACTTCGGCGGCGGGATCGCCGAGCGCACCCAACAGCGCCCCACGGCCGGAGTGGTCGTCGAAGGCGACCCGGTCGCCGGAGAACTGGCGACGGGTCAACGAGGCCGCCAGTGCGATGGGATATGCCCGACCCAGTTGGACCGCCAGAGTGAGCCAGACCGCGACCACCACCAGCAGCGTGATCGCCAGCGCAGTGATCCCGAGGCCCAACCCCTGCTCCAGGCCGATCAAGCCGATCGCCGTTGTCGCCAGGGCGATAGGCTGGCCGAATCCCTCGGCCAGGGTGGCGACCTTGCCGACGACCGCCAACGGAACGGCCCGGTAGGCGATGCCGTGCATCGCCATGTCGAGCCCGAAGCCCACGGCGTGGTCGACGCCTTTCATCGCAACGGCGAGGATCAACAGGGCGGCACCGGACCTCGGGGAGCCGGAGGCGATCGCGAAGACTGCGGCTCCAACCGCCAGCAGCGCCGGTGTTGCGAGCAGCGAAACCGTCAAACCCCGCCGGTGCGCAACCCGGCCGGTGACGGCGGCACCTACGACGAACTGGAGCGCGCCGGCGACGGCATAGAAGACGCCGAGGAAGCCGGAGATCGCGTTCGGGCCGGAGGAGTGGGCGACGACCTGGCCGAGGAAGATCTTGTCGACCAGGTAGTAGCCGACCCACCAGATCGTGACGAAGGCGATGATCGACCGGTAGTACCGGTGGCGGACGAGTGCGGGGAACGAGCGACCCTGCCGGCCTGGACCCGGGCGGGGGGATGTCGGCGGGCCGAGCACCGATGGGGCGGTGTGGAGTTGCCACACCTTGCCCAGGATCGCCACGGCGAACGTCAACGCCACGGCACTGACCAGGAGCAGGTCCGCTGTGTCGACGAGATGGAGGAGGAGGGGCGCCGCCAGCCCGCCGGCCACGAACCCGAGCGATCGGCCGGCCGACAGCACGCCGAACAGCCGTTTCGCCTGGCGGACGTCGAAGAGGCCGTCGGCGATGGCCCAGAAGACCAGCATGGACATGTTGATGACGATTTGGAACCACATCGGCAGCAGATAGCGGGCGGAGTCGGAGCCGGCGGCGGTTCCGGTCCAGACGGCGACCGTGCCCACGACGAGGGCGATCAGTACGGCGCGGGTGAGCCGCGGGAACGGCATGCGTTCCGCCGCAACGAGATACACCATCGCCACTACCGCCGAGCCGATCGCGCTGACGATGTAGGCGCCGGCGATCTGAGCCGGTCCGAACCGTTCGAGGAACAAGGCGAAGCCGGCGGTCTGTATGCCGACGGCGCCGAAGCAGAGCAGGAAGTTGAGCGTCGCCATCAATCCGACCGGGCGGCCCTCGCCCGGCTCGACGCGCAACATGCGCACGACGGCCCGGGTTGGTGTCATCGTTCGACGCGGTTCATCCGGCCGACGAGTTCAGGCAGGTCAGCCGTTGTGTATGGATGGAACCACTCGCGCAGGAAGACCGCCGCGGGAACGACGAGGATGTCGAGTGCGGCCTCGGCGACGATGTCGCTGTTGCGCTCGGCGTGCCGAACGACACCGGTCACGCCCACCGGAACCCAGGCACGTCCGGGCGCCGAACGGTAGCCGCCGAGCGAGTTGACCCGGAGACCCGGATGCATCGGAACGAGGACGTGGCGCGACTGCGAGCCGGCGATGATGACCGTCTCCCCGGGCTCGACGGTGACCTGCCGCACCCCTTCGAACGCCGTGGGCCGATCGATCGATTCGGTCTGCCATCCGATGTCGTGGAGCGCGCCGATGAGTCGTCGCGCCGAGGGTGATCCGTACTCCACCGGCACCCCGCGATGGTCCCAGTCGTGATCCGGCCGGTGATCGGGCGTCGGCTCGGCCTCGATCCGAAGACCGAGGGCGCAGTGCGGGAACGATCGGGCGAGTTCATCGCCGACGCGTCCGACGAACCGTGCCATCCCGGCCGGGGCGAGCAGCACGATGGCGATGTCGTGGGAGTCGACTTGCGGTGGCGAGAGGTCGTCGACCCGGTGAGCGCCCGCGAACGATGGAACGACATCGGCCCACACATCGGCGATCACATGCACCGCCGCCCGTACTGCGGCGTCGAGGGCCTCGCCATCGTGGAAATCGCCCCGATGAAAGGCGAAGGTGAGCGATCCGGCGGCATCGACTTCGGCGATTCGCAGGTTGGCCTCGCCGGCCGCGATATCGCCGCTGACCCGAACGTAGAAGGATTGGAGCCGGTCGGCGGTCCGGAGTCCGTAGACCGCCAACCCGGTGCTCTGATCGACGAAGATCTCGTAGCCGGCGCTGGTCCGCAGGGTCGTGCCCCGCTGGCGCAGGGCGTCGGCGGCGCGCAGGATGCGGATCGAGTCGAGCACGTCGGCGGCCAGCGCTCGCTGGTGGGGAGAACTCGCCACCAACCACCCGAACGACTCCGCCGGCGCACCGTCGTACCAGCGCTGGGCGTCCGTAGGGCCGTTGTCCGCCGGCTCGTCCATCGGGTGGGGTTCGAAGATCGCTGCCTGGAGTTTCGTGCGCAACGCCGCGGCGTCGTTGAACACCGCCATCGGAACGGCCGTCTTGCTGTGGCACATCGCCAGACCGAGGATCTCGCGCAGCACGGTCGTCGCGCGGTAGGGGAACGGCTCGTGCGTGTCGACATCGACGATGCGGCGCGTGATCCCTCCGACATCGGTCGTCCGGATCATCTCGGCGAGATCGTCGAATCGGCCGCGGAACGGTTCGCGTGCGGCGAACTGGGGATGGGCGCGCCGACCTTCGGGGGTCGCCGACACCATGCCGATGTCGTGCAGATAGGCGGTCAGGGTGCCACATCCCTGGATGAACCGGAGTCGACGCAGGTCCCGTTCGGCGATCAGCCTCCCGTTCAATGCTTCGACCATCTCGATGAGTCGGCGGGCGACGTCGCGGACGTGGACGACGCCGTGGTCGGCGAACAAGGCCACATGTGCATGCGGATCACGATGGAACTCGGGATCGTCGACGAACCGCTCGAGTACGGCGGCCTCCTCGATCGGGCGCCAGTAGCGCCGCTCGAACTGGTCGCGGATCTGGCGTGGGAGGACGCGGTCGAGCAGTGCATCGCTCCCCCCGTCGACGTCGGGTCGGGGCGTCACTGCGCGCATTCAACCACGGCGCCCGAACCTACTACGACCGCCGCAGCCGTTCGGGAGGCACGATGGGCCGTGCCATACTCGGTGTTGCTCGGGGTACGACATCGGGGAACGACAGAGGGACTGACAGAGGGACTGACGAGGTGACCTACAACGCTGGTTCGCTGGTTCGCCGTGGCCGCACCGTCGCTGCAGAATTCGCCTCGCGGGCCACCCAGCCGTCGAGCGGGTTGACGGCCCACGACGATCGCGAGCGCGCTCATCTGCTGGCGAGCGTCTCGTTCGCAATGGCCGCGATCCTCACCGTGTCGGCGGTGATCAGCACCATCACGAGCATCCTGTTCCCCGATCGCGATACCTCGCTGGGCCCGAAGGGCACGGCGCTGATCGCCGCGACGGCCGTCGGCTTCTGGTATGCGTTGGCCAACAGCCGAGCGGCGCTCTATCGGCGCGGTGCGTGGCTGTTGATCATCACCACCGACGTCTTCCTGACGGCCTTCGTGCTGTTGTACCCGGCCTCGGCCAATGCGCTGATCATCGGGTATGCCATGCCCATCCTCGTCGCCGCGATCCTGCTCGGTTCACAGGGCGTGATGCGGCTGATGATCGCCACGCTGGTGCTCTGCGTGGTGATGCTGGTGCTGCGCGCCAAGAGCATCGTCGACGCGGCGTACGTGTTTGCCATCCTCCTGGTGGTGATGATCCTGACGTGGGTCGTCTCGGTGCTACGCGATCGCGATCTCGCCGATATCAAGACGCTGCGCCGGTTGGAACTGGCCGATGCCGAACGACTCCGCAGCGAATTCCGTCTGGCGCGGACCGTGCAACTGGCGATGATCCCGAGCGAACTTCCCCAGGTGGACGGGCTCGACATCGCCGCCTACTCGGAGCCCGCGCTCGAAGCCAGCGGCGACTTCTACGACGTCTTCGCCGTCACCGGTGCCGATGGCCAACCCGGTGGGGTCGCCGTCGTGGTGTGCGATGTCGCCGGGCACGGACTGGCGTCCGCACTGATCATGTCGGCCACGCGGGCCGCCGTGCGAACCGAGACTCAACGCCTGCCGGAACCGGCGCAGGTTCTCTCCCGAGTCAACCAACTGCTTGCCGACAGCATCCCGAAGGGCTTGTTCGTCACCATCTTCCTCGGCGTCGTCGATCCGACGACCGGTGTATTTCGGTTCGCCAGCGCCGGCCATCCCCATCCGTATCACTGGGTTGATCGCGCCGGTGAACTCGTGGAACTGCAGAGCTACGGCATGCCTCTCGGGCTCAGCGCCGACGTCGAATACGAGCAGCACGAAGTGGTGTTGACCAGCGGTGATTTCGTGCTGATCTATTCCGACGGACTCGTCGAAGCCCACAATCCGAGCCGCCAGATGTACGGCTTCGACCAGGCTCGCAGTGACGTCGAGCATGCCGCCCGCACTCCCGGTACGGCCGCCTCCCTGGTGGATCACGCCCTGATGTGCATGCAGCGGTTCGCTGCGGGGGAGCCTCCCGACGACGACGTGACCCTGCTGGCGCTGTCGATGGTTGCGGCGCGGGCGGCACCATCCGGCGGCGCACCCGAACCCGGGTTGGGATCGTGGACGACCACCAGCTGAGCGGTTACATACCGATGGATCGTCGCGTCGCCCTGGCGCGCCGGCGGTCGCTGCCGGTCACGGGGAGCGGGGCGGCATTGTTCGCCGACATTGCCGGGTATACCTCGTTGTCGCGGGAGCTGACACGCCTGTTCGGCGCTCGACGAGGAGCCGAACGAGTCAGCGGCCAGATGAACCTGGCCTACGGTGCGCTCACCGACGAGGTCCACGATTGGGGTGGCAGCGTCATCGACTTCAGTGGTGACGCCATCATGTGCTGGTTCGACGTCGCCCCCGACGGCGGGGTGGCCACGTCGTCGGGAGCGTCGCGAGCGGTTTCCTGTGCGCTGAGGATGCAGGAATTGATCGCCGGCCTTCCGCCGCTCGTCGTCGGAGACGGCGAACCCTTCGGTCTGTCGATCAAGGTCGCCGTGGTGTCGGGCCAAATGCGACGCTCGGCAGTCGGCGACGTGAAATATCGCCTGGTCGATGTGATCGCCGGCCCGGGAATCGACCGGGTGGCCGGCCTGGAGCGACATGCGTTGCAGGGCGAGGTCGTTGTCGATGAGCCGACGGCCGCCGAAGTGGCCGGACTGCAGGTCGGTCGTTGGAAGCCCGGTGACGACACCATCGGTCGTGTGGCGGTCCTCGACCCGGCGAGCGTCATCGGTGCGGTCCGCCACCCGTGGCCCGAGGTGAGCCTCGACGCCTCGGTGGCCGCCGACTGGGTGGACGGCCAGTTGCGCGATCGGCCGGAGGCGTCGTTGACCGAATTACGACCGGTTGCGGCCCTCTTCGTGAGGTTCGGGGCGATCGATCTGGTCGATGCCCGCGGTGTCGACGCGTTCGATAGCTTCGTGCGCCGGGTGCAGCACGTCGTCGCGAGCCATGGCGGCTGCCTGCTGCAGATCACGATGGGCGACAAGGGGGGCTACCTCTATGTCGCCTTCGGTGCACCGACGGCCCACGAGGATGTCGCAGCCCGTGCGGGCGCAGCCGCGCTCGACCTGTGCGGCCCGTCGAGCGACAACCGAGTGGCCGAGCCGTTGCGGTGCGGCCTGACCCTTGGGCTGACCCGAACGGGTGCCTACGGCGGGCCGGTGTGTCGGACATACGGCGCAGTCGGCGAAAGCGTCAATCTGGCGGCCCACTTGATGGCCATCGCCGGCCCTGGGGAGATCCTCGCCTCTCCTGGCTTCGCCCGTTCGTGCGGTGCGGACTTCGTCTTCGACGAACTCGCTCCGATCCCGGTCAAGGGCTATCCGACTCCGATTCCGGTCAAGCGTCTCACCCGTCGGGAGCGAACCACGAGTCACGGCCGGTACGGCGCGGCGCTGTTCGGGCGGGGCGGCGAACTCCAGGAAGTACTGGCCCTGGTCGGTCTGGTGACGACGGGGCCCGGTGGCACGCTGGTCATCGAGGGTGAGGCCGGGATCGGGAAAAGTCATCTGGTGGAGCGCGTCCGGCACACGCTGCTCGACAGTGAGGATGTCTCGTGGTTCGAGTGCCCGGCGAATGAGCGCGCCGCGGGTTCGCTTGCCGCCTTTCTTCCCCTCCTGGCCGATCTGTTCTTCCAGGAACTCGGGCCCACGCCCGAGGATCGACGCCAACTGTTCGAAGCAACCATCGACGCGACGATCGATGACCTGGAGGCACAGGGGACGACGGAGGCCCACGAGGCCTGTCGGAGCCTGCGGATGTCGCAGTCGTACATCGGAGCGCTCCTCGGTCTGCGCTGGGACGGCTCCGCCTACGAACACCACGATCCGCGCTCCCGCTTCGAACGGTGCCTGCGGGCGGTGGACGATCTGCTGCAGGCCGAAAGCATGCGCCGCCCCGTGGTCATCCATCTGCGTGACGCCCACTGGCTCGATGCCGATTCGGCTGCACTCGTCGCCCGGCTCGCTGACAGCTCGCGCCGGCTTCCCCTCGCGATCCTCATCGATCAGCGCCCCTTGGGACCCGGTCGGCGTTCGTGGTCGGAGCAGACGTTCCCGCATCAGCGGCTCGAGCTGGCGGGCCTCGACGGCGATGGCGTGCGTCACCTGGTCGAGACACTGCTCGGCGGAGCCGGCGATCCCGACCTCGTCGATGCGATCCTCAAGCGTTCGGGCGGCAATCCGCTCTTCGTCGAACAACTCGTGTTCGATCTCCGTGAGCGGGAACTGCTCGTAGCCGATGCCAACGCCCGCTGGCGGCTTGCCGGTGATATCGAGCGCGACCTTCCCCCGACCCTGACGGCGGTACTGCTGAGCCGCATCGACCGCCTCGGGACCGCCTCCCGGGTCGCCGTCCAGTTGGCCGCCGTACTCGGAAGCGAGTTCGACGGTGACACGCTGCGCGAGATGGCTCGGGGTGATCTCGCCGAGTCGGAGTTGGCCGAGGCCTTCACGGCGGTCGAGCGATCGGGGGTCTGGAGGCCTGTCGCCGATCGCCCGGGGCGGACGGGCTTCTCCCACGCCCTACTGCGCCAGATCGCCTACGACACGCAACTCGATGAGCGCCTGCGACTGTTGCACGCCCGTGCAGGATCCGCCATCGAGGCAACCCGATCGCCCGGCGAGCCGGGGAGGGCGGCTGAACTCGGCCACCACGCCGAGCGGGCCGGCGACCCGGCGCGAGCCTGGTCGAACTTCGTGTCCGCCGGCCGCGAGTCGGTGGCGCAGTCGGCCCACGGGCCGGCGCTGGCGTTCTTCGAACGAGCGCTGGTGCACGGGTCTGCTGCCGCCATAGCCCCGTCGGAACTCTTCGTGGTACGGAGCGAGGCGGGCGATCTGGCCGATCTGCTCGGGCAGTACGCCCGGGCCGTGGAACATTACGACGCGGCGCTCGAGCTCGATGGATCGGCCGTCCGCGATCGCACCGGGTTGCTGCACCGCACCGCTCGGTCGTTCGAACGCTGGGGGCGGTACGACGAGGCCGAGCGTCGGTACGACCGGGCGATCGACGAACTGCAGGGCGATCTTGACGTCGGGATCGCGGCCGGGATCTACTCCGGACTGAGCATGGTCCATTGTCGGAGGGACGCGCTGGACAATGCCGAGGAACTCGCCGAACTGGCATTGTTGTTCGCCGAGACGGCGCGAGTCCCCGCCCTGCTGGCCGAGGCCCACAAGACCCGCGGCATCGTGCATCTGCGGTCCGGGCGGTTCTACCGAGCCGCGGTGGACTCGCAGATGAGCCTGGATATCTACACCGAACTCGGGGACCCTGCCGGGCAGGCCGCGGTGTGGAACAACATGGGTCTGCTCGCCACGGCCGATGGACGCACGGCCGAGGCGATTGCGTCGTTTCGCACCAGTGTCGGGCTCTTCGAACGCGCCGGGAACGACCACGGACTGGCGAATGCACTCGACAATCTCGCCGGCGCGCTGCACGAGGTCAGCGAGGAGGCCGAGGCGATGGAGTGTCTCGAACAGGCCATCGGGATCCTCGCATCGATCGGGGTGCGGGGCCATGACGTCTTTGGTGCGATGTGGAAGTCCGGCACCTGGTAGCACAGAAGAAAAGGGGATCCTGTTGAGAACGATCGAGTTGAAGATCCCGTCCGAGACGGGGTACGAGAAGTTGGCCATGGCGCTCGCCGAGCAGTGCGCCCGCATCATGGGCTTCTCCGACAGCCGGGTCGAGGACGTCAAGACGGCCGTCTCCGAGGCGTGCATCAACGCCGTGGAACATGGCAACGCCTCCGATGTCACCACCAAGGTGTTCGTCACGATGACGATGGACGACGGTCGCCTGGAGATCGATGTGGCCGACGAGGGTCGGTCCGGGCCGCCGCCGAGCGACGTCAAGGCACCGGATCTGGAGGCGCAGTTCGCCGGGTTCGAGGCTCCGGGCGGCATGGGACTGTTCGTGATCAAGGCGCTCGTCGATGAAGCCGACTTCGTCGAGCCCGAACTCGGGTTCGGGAGTCAGTTCCGAATGGTCATTCATCTCGAACCGAAGGAGACCTCGACGTGAGCAGCGCACTTCAGGTTCACATCCGCCGCGAGCCCGCCGCGGCCGTCATCGAACTGCACGGCGACGTGAACTCCGATGGCGAGGTCGAGATCAAGGGGGCATACGACCAGGTGACGGGCGATGGCGCCTCGCCCGTACTCCTCGATCTCTCCCACACCCAGTACATCAACACGTCGGGTATATCGGTATTGATCACGGTGGCGATGACCGCCAAGAAGGCGGGCAGCGTGATCCTGGTCTCGGGCGCCAGCCCCCACTACAAGAAGGTTTTCGATCTCGTCCGCTTCTCGTCGTTCGTCACCATGTTCGACACGGAGACCGAGGCCTTGGCGAGCCTTGCATGAAGGTTCTGATCACCGGACCATTCGGCAACGTCGGGCACAGCCTGCTGCGCGAACTCGCCGGCCGGGGTCACGACGTGCGCTGCTTCGACCTGCCGACTGCTTCCAACCGTAGGGCGGCGAAGCGACTGGCCGTCGCCGACGTCGTGTGGGGCGATATCCGCCGTCCGGCCGATGTGCTCGCCGCCGTCGCCGGCTGCGAGATCGTCGTGCACCTGGCGGCGATCATCCCGCCCGGGAGCGACAAGGATCCGGCGATGGCCGAGGCTGTCAACATCGGGGGCACGAGCAACGTCGTCGCCGCGGTCGCCGCCCAGCCCGTTCCGCCGAAGTTGATCTACGCCTCGTCGCTCGCCCTGTTCGGTCCCACCCAGCACCTTGCTCCGCCGCGCACCCTTGCCGACCCGATCAGTGTGACCGACCACTACACGCGCCACAAGGCGGCCTGCGAGCAGCTGTTGCACGAGAGCGGTCAGCAGGTAGCGATCCTGCGCTTCGGGGCAGTCATCCCGCTGGCGGTGCTCGGCGCGATCGACCCCTTGATGTTCGAGGTCCCGCTGACCGACCGCATCGAATTCGTGCACACCTGGGATGTGGGTCTGGCGTTGGCCAACGCCATCGATTCGAGCGAGGTCTGGGGCAGGACATTCCTGATCGGCGGTGGCCCGCGCTGCCAGTTGTATCAACGTGAACTGATCTCCAAGCCGCTCGAGGCCGTGGGTATCGGCATGCTGCCCGACGCGGCGTTCGGCACCACGCCGTATCACACCGACTGGCTCGACACGGCCGAGAGCCAGGCGGTGCTGCAGTATCAGCGCTTCACCTTCGACGACTACGTACGCGACATGCTCGGCGTCGTCGGTTGGCGGCGACGGGCGATCGGTCCGCTGCGCCCGGTCATTCGATGGGCGCTCCTGCGCAAGTCCCGCTACCTGCGCGGCACCTGAACGCGGTCGACCGCCTCGTGGCGGTCAGGGCGTGGTCGAGGCCCGATCAACGCCACGGATCAGGCGGTTGAGCAGCGGATTCATTCGACCCCACGTGATGCAGTAGTCGCTGGCGAACGGGGCCGTGTGGTGGACCTGGTGCCGACCGCTCGACAGGATCAGGCCGCAATCCTGAGCGGCGCGCACCAGCCGCGGCACGCGTTCGAGATGGGCCCACTTGTGAATCTGATTGGTCAGCATCACGGCGACGACGAGTGCGAGCAGGAAGCAGGCGGCGACGATGTGACGGCTGGCGTCGAGCCACAACACGGCGGGAACGAGCACGGGCAGGCAGACGAACAGGTTGTCTCCGTTGACCGCCACGAAATCGCCCTTGGTCATCGCCAGCGGGTCGCGGTGATGGTCGCGGAACGGTGTGACGAACTTCGGACCGATGATCGGCGTGTCGGGTGACCAGCATGTGTCGAACAGCAGGTGCACCAGACCCGACAGCAGATCGGCCACGGCATATGCGGCGACGGTGGCCGCACCCGCTCGTACGACGGTTGCCGCCGACCAACTTGCCGTGACCCCGGTGACCACCCGCACGGCGACGACGACGAACAGCACGCCGAATGCGGCGAAGCACGCCAGTTCGAATGCACGATGACTCGTCGGATAGTCGTACGTGCCGAGGCGTCGACGCCCTGAGGGGTGCGGAGCAACGTGTGCCATGGAAGGTGTACGAAACTGTAGCGCCCTCGGTTGTCGCGACGGACAAGGGACCACCCGGCCATCGACCGTGCGCGGACTCCCGAACGCACGACGTAGGCTGGCCGGCGAGCCGGAGTCGGGCCCGCGCCCGGGTGGCGTTGGTTCGCCAGCGTGATCACCGTTGTCCCGAGGAGTTCCATTGGTTCGATTCGCCGAGACGTTCGACAAACTGCACGCGAACGTGAATCGGGTGGTGCGGGGCAAACCGGAAGTCGTCCGTCTGGCGCTGTGCTGCCTGCTCGCCGAGGGTCACCTGCTGATCGAGGATGTCCCGGGTACCGGCAAGACGACGCTGGCCAAGGCCATCGCCGGATCGATCAGGGGATCGTGGCGCCGAGTGCAGTTCAC